>JAGLQN010000270.1 GCA_023136835.1 Candidatus Omnitrophota bacterium | reverse complement strand
AGAAACTTAGTTGACAGTGTAGTAGTATAAGAAAATTAGCATTAACAGCTGGCTTTTAACAGTAAATCATTCACCATTAACGATTAACCGTTCACCCTTTTCCAATGGCACAAATAAGCTTACAAAACGTTTCAAAAACGTATAAGGGCGGTGTAAAAGCGGTTGATTCCTTTAATCTGGGGATCGAGAACAAGGAGTTTATGGTTCTCGTTGGACCTTCCGGATGCGGAAAGTCAACGACGTTGCGCATGATTGCCGGCCTTGAAGAGATCAGCGATGGAAAGGTGTGGATCGGAGATCGCCTTGTCAATGATGTTCCTGCCAAGGACCGTGACATCTCCATGGTATTCCAGAACTATGCTCTTTATCCCCACATGACCATTTTTGAAAATATGGCCTTTGGTTTGAAGCTGCGCAAGTATCCAAAAAGTGAAATCATACGCCGAGTGGATGAAGCTACAGAAATTCTAGGTATTAAGAAACTAATCGACCGGCGGCCCAAACAACTTTCTGGTGGTGAGCGCCAACGTGTTGCCTTGGGGCGCGCTATTGTCCGTAAACCGAAGGCTTTCTTATTTGATGAACCTTTAAGCAATTTGGATGCCAAATTACGCGTTCAAATGCGTGCGGAAATCCATAAACTACGGTTACGGCTTCAAACAACTTTTGTTTATGTAACCCATGATCAGACCGAGGCCCTAACGCTTGGTGACCGGATCGTCGTTATGAAGGACGGCAAAATTCAACAATGCGCTGATCCGATGACGATCTATGATAAACCCACTAATAAATTTGTGGCCAGCTTTATCGGTACCCCGCCAATTAGTTTGATCAGCGGGCGAATCATCAAGAAGGAGCGTAAATATTACTTTGATGAGGGCCAGTTTCAGGTTAAACTTGTCGAGGAAATGTATAAAGCGATTGCGCCGTATGAAGGCAAAGAAGTTATTTTTGGTGTTCGAGCTGAAGATATTTATGACAAGCTGTTTGTTTCCGAAGCTTCCCCTGAGAATACGATACGCGCAACGTGTGAAGTGGTTGAACCGCTCGGTTCAGAAGTATATCTATACTTAAATTCAGGTAAAAGCTTATTTGTTGCGCGAGTCGGAGCTCATAATCGACCTGATGTTAACCGTGACATGGATCTCGTGTTTGACATGAGCAAGGTGCACTTCTTTGACCCAGAAACTGAAAACACAATTATTTAACTCCCCCGTTGTGCCCATTATTATCCTCCTGGTTTTTCTAGTAGGGTTTTTCCTCTTTGCTGCCGTTTTTGAGCCTAGATTCTTTATGTTCTTAAGTATTGGGTTGGCTATTTGTATTTCTTATCTGTTTGTTTTAAGAGACCGTCTTATTAAAAAACAGTCAGAGATCAAGTTATGGATCCAGAATTATGATGAACAGATGAATCTTGTTGAAGCTGATATTGCGCAGGAGCAAATCGCTATTGAATCCTTCCGGGAGAAGATCGTTAATTATTCCCAGCTCAAGGGTCTGACAGAACGATTAAGCATGTGTCTCACTCAAGAGGACACGTCGAAAACACTTTCGGCGGAAGTGAACCGGCTTTTTGGTGATAAGGATACGACGATCATTCTCTATCTTTTTCATTCAAGGACAGGGGCCCTCGGCATCAGCTCTTCGCAAAAAGGGCAGATGCGCATTAATATCAAGTCGAAGAAGGGTGATTCCTTTGACCAGTGGACCGTCAAAACCATGCAGCCATTATTGATTGAGGATACAAAAAGCGATTATCGTTTTGACGTCGAGAAGATTGTGCCGCAGGATGCCAGGGATATCGGATCGCTGATCAGCGTGCCTTTGATGGTCGGCAACAGGGCCTTAGGAATATTGCGTATTGATAGCTCCGATCAGAATCATTTTACGACTGAGGATTTAAGGTTCTTAACGACTATCGGCGATCTTGGGGCTGTCGCGATTGAGAACGCTCAGCTTTACGAACGGGTCGAGCAATTAGCGATTAAGGACGGTTTGACCGGTTTGTATTTGCGCCGGTATCTTTTAGAGCGTATGCCCGAGGAGATCAGCCGGCAGTTGCGACGAAAGAATCAATTAGCTTTTCTGATGTTTGACCTCGACAAGTTCAAGCAGTATAACGATAAATTCGGCCATATTGCCGGGGATATCGTTTTACGCACAGTGAGCATGCTTTTAAGGGATTTGTTTAAGGAGCCGGGAATGCTGGTCTGTCGTTATGGCGGCGAGGAATTTTCTGTCTTACTGCCCGATTGTACGCAACAGAAAGCTTTGGAGTTCGCTGAAGAAGCCCGGAGAAGGATTTCCGAGCGGACCATTATCCTCAGACGGGAAAAAACGCGAATTACGGTTTCAATTGGTGTTGCTGTTTTTCCTAAAGACGCGCAGAACCCGAAAGAATTGATCCATAAAGCTGATCAAGCTTTATACCGGGCAAAGGAAGAAGGGCGAAATAAGGTCTGCGTGGTTTCATAGAAGAGTGAGCGACCTGCTGATCATGGCAATGACGCAGAAAAATACAAAATGATATGATCCTATTATTGTTTTCCATAACTTTGGTTTATGTCGGGTTGGTTATGATCCATGCCAAAGGCGTGGCCTCTAAGATCGAACTTGATACCTATCAAGGGGTGCTGCGTGCCGAGGAGATTTCGCAAAAATTAGGAAAAAAGAAGGGGAATCTTGATGCGCAAAAAGAGAATCTTCAGGCGGAAGCCCTTGAGATTTTCATGCTCTATGAGATCACTAAAGAAATTACCAAAAGCTTCAACGAAAGCGAAGCTTTTGAGATCTTTAAACGAAAGCTGCATGAGCATGTTGAGTTTAAGGAATGCTGTTTTTTAGGCTCTCTTTCGAGGGAGGTTAAGGATTTGCGTAAAAAGGAAGGATATTTTGTTTTTACTCTTCAGAGTAAAAGAAAAAAAATCGGGTATTTGGCTATTGAAGGAGTATCAGAAAAGGATAAAGAAAAGGTTATGATCTTGGGGCATCAGTTTGCCTTAGCGTTGCGCCGTGTTCATCTTTACGAGGAGATTGAACAGATCGCTATTACGGATAGTTTAACGGAGGTGCATACGCGGCGTCATGTGACAGAGCGGTTCCAGGAAGAACTTAAGCGTTCAAAAGCGCGGAATATCAGAATGTCTTTTTTGATGATCGATGTGGATTTTTTCAAGAAGTTCAATGATCAGTACGGGCACTTGACCGGTGACCAGATCTTGAGGGAGACCGGGGCCTTGATCAAAGAAAATATCCGTGAGATCGATATTGCCGGCCGTTATGGAGGGGAAGAATTTTGTGTGATCTTGCCCGATACGGGTTACCAGGGCGCCCAGTATGCAGCGGAACGTATCCGTAAAGCTGTTGAAGATGCTGTTATCAAGGCTTACGATGCGTCAGTGAAAATAACTGTCAGTATCGGGACCTCAACATTTCCTGATGACAGTAAAAAAATGGATGAATTAATCGATAAGGCAGATTGGGCGCTTTACAGGGCGAAAAAGAAGGGCAGAAATAAAGTTTGTTCATTTGGGATTTAAAGGGTGGTCAGGGTAATAACTAGGAATTGTGTTGTCAATAGCAGGTAAATCCCTTCCGAAATTCTTTCATTCACCGCTTGAACCCTCAAATTTTATCGTGTAGAATAATCTCACTGTAAATACAGGAGATGTGCGCCTTACTATTTTATACTGCAATTAATATTCCTATTAAAGGTCATTGCAAAATACATGAAACCGTATACTATTGGTGTTGATGTCGGAGGGACCAACATTAAATTGGGCCTGGTCGATCGTTCCGGAGCGATCGCTGCGAGGGCTTTTTTAGATACGAAGAGCTTTTATGGAAGCAAGAAGAAATTGATCGATGTCATTATCGGTGCGGTCCGGGACTTGATTGAAGAGAAAAGGCTGGCATCGAAGGATATTTTAGGGATCGGGTTAGGACTTCCCGGCCCCATTGATTCGAAAAGAGGCATTGTAAACTTCCTGCCTAATATCCCGGGATGGAAAAACGTTCCTTTAAAAAGTATTGTTCAGAAGAAGCTGCATATCCCTACGGTCGTTGACAATGACGTGAACCTGATTACCCTCGGAGAATGGAAGTTCGGAGCGGGAAAAAATTATAAGAATCTGATGTGCATGACGCTTGGAACTGGCGTTGGGGGCGGGCTTATTCTCAATGGCGCTTTATATCGAGGGGAAGGTTTTGTTGCCGGTGAATTAGGACATATGCCCCTTAATGAGAAGGGCCCTGATTGTAATTGTGGCGGGTCAGCGTGTTTTGAATATTACGTTGGCAACGGCTACTTGTTAAAGAAGGCCGCGAAGATTTTTAAAAACAAGAATATTCAACTTTCTGATGTCTTTTTTTTAGCCAAGCAGGGCAATGCGCGCGCGATCGAGTTTTGGGAAGAAGCGGCAACCCATATTGGCAATGCGCTTGTGGGTGTCGTTAATTTGCTCAACCTTCGACTGATCGTTATCGGTGGCGGAGTTTCAAACAATTATCAATTTTTAGGTAAGACGATCAATGCTGTGATCAGGCGTCGCGCCATGAAGGTTCAGGCCAAAATGGTGAAAATCGTACGGGCAAAATTAGGCAATGATGCTGGAATTATGGGAGCGCGAGTTTTAGTGAAGGAATCTATTCGTGAACGTTAAATATTTTCAAAACAGAAACAAAACTTCAGTATTTTCAGCTATTTACGTTATTTTACTGCAGTTTGCGCTTGTTCATTTATTGACCACGTCTTTTCTATCACCTGCCTTTGCGCAAGGCGAGGAGCAAAGCGAGGAGCAAGAGGTCGTAGAAGTTCAAAGCGCTGATTCTGTAGAATTGACTGGAGATACGATTGAATACTCTGTGGACGGAAACAAGGTGACGGCTGATGGAAATGTTGTTGTTATCAGCAAAAAGATGGAGTTGATGTGCGATCATATCGATTTTTCGCGCGATACGGGTATGGCCTATGCGACAGGAAATATCCGTTTAGTTTCTACAGGAGGCGAAATCTCTGAAATGACAGGGGAACAACTAACGTTCAATTTTGAAACAATGTCCGGAACTTTTGATGGGGCGAAGATCTTTGCTAATCCTTATTACGGCTATGGGGAAAAAGTTGGCAAGGTTGGGGAGAATCATATACAGATGGAAAACAACTATGTTACGACCTGCGATCTTGATAAGCCGCATTACCGCATGACTTCCAAAAAAATGGATATGTATCCAGGGGAGAAACTAATTGCCCGGAGCGTTCGTATGCTCATAGGCAAGATTCCTTTACTGTATCTTCCTCGATTTACGCAGAACCTTAGTGAAAAGAAACCGAAAGTTCTTTTTACGCCCGGGTATGATAAAGACTGGGGAATGTTTGTTCTCTCCAAATGGCGTTACTATTTCAATGAAAATTTCAAAGGGATTATTCGTCTTGATGCGCGGGAAAGAAAAGATATTGCTTGGGGGATTGATTTAGATTATAAGACGCCGAAAACCGGTTCCGGCAGAATACGCACTTATTACATGAACGAGCGTAATATCACTTCGGACAGGTTTTGGGAAGAGCGGCCTAGTCCAACGATTGAGAAGGAGCGTTTTAAAGTGGAATGGCGGCATAAATGGGATATTGATAATAAAACGCAAGCTATTGCCCAATATTATAAGTTGAGCGATAGCGGGCTTCTCAAGGATTATTTTGAAAGGGAAGATGACGAAGATGCTTCTCCTAACACATTCTTTTTACTCACGCGAAATACCTCTTCGGGAGTTTTAAGTTTTCGTACCGATGCTAGGGTAAACCGTTTCGAGTCTGCTGTCGAGAGATTGCCAGAGGTCAGTTATACCCTGTCAAACAAATCATTGTGGAATACGGGGTTTTATCTGAGGAATTCAACGACTTATTCCAATCTGACCAATAAAGCAGCTTCTCCCAGCGAAGTCCGTCAGAATACGATGCGGGTCGATACGAATAGTATATTATCCTATCCAATGAAAATCGGATTTATCGAATTGACGCCTTTTGTCGGAGGGCGGAATACTTACTATAGCAAGACAAATGATCCAGAGAAATATAATTCTGTTCGTGGGATTTTTGAAACGGGGGCTAGTTTAAGCACGCGGTTCTATAGGGTTTTTAATGTCGAGGTGGACCGGTATGGATTGGATATTAACCGGCTTCGGCATATCATTTTACCATCGGTTTCATACTCGTTTATGAGCGAGCCGACTTTATCATCCGCCCAGTTAGATTCTTTTGATAGCATTGACAGCTTGGATAATGCTCATAGCATTCAGTTCTCCATCGAAAATAAACTGCAGACAAAAAGAAACAATAAAACGGTCGAATTATTAAGGGCGATCATCAGCACGCCGTTTCGCCTTAAGGAGCATCCTGCCAAAGGAGGGTTTTCAACGATCTCAACCGATATTGATTTCAGGCCGGTTGACTGGGCCACCTTTTATTTTGATTCGACATACAACACACAAGAGGAATATTTAACGACAGCGAATTTCGATCTATATGTTAATGGTGGCGATAAATGGTCAGCAGGTATAGGGAAGCGATGGAGCCGTGAAGTGGACGACCAGTTGACTACATCGTTTAGTTATAAGGTCAATCCTAAGTGGAGAATCCAGACATACAATCGTTTTGATCTGCGCAGCGGGATCCTTAAAGAGCAAGAGTTTTCGGTGACGAGAGACCTGCATTGCTGGACGATGGACATTAATTTCAATGAAAAGCGGAACGAAGGTAATGAAATCTGGATCGTCTTCACTTTGAAAGCATTCCCGGATATGGCCATAGATTTTGGAACGAGTTTTAATAAAAGAAAAGCAGGCTCACAGAGTTCAGGAGGAGATTAATGAATATCGCAATAGTTGGATCAGGATATGTCGGGTTGGTTACTGGTGTCTGTTTATCCCAGATTGGGCATAAAGTCACTTGTGTCGATGTCGATCAGGAGAAAATAAAGAAATTAAGATTAGGCAAAGTCCCCATTTTTGAGCCTGGCTTGGAAGAATTATTAAAGAAGAATTTAAAGAATAAACGCCTTTCGTTCACGACTTCTATTCGAGAGGCGACTAGAAAATCAACGGCGATCTTTATCGCTGTAGGAACGCCGTCGAAGAAAAACGGTGATGCTGATTTGACGTATGTCGAGAATGTTGCTCGTCAAATCGCCGTTAACATGGACGGTTATAAGCTGATTATTGAGAAATCGACCGTTCCCGCGGAAACTGGCAAAAGGGTCGCGCGGACCATCAAGATGAATCTGCCAAAGAAGTTCGAAAAGAATAAGAAATCAGAGCTGGATTTTGACGTGGCCTCTAATCCGGAATTCTTAAGGGAGGGGTCGGCGGTCCATGATTTTATGAACCCCGACAGGGTCGTTATCGGTGTCGAATCAAAAAAAGCGGAAAAACTTTTCCGCGAGATCTATAAGCCGCTTAATCCGCATATGGTCGTGACAAATATCAATTCCGCCGAGTTGATCAAGCATGCCTCGAATTCTTTTTTAGCGACAAAAATTTCTTTTATTAATTCCATTTCTCAAATCTGCGACAAGCTTGGCGCTGATATCTTAAAAGTGGCGGAAGGAATGGGGTTTGATAAACGTATCGGGCGCGCGTTCTTGAATGCCGGCGTCGGCTATGGAGGCAGCTGTTTCCCGAAAGACGTGGATGCCTTTGTGCGCATAAGCGAAAAAAGCGGCTATGATTTCCGCTTATTAGATGAAGTGCGTAAAATTAATGAAGAGCAGAAGGCTTCTTTTGTCCGCCTTATCGAAGATAAGCTTTGGATCGTCAAGAATAAGGTGATCGGTGTGCTGGGGCTGGCATTTAAACCGGACACCGATGACATGCGCAGCGCGCCTTCGATCGATATCATTAACGCTTTGCAGCAGGAGGGGGCGAAGATCAAGGCTTACGATCCTGTGGCTGTGCCTAATGCCAAAAAGATCCTTAAAAAAGTAACATACTGTAAAGATCCTTACGATGCCGCTAAGGGCTGCGATTGTTTAGTGTTATTGACGGAATGGGATGAATTCAAAAAGCTGAACTTTAAGAAAATAGGATCAGCCATGAAGCAGCCGATCCTTTTTGATGGCCGCAATTTATATCATGATAAGAACCTGGGGGATCTTGGTTTTGAATATTATGGTGTCGGACGCGGGGTAAAAGCCGGTTCATAATGCCCGGAAAATATGCCGGGAGAAAAATAAAAAAGGAGTATAGATGTCGGTAATATTAAAAAGAAAGATTTCAACAAAAAAAGCGCGCCTTGCCGTCATTGGCTTAGGATATGTGGGATTGCCTTTAGCCGTAAATTTTGCCAAGGCGGGGTTTATGGTTTTTGGTCTCGATAAGGATGCCGACCGGGTCGCTCAGGTCAATAAAAAGAAAAGTTACATTCTGGATATTCCAACGAAAGATGTCGCGAAAGTCGTTAATAACGGGCGCCTCAAAGCGCAGACTGAGTTTGATATCTTGAAAACTGTTGATGTTATCATTGTTTGCGTGCCGACCCCTCTTAAGCGCAAATACACGCCGGATATAACCTATATTGTCAGCGCGATTCGAACCATTCGGAAGTTTTTAAAGAAAGATACCCTTATTATCCTCGAGAGCACGACCTATCCGGGTACGACCGAAGAATTGATCCGCCCGAAATTAGAAAAAGGGGGGCTTAAAGCCGGTAAGGATTTCTTCTTGTCATTCTCGCCGGAGAGAATTGATCCGGGCAATAAGAAATATGATGTGACGCGTATTCCGAAAGTGGTCGGCGGGCTGACTCCTAAGAGCGGGGAATTAACGAAATTACTTTACGAAAAGATCATAAAAAAGATCCATGTGGTCTCTTCGGCTAAAGCGGCTGAGATGACCAAGCTTCTTGAAAATACGTTCCGTATCATCAATATAGGCTGGGTCAATGAAGTCGCGATGATGTCGCATAAAATGGGTATCGATATTTGGGAAGTTATCGAGGCGGCGAATACCAAACCGTTTGGTTTTATGCCGTTTTACCCCGGGTTAGGGGTTGGAGGGCATTGCATCCCCGATGATCCGCTTTATCTTTATTGGAAAGCGAGGCATCATGGGTTCAGTTCAAAATTCATCAAGCTATCGGCAGACACCAATTCTCACATGCCGTATTATGTTGTGGATTGCCTCAAAGATATACTCAAGGAAAAGAAAAAGATACTGAAGAAAACAAAGCTTCTCGTCGTAGGGGTAACGTATAAAAAGGATGTGAAAGACTTGCGCAAATCACCGGCTTTGAAACTTATCGAGATATTGCAGCAGAACGAATGCAGCGTCAGCTATTTTGATCCGATCATTCCGTATTTGAATATCGGGAAGATCGACATGACATCGATCAAGTTGACGCCTGGCGCGGTCGCAAAATATGATTGCGTCCTTATCGCGACAGATCATACTAGGGTGAATTACAAGCTCATTTTAAAATACGCTCGCTTGATCTATGACCTTCGTAATATCTATGGACGGCTCAAGCATAAAAAAGTAAAAAAAATCTAAAGGATCAATTATGAGGAGAAGGAAAAAAGTTGTTATTACCGGGGGAGCCGGATTCTTGGGAAGTCATCTTTGTGACCGTTTTGTCGAGGATGGCCTGAAGGTTATTTGCGTAGATAATTTGATTACCGGAAATTTAAGGAATATAAAGCATTTACAAAGAAATAAAAACTTCGAATTCATTAGGCACGATGTTTCCAAAAAACTACACATTAAGGGCGGCGTTGATTATGTTCTTCACTTTGCTTCGCCGGCAAGTCCGATCGATTATCTGAATTATCCGATCCCGACTCTTAAAGTTGGTTCGCTGGGCGCGCATAATACCTTGGGACTTGCGAAATTAAAAAAGGCGCGGTATTTGATCGCTTCGACTTCGGAAGTCTATGGAGATCCGGAGGTTCATCCTCAAACAGAAACATATTGGGGCCATGTGAATCCCGTGGGCCCGCGCGGCTGCTATGATGAGGCAAAGCGCTTTGCCGAAGCTATTACAATGGCTTATCATCGTTATCATAAGATTGACACCCGCATCCTTCGTATTTTTAATACATACGGGCCGCGGATGCGTATTAAAGATGGGCGTGTTGTCCCTAATTTTATTTATCAAGCGCTACATAACAAAGCTCTGACTGTTTACGGTCGCGGAAAGCAAACCAGGTCGTTTTGTTATTATTCTGACCTTATTGAGGGGGTCGTCCGGTTACTGTATTCAAAGATCCATGGGCCGGTCAATATTGGGAATCCGGATGAGTTTACGATGCTTCAATTCGCTAAATTGGTTATCAAGGCTTCAGGGTCTAAAAGCAAGATAACCTATAAGCCGCTTCCGATGGACGATCCGAAGCAGCGCAAACCGGATATTAGACTGGCCTATAAACATCTTAAATGGAAACCAAAAATTAAACTGCAGCAGGGATTACAGGAAACGATTCAATGGTTTAAAGTAAACTTGACTGATTAATAAAAATAAGTTCCAGGGATACAACAATGCCGACTAAAGAAGATCTGCAAGAATTCGAAAAGGAGATCGCTGATATCTTTGCGACCGGCGCTATCCACGCGCCTGTCCATCTGCGTGCAGGACGGGAAGAACAGTTGATCAAAATATTTGCGGATAACGCTATTGGCCCTGATGATTATGTGTTCGGTCATTGGGACTCACACGAATTGGCTCTCCTAAAAGGTGTTCCCAGAGATGAGGTTAAGCAAGCTGTTCTTGACGGGAAAAGTATCTCGTTATGTTTTCCTGAGCATAAGATTTTTTGTTCCGGCATCGTCGGGAGCCTCATGGGAACGGCAGCCGGTGTTGCTTGGGGTCTCAAAAATCAGAGAAAAAACGGCAAAGTTTATATTTTCTGCGGGGATATGTCATCGGAAACAGGGGTGTTTCATGAAGCGGTCAAATATGCCGTTCATTTTGACCTGCCGGTTACTTATATAGTTTGTGATAACGGGTTAAGCGTCATGACCGATACGCGGGAAACTTGGGGTTGTCCGGAGCCCTGGTTTAAGGATACAAAATTTGCGGACAAGATCATTTATTTTAAATATAAAAATACCTATCCTCATTCGGGGTTAGGGTGGAAAATAAAATTTTAATATATTTGTTGCTCGTATTTCGTATATCGTAGTTCGAAAAGAGTAGTTTAGACGCGATTCGGTGCAGTACGAGCAACAAACAACAAGCAACGAAAAACGAATAATGAACTATTTTGATGAATTAAAGCGGACAATGGAATGGGTGGCAGGACAGCCGAAGACGTTCTTCCTTGGACAAACGGTAGCCGGCCCGGGAACCTTTATGTATCAGACTTTGCGCGACCTCCCGCCGGAGAAAACCCTTGAGATGCCGATCAATGAAAGCTTTCAAATGCAGTTTTCTATCGGACTGGCCCTCTCCGGCTATATTCCTATTTCTGTTTATCCCCGACAGAATTTTTTGTTATTGGCGACTTCCGATATGGTCAATATGCTGGATAAGATCCCGGCCATTAGCTCGAACAGCGTTATTCCTAAAATGATCATCCGTACCGCTTCGGGGCCGGATTCACCCGTTCATCCGGGGCATCAGCATGTTGGCAATTATGCGGATGCCTTTCGGAAGATGTTCACCTGGATCGATGTTATCGAACTGGAAGAGCCCGACGAGATTTTTCCGGCCTATAAACATGCCCTCGAGCGGGAAGATAACAAAGCGACACTTCTGATCGAACACGGGAATTATTATAACCAAAAATAGTAAGGGCGTAGGGCCTTATGGTCTTGCAATATCCGTAAATGAACAAAGATTCGAGAATTCTTATTGTTGGACATAATGATATTATTGAAAATTCTCTGAGGACTTTTTTTAAGTCCGACGGCTACACGAGCATTTTTTCTTCTTCAGAGATCGGTTTAAATCCCGCCATACAGTCTTCCGTTTATGAATTCTTCCAGAAAAACAGGCCCGAATATGTTTTCTTGGCCTCGACGCGTTCGGGGGGAATAGAAGCGAATGAGAAAAACGGGGCGGAATTTATGTATCATAATTCGGAAAGCCAGAATAATATTCTTTACTCTTCCTGGAAATTCGGGGCAAAGAAACTTTTATACTTCGCGGGATCCTGTGTTTATCCGAAAGAATGCCCGCAGCCGATGAATGAGGAGAATCTTCTTACAGGCGTACTCGAGAAAACCAGCGAGCCGTATTCGGTCGCGAAGATCGCCGGCATCAAACTTTGCCAAGCTTTTCGGAAGCAATATGGATTTAACGCTATTGTCATGGTTCTGGCGACGGTCTATGGTCCCGGCAATGATGTGAATATCGAGACGGCCCATGTGATCGGGGCCTTGATTGGCAAATTTTCTAATGCTGTTATGAACGGTCAGGAAAAAGTTTCTGTTTGGGGGACGGGAAACCCCCTGCGGGAATTTTTGTATGTTGATGACTTCGTGAGGGCTTCTGCGCGTTTTATGGATCATTACAATGATGAAAAGATTGTTAATGCCGGGTTTGGTAGTGACGTAACGATTAAAGAGTTAACCGAAATGATTGTCAAGACTGTCGGATTTAAGGGAGATATTATTTTTGATGAAACAAAACCTGACGGGACGATGAAGAAACTTCTTGATAGCCGTTATGCCAAGAGTTTAGGATGGAGCGCGCAGGTTCCTCTTGATGAAGGCATCAAGAGAACTTACGAATGGTATAAAGATAAGATTAGGTAATTATAAAATTAACAGCAGGTTTTCAATTTATAAAGGGAGTACATCAATGAATATTTTAGTGACAGGTGGGGCTGGATATCTGGGATCGGTTTTAGTTCCGACTTTGCTGAAGCAAGGCCATAAAGTAACCGTTATCGATAACTTTATGTATAACCAGGCGTCTCTGCTCGATTGTTGTATTGATCCAAATTTAATTGTTGTGAGGGGTGATGCAAGGGATAGAGCTCTTATCGAGAGGCATATAGGCACGGCAGATGCTATTTTCCCTTTGGCGTGTTTGACAGGGGCCCCATTATGCGTTGAAGATCCGAAAGGGGCTGAATCTGTCATATTAGATGCGGTCAAGATGATCCTGGATATCTCCAGCAAGGGCCAAAGGGTTATTTATCCGACAACCAATAGCGGTTATGGGGTTGGGGAAAAGGGGATTCATTGTACCGAAGAAACGCCCCTGCGGCCCGTTTCCCTTTATGGAAAATTAAAAGTTGCGGCAGAAAGTGAAATATTAAATTCCGGGAATGGTATAACTCTAAGGCTGGCAACAGCTTTTGGTGTTAGCCCGCGTATGCGTCTTGACCTTTTGGTCAATGATTTCACCTATCGCGCGGTTTATGACCGTTTTATTGTCATTTTTGAATCTCATTTCAAGCGTAACTATATTCACGTCCGAGATGTTGCCGATGCCTTTGTTCATTCCTTGAATCATTTTGACAAGATGAAGAATGAACCTTATAATGTGGGCTTAAGTGACGCTAATTTAAGCAAATTAGAGCTCTGTGAGGAGATCAAAAAACACGTTTCTGAGTTCTATTTCATTGAGTCTGACATAGGGGCAGATCCGGATAAGAGGGATTATATTGTCAGCAATGAAAAAATAGAAAAAACCGGATTCAAGCCGCAAGTTTCTCTTTCAGCCGGTATCCAGGAACTTGTCAAGGGCTACCAGATCATCAAGCGCAGCCAATATGTCAATGTGTAAAGGGATTAAAAGCTAGTGCAATGAATCAATTAGACATTCTATTTATCCATACAAGCGCTTCCAAAAAGAATTATCAGGACTTAAGTAAAGATTTCTCCGCGATCGAGCCGCCCATTTGGGCCGGCATGCTTGCATCTCATTGTTTGAAGAAGGGGTTCTCCGCGGAAATCCTGGATTGTGAGGCGCTAGCCTTAGGTGATGCTAAAGCGGCAGTGCAGGTAAAAGAATTGAATCCAAGGGTAGCTTGTTTTGTGGTCTATGGTCAGCAGCCGAGTGCGAGTTCGCAGAATATGGAAGGAATGGTTTCCCTGTCCGAAGAAGTTCGTAATACTTGCGGGGATGATATTAAAACTCTTTTTGTCGGAGGGCATGTCGCGGCGCTATCTCACGAAGTGCTTGAGCGTCACAGTTATATCGATATGGCCTGTCAGAATGAGGGTGTCTATACGATATCCAGCCTTTTGGCGACCAATTTAGCCGATAAGCTTGATCAGGTAAAGGGATTAGTTTATCGTGTTGATGACCGTATTGTTCTTAATCCACCGTCGCCCATTGTTTCTCGGTGGGATTTGCCTGAAGAATTACCGGGAATAGTCTGGGATAAGTTACCGATGGACCGCTACCGGACATCACTTTGGCATTCTTATCCGAATAATTGCGAGCGCCAGCCTTTTACGGCATTGTATACCAGCTTAGGCTGCCCGATGCGTTGTTCGTTCTGTATGATCAATATTATCAACCGTCAGGAAAACGAGTTTTCCGACGGAAGCGCTGTGTTCCGCTACTGGGACCCTGAGTTTATTATCAAAGAGTTTGATAAGTTCGCGCGGCTTGGTATTAAAAATATAAAGATCGCTGATGAATTATTTGTTCTCAATGCCAATCATTTCATGAAATTATGCGAGTTGATTATTGAGAGGGGATACGATTTTAATATTTGGTGTTATTCCCGCGTTGATACGGTGAAGGAAAAATTTCTTGAGACATTAAAGAAAGCCGGTGTTAACTGGCTTGCGCTGGGAATTGAAAGTGCCAATACGAAGGTCAGGAAAGATGTGACAAAGGGGCGCTTTGAAGATGTTGATATCCGGGGTGTCGTGAAGAAAATAAGGGATCATGACATTAATGTCATCGCTAATTATATTTTCGGCCTTCCTGAAGATACTCTAGAGAGCATGCAGATGACATTAGACCTGGCGTTAGAGCTTAATACGGAGGAAGGCAATTTTTATTCGGCAATGGCTTATCCCGGAAGCCCGCTTTACGGGCAGGCATTGAAGGAAGGGTGGAAGCTTCCGGATTGTTATGCCGGTTATTCGCAGCATTCATATTACTGCCAACCGTTATCGACGAAGTATTTAACACCGGAGCAAGTCCTGGCATTTAGGGACGAGGCATGGATGACCTATCACACTCATCCGGCGTTCCTGGATTTAATCAAGAACAAATTCGGGCAAATTGCTGTTGATGAAACGCTCAAGTCCACAAAAATCAAACTTAAACGGAAAATCTTAGAGAAAGAGATCGCGCTATGATCATTAGCCGCACACCATTTCGTGTTTCGTTCTTTGGCGGGGGGACAGATTATCCCGGTTGGTTCAATAAAAATAAGGGAGCTGTTTTAGCGACGAGCATCGACAAATATTGTTATATCACATGCCGTTATCTTCCGCCGTTCTTCGAGCATAAGTCGAGAATCATCTACTCGCAAATGGAACAGGTAAAAAATATTGGTGAGATCGACCATCCAGCCGTTCGAGAAGTATTGCGGTTTTTAAAAATCCATCAAGGTGTTGAAATCCATCATGACGGCGACCTGCCCGCCCGGACAGGCTTGGGGTCGAGTTCATCGTTTGCTGTTGGGCTTTTAAACAGCCTCTACGCGCTTAAAGGAGTGATGCCGACCAAATCGCGGCTCGCTGAAGAGGCCATCTATATTGAACAGACAATGTGTAAGGATAATGTCGGCTGCCAGGACCAGGCGCTGGCGGCTTACGGAGGATTGAACTATGTTGAATTCGGCGGAGAGGATCATCTGCAGGTCCGCCGTGTTACGATTCCCGAAGAAAGGATCAGGAACTTAGAGAAGCATTTGATGTTGTATTTTACCGGATTTTCCCGAACAGCTTCAACGATCGCGGCTCACCAGATCAAAAATATTCCCAAGAAGGGAAAGGAATTGACGGTCATGTACCAATTAGTCCAGGAGGCGCTCGGATTATTGAACAGTAACCAGATCAAAGGATTCGGCAAGCTTTTAGATGAAAGCTGGAAGATCAAGAGGGAATTATCCTCGAAAATTTCAACCCCGCAAATCGACAATATTTATGAGACGGCAAAAAGGGCCGGCGCTATCGGGGGAAAAGTCCTGGGAGCCGGCGGAGGAGGTTTCGTGATGCTTTTTGCGCCGCCCAACGCCCAGAAAAAGATCAGGGAGAAATTAAAGAAGTTATTATTGGTCCCATTTAAATTTGAAAACTTGGGCACGCAGATTATTTTTTATCAACCTAATGGTGAGTAAGAGAATGAAGGATTGCGATTGTGTTATTCTTTGCGGCGGTTTAGGCGCGCGGTTACAGAGTGTTGTCAAGGATGTGCCCAAAGTCATGGCAGAGGTTAATGGCGCCCCTTTTTTAGATCTTATTGTCGGGCATTTAAAGGGGCAGGGTATTGAGCGCGTTGTTTTGTGTACGGGATATAAAGCTAATTTTGTTGAGAACTATTACCGCGATCATGATTTTGGGATAACGATCGATTTTTCGAGAGAAAATGAGCCTTTAGGAACCGGGGGCGCTTTAAGAAATGCCCGCGAGATCATTTCAAGCGATCCCTTTTTCGTTCTCAATGGGGATTCGTTCATATCCGTCGATCTTCAGGCGTTCTTGGATTTTCACAGAGAAAAAAAAGCTCTAGCTTCCGTACTTGTGTCACAGGTCAATCAAGCGAAAGACTTCGGGAGTGTACAACTTGATCAGTCTGGCAAGATCACCGGGTTTTGTGAAAAAATGAAAGATGATGTCCAGCCGTTGGTCAACGCCGGCATATACTGTTTTGACCAGGCGGTTTTTTCTTGTATGCCGGAAGATGAAAAGTTCTCTCTTGAGACGGATTTTTTTCCGGCTTTGGAAGGAAAAGAATTTTATGGATACCGAAGCGATCAAGAATTTATTGATATCGGCACCCCGCAGAGGTATGAATCTATGAAAGAAGATTTTAAAAAGGATAAAAATATTGGACATTAAAGAGAATAAGAGCGCGACATTTTCTAATAAGGCAAAATTCAAGGTTCCTTTCGGAACGGTTTCCATTACCGATGATGCCCGCGAACTTATTGACCAGGCGATCAGGACGAAGTGGGTGACCCGGGGAAAATATGTTCAAGAATTTGAAGAGAGATTTGCTGAGTTGTTTGGCGTGAAGGAAGCGGTTGCGATGAGCAGCGGAACGGATGCGGATGCCCTTGCGTGTGCCGTTGTTTATGATTTCGGCGCAAAGCGGGGAGATGAGATCATTGTCCCGGCGTTATCTTTTGTCGCGACGGGAAACGCGGTCCTCCAGGCCGGTTTTCATCCGGTATTCGTCGATGTCCATCGTGAAACTTTGAACATTGATCCTAAAAAGATCGAGGAGGCTATTACACCCCGGAGTCGGGCGATCATGCCGGTCCATTTGATGGGCAAGCCGGCTGCCATGGATGAGGTTTTGCAAATCGCCAAGGCGCATAAACTTTATGTTATTGAAGATGCCGCCGAAGCTCATGGCGCGGAATATAAAGGTAAAAAGATCGGTTCAATCGGAGACATGGCCGCTTTTAGCCTTTATGCCGCACACATTGTGACAACGATCGAAGGGGGGATCGTTATTACCAATAATCCTCAAATGGCAGACGTGTTAAGATCATTGCGTAATCATGGCATCGAAGGGAAATTCCAATTTAAGAGGATCGGCTTTTCGGCCAAAATGAATGAGATCGAGGCTGCGGTGGGGATCGGCAATATAAAGATATTCGACCAAATTCTTCAAAAGCGCCGTCGGAACTTGCTTTACTTAATCGAGAAATTCAAACAGTTCGAGGATCATTTTATTACGATCAAAGAAGAACCGCGCGAGAAAATCGGTCCGCATGCCTTTTCGATCATTGTGAAAGAAGGCGTTAAGTTTACAAAGGATGAATTTGTCGCGTTTATCGAGGAGGCCGGAGTTGACTCCCGCAATCTTTTTTATTCGATCCCGACGCAGTGCGCGAATTACGCGTTTTTAGGAAAAAAACTTGGCGACTTTCCAGAGGCGGAATATTGTTCGGACAACGGAACGCATATCGGGATACATCAGGATATTGAGCTGGAAGATCTGGATTATGTAGAGCAGGTTGTGAAGGATTTCTTGCGCTCTAGGAAAGCATAAACGCAGAGAGCGCGAAAAATCACTGGAAGTCATACCCTTCGGGTATACCCTCCGAGTACTGCTTCGCGGTCGCCGCAGGCGATTTTTTCGCAAACCAAAGGGGGTGTATAGGAAGATGCGCATTGCGGTCAACTGCAGGTCTTTTCTTAAGAAACAATATACTGGAATCGGGCGTTACGCTTATCATTTGGTTAAGAGTTTAACTGAGATCGACGGAAAGAATGAATACCTGCTGTATGTCCGCAGAGGGTTTTTCAGTTTTAATAAAAGAATCCCCCGCTTTGCGGCTAAGAATTTTACTTCGAGCGTTGATTGGTTGGGCCGGGGCCTTGCCAAACAATTGAAACACATTGATCTTTGTCATTTTCCAAGCCCGGGACCTCTAGAGGCGCCCGGTAACGCGAAAATTGTTGTTACGGTGCATGATGTTATTTTTAAGGCTTTTCCTCGCGGTCACACGCAAGAGACTATCGACGCGGGGCAGAGACAATTTGAGCAAATCCGGGAAAGGGCTTCTAAGATCATTTGCTGCTCGCAAAATACGGTTAATGATCTGGAGAAATATTTTCAAGTACCAAGGGAAAAGACCATCCTGATTTACCAGGGCGTTGATAAGGAAATATTCAGCCGTATTAAAAGCGGCGAAGATGTGTTGGCCGAGAAGGTCCTTGCGCAAAGAGGTGTTGAGAAGCCCTTTATTCTTTCCGTCGGAACGATTGAGCCCCGCAAAAATTTAATTCATAGTATACACGCCTTTCATCTGTTAAAAACCAAAAAAGAATTTCCGGGGAAGTTGGCTGTTATCGGGATGAGAGGATGGCTGCATGATGATCTTCTCGCCCTTATTGAAAAGCTCAAGCTTAAAGAGCATATAATTTTTTTAGGGTATCTGCCGGATAGGGAACTGCGATATTTTTATAACAAGGCGGAGGCTTTTGTTTTTCCGTCATTTTATGAAGGATTTGGTTTTCCTATTCTCGAGGCGTTTTGCTGCGGCGCTCCAGTCGTGACCTCTAACGTGTCTTCCTGTCCGGAGGTTGCCGGAGATGCGGCATTGACAGCCGATCCCAATAATCCTCAGGATATTGCCGACGCGGTGGGAAGAATTGTTTCTGATCGGGATTTAAGAGAAGGGTTAAGAGAAAAGGGGTTAAGAAGAGCTGCAGACTTTGACTTCCGCAAAACGGCTGAAGAAACTTTGAAGGTGTACGAGGAAGTTTATGGATCTTAAATAAGAGCGGATAGCTTTCAGAGTATAGAAAAGGAGTTTTCTTGTGAAAGTGAGCGGGTTTACCATTGCGCGCAATGTTATCAAATTCAATTATCCGATCCTTGAATCGATCCAATCCATTTTGCCGATCTGCGACGAGTTTATTGTTAATGTCGGCGACAGCGAAGATGATACGCTGAACCTGATCAGGTCGATCGACAGTGATAAGATACGGATCATACAAAATATTTGGGATCCTTCAGGCGGAGCTGAGGTGCTTTCTGCGCAGACCAATTTAGCATTAGAAGTATGCACCGGCGACTGGGCGTTTTATCTCCAGTCGGATGAGGTTATCCATGAGGATGATCTCGCGAAACTTAAATCTATTATGCGGGAATGTTTCCAGGATAAAGAAGTCGATGCCTTGCGTTTCCGGTGGCTGCATTTTTACGGAAGTTATTTCCGTTACCGGATTGACCGCGGATGGTATCAAAAACAAGACCGTATTATCCGCAACAATGGCACAGTTGAATCTTTCGGGGATGCTTTTGGATTCCGGCGCAAAAATGGCGAACCCTTAAAACGAAAGAATACCGATTGTTTTCTTTATCATTACGGGTGGGTCCACCCAAAAGAAACAATGGCGCGGCGTCGCCTCAATGCTGAGGAAATAGGATTTACAACGTTAATGGATCAGGAGCGGCAGGAACCCTATGATTACGGGAATCTCAACCGGTTTCCTGTTTATTTCGGGACACATCCGGCGGTCATGCGGGAAAAAATTGATCAGCATTCTTTAAGCCAAAGTGATTTACAAGGTATCGATAGAAAGTATTGGTGGCAGCCCTTGAAATGGTTTAAAGTAAGGTATAAAACAGGTAGGAGAGTCAAAAAAAGAATAGAGTAGATCTATCGGGAAAAAACTTATGCGATCATCAAATTTATATGCTGTTATTTTAGCCGGCGGCTCGGGAACCCGTTTTTGGCCGGTAAGCCGAAAATCGAATCCTAAACAGTTTCTCAATATCACCGGTAAGGGAACCCTGTTTCAAGAGACAGTGGCACGTATTAGGCCTGAGATTGCGGGATCGCATATTTTTATCATCACCAACGCGGCTTACCACAACACTGTTAGGCGCCAAGTCGCCCGGTTTAAAATTCCGAAGGCCAATATATTGCTTGAACCGGAAGCAAAGAATACGGCTCCCGCGATCTGTTGGGCGGCAGCTGTGATCCAGAAAACTGATCCCGGCGCGGTTATGGCTGTTTTACCGTCTGATCATATTATTTTAGAACAAAAAAAATTCCTAAAAGTATTGAAAGAAGCCGTCCGGTTAGCGCGGGAAGATTATTTAGTAACATTGGGTATTACTCCTTCGAGGCCCGATACAGGATATGGATATCTAAAAACAGCACGCAAGAGAGTTAACGGAAAACAGATCATAAGGGTGGAAAAGTTTACGGAAAAGCCCGCGATTTCTAAGGCGAAACAATTCTTAAAAACAAAAAAATATTTCTGGAACAGTGGAATGTTCGTTTGGAAGAGCTCTGTTATTCTTGAGGAATTTGCCAGACATCTTCCCAAGGTTTACGGGTTAGTCGGCAAGAAAACCGGGATGGCATATATCCGGCGGGTATGGCGCCTGGTGCCCCGGATCTCGATTGACTATGGCATTTTGGAAAAATCAAAAAATGTTGTTGCTGTAGCGGCGCCCGGCATTGGTTGGTCGGATTTAGGCAGTTGGGAGTCTTTAATGGAAGTTCTTTCTAAGGATAAGCGCGGGAATATTCTCAAAGGAGATATTGTTGCTGTTAATTGTCGAAACACACTGGTCTGGGGAGAGAAAAAAGTTATTGCCCCGGTCGGGCTCAACGATATGGTCATTATCGATACGCCTGACGCTCTATTGGTTTGCCCAAAAGACAGGTCACAAGATGTTCGGGATGTCGTGGATGTTTTAATTAAGAAAAAACGCCGGGAAGTTTAATCCGGATTTCAGCGAGAGTGTTTTTTAAAATAAAGATATGGTTTAAGCGTGCGTTTTTGTAACTACTCACCTAAAAAAATCCTCATCATCAATACATTCGGTGTTGGGGATGTTCTTTTTACCACGCCACTGATTAGCAATCTCAAAGCGAATGATCCGGATATCTTCATTGGGTACATTTGTAATCGCAGGACAATGCCTTTATTGGATCGCAATGCGAAGGTTGACCGTCTTTTTGTTTATGAACGTGATGAATTCGATACGGTTTATCAACGTTCTAAAGTGGCATTTGTAACAAAATTTCGCCAATTCTTGAGAGAAGTGAAAAGTGAGCAGTTTGATTTTGTTCTTGATGTGTCTTTAAGCAGAGGAGCGAGTTTTTTAACGTGGCTGATCGGCATCAAGCACCGTATTGGATTCAATTACAAGAATAGGAGCTTCTTTCTTAATAAAAAGATCCCTCTGGAAGGATATGAGCGGAAGCATGTGGTTGAGTACTATTTGAGTCTTTTAGAGGATTTTGGAGGGGTTATTCGTTCAAAAGACCTTGAATTGACACTCAATGAGGATGATCTTAAGTGGGCAGAAACCTTTTATTTCTCAAATCGGACGGTATCGAACGGAAATCCTGTGATTGGCCTTGTTCCTGGCGGAGGGGCAAGCTGGGGAAAAGAATCCCTGTATAAACGATGGCCGGCTGAAAAATATGCGAAATTAGCTGACAAATTAATTGAAAAATTCTCTGCAGAGACTATACTGATGGGAGATAAAAGCGAGTTGGCTCTTTGCAGAAAAGTTTCCGAGGCGATGTCTCGTAAGCCGGTCATGGCTTGTGGAGAGACCACCATAAATCAATTTGCCGCTTTAGCCCGAAAATGTTCATTGATGATTGTTAATGACGGCGGGCCCTTACATATCGCGGTGGCAGCCGGTGTTCAAACCGCTTCGATTTTCGGGCCTGTGGATGAAACCGTATACGGCCCATATCCTATTGGGAATCATATAGTTATTAAAAAAGAGATCGCTTGCCGTCCTTGCTACCAGCGTTTTCGAAAGGCGGTTTGCGGACATATTAGCTGTTTGAATCAAATCACAGTGGAAGAAGTTTTCGAAAGGATCGGAGAGATATTATGAATATTCCGTTTATTGATTTCAGCAAACAATATGAGTCTATTAAAGACCGAATTGATGTAGGGTTAAAAAGTGTTTTTGAAAAGGGAAACTTTATTCTTGGAGAAGAAGAAAAGACATTTGAAACGCAATTTGCGAATTATTGCGATGCTAAATATGCCATAGGAGTGAATTCCGGTACAGATGCGCTCTATCTCGCTTTAGGGGCTTTAGATATCAGCGTTGGCGATGAGGTTATTCTCCCGACATTTACATTTATTGCAACCGCCCTGTGTATTTCTTACACGGGCGCGAAACCGATTTTTGTCGATATGGAAGATGAAACTTACAACATTAACCCGCAAAAGCTTGAAGAAGTCATCACCGAGAAAACCAAAGCCATTATTCCTGTCCATTTGTACGGTCAGCCCGCTAATATGGATGATATCCTATCGATCGCCCGAAAACACAATATTGCCATTGTTGAAGATGCCTGCCAGGCTCACGGGGCGACTTATAATGGTAAAAAAACCGGATCATTGGGAGATATTGGATGTTTCAGCTTTTATCCGACGAAGAGCTTAGGGGCTTTTGGAGATGGCGGTATTGTGGTTACCAATGATGATGAGATCAACGAGAAAATCCAAATGTTGCGGGATTACGGGCGTAAAGGCCGCTATAAGCATAAGATTAAGGGGTATAATTCCCGTCTGGATACGGTCCAGGCGGTGGTTTTATCCGCTAAGCTTGAATACTTAAATGAATGGAATAAAATGCGCAATGCCCACGCGGCTTATTACTGCGAATTGTTAAAAGACGTTCCTGGTATCGGAATACCGACGGTCAAAGAAGACAGAACGCATGTATTCCAAACCTTTGCGGTGAGAGTCCCTGATCGCGATGAAATTTTAGAGGGGATGAAAAATAAAGGGGTCGGCGTCCTTATTCATTATCCGATTCCTATTCATCTTCAGGATGCTTATGCCGATCTTGGGCAGAAAAAAGGGGATTTTCCTGTTTCAGAACAGGTGGCTGATGAAATATTGTCACTGCCGATGTTCCCGCATATGAATAAAGACCAGATCGAATATGTTTGCGCGTCTCTCAAAGAAGTATGCGCGTCCAATCCCAAGGTGTCATAAATGGAAAAGATCCCGCTGTCGCTGGTTGTTATTACAAGAAATGAAGAGGATAATATTGAGAAATGTTTGTCCAGCGCATATGGCTGGGCTGATGAGATTGTCGTTGTCGATGACCAGAGTACAGACTCCACAGTCGCTTTATCTGAGAAATTTGCGGATAAAGTATTACACCGCCGGATGGATAATGAGGGCACGCATCGCAATTGGGCGTATGCCCAAGCCAAGAACGAATGGGTTTTAAGTCTTGATGCGGATGAATATGTGACCGAAGAGCTGAAAGAAGAAATTACCGAGGCGATCAAGGATCCGAAATTTCATGCCTATTCGATTCCGTTGCGCAATTTTATCGGAAGTTATTGGGTTCAATATTCCGGATGGTACCCGGCGGGAAAATTGCGTTTATTCATGAAAAGCCGGTTTAAATATGAAGAGGTTGAAGTACACCCCAGAGTTTTTCTCGAAGGGGAAACCGGACATTTAACCAAAGACATTGTCCATAAAGGATATCCTGATTTCGAGCATTTTTTAGGAAGCCTTAACCGCCAGACGACACTTGAGGCGAGAAAATGGATACAAACAGGGCGGCACATGTCTTTGGGAAGGGCTATTTGGCGGACCATGGACCGATTCCCGCGGTCCTTTATCCGAAAACGGGGATACAAGGACGGGTTTATCGGTTTTATGATCGCTTTTTTTGCTTCGCTGTATCAGATTATGAGTTATGCTAAATACTGGCAGATGAAAAAAGAGAACGTTAAGTTATGAAAGTTGTTTTCCTAGACAGAGATGGTGTTATTAACGAATTTCCAGGCAATGGAAAATATGTAACAAAGCTGAAAGAATTTCACTTTGTGCCAGGCACTCTAGATGCCTTGCGTATTCTGACGCAGGAAGGATATTCGATTTATATCGTTTCTAATCAGGCAGGTGTTGCTAAGGGGGTCTATTCGAAACAAAAACTTGAACATATTACCCGTAATATGCTCCGGGATGTCCGGGCTATGGGAGGCAGAATAAAGAAAGTATTTTATTGCACACACTTTTCGCATGCCGGTTGTGAATGCCGCAAGCCGGAAATCGGCGCTATCCGCCAGGCCTTTGAGTTGGCCAATAAAACGATCCATTCGGCTCAAAAAGCATTCTTCGTCGGCGATACGGAATCAGATATTCTCACGGGACATAATGCCGGCTGCACGACTATTTTTGTTCTCTCCGGACGTGAAGACCGACGGCATATGCGCGGTTGGAAGATCAAGCCGGATTATGTTGCCAGAGATTTACTGGAGGCCACGGATATTATTAATGAGCGCAATCTATTGAGGTCATCCCAGAGGAAGAGAAGGGCTCTGACCGTTAAGTCTGTCCGCAGACGTTCAAATGAGAAGGCCTCTTAACTTACAATTGATCATTCGCAATGAAAATTCTATGTATTTATGCTTCTGCCGGAGCAGGCCATCTCAAAGCTGCCGAAGCGATCTATAACGGCATGCAGAAATCGACGGACCATGATGTTATTTTTGCCGATGCCCTTGACTACTCCAGCTTCTTCTTCAGGTGGTTCTACAAAGAAACATATTTCTTTCTTATTTCCAAAATTCCCGGAGTGTGGGGATTCTTTTTCAGGATTTTGGACATCTCTTGGCTTCAGCCGCTGATAAGAGTTTTGCGTCGCGTTCAGAACCGGGTGAATACGGGAAAACTTCACCGGTTTCTGCAAGAAGAACAATTCGATTATATTATTATGACGCACTTTATGCCGACAGAGGTAGCCGCGGCACTCAAAAGGGCAGGGCGTATTTCCTCAAAGCTGATCACGGTTATTACGGATTTTGACGTCCATAAAATTTGGCTTGCCGACGGGATCGATATTTACACGGTTGCCAGCGATTGGACGAAAGGAAAATTAGAGAACATCGGTATCCCGGGTGAAAATATCTTTGTTTCAGGCATACCGACCGATGATAAATTTTCTTTGTCGACGGATATCAGTGCCTTAAAAAAGGAATTGGGCCTTAAAGAAGATATGTTTACAGTTCTCGTGGCAACCGGTTCATTTGGTATCGGGCCGATTGAAGAGATCATTGACGAGCTTAAGAAATTTCAGATCATTGCTGTCTGCGGTCATAATCAGGGCCTTTACAATAAGTTGAGCGTCCAGGATTCTGGGTTTGTGCATATAATGGGTTTGGTGGATAATATGCATGAATTGATGGCTGTCTCCGATGTGATGGTGACCAAGCCCGGCGGCTTATCGATCTCTGAAGCGCTGGTCAGCCAGCTGCCGCTGATTTTCTTTAATGCCATTCCCGGTCAGGAGACCGGTAATATTAGAGTGCTCAAGACATATGGGATTGGGATCAGCGGATGCCGTATTAGTCAAATCGGCGAGCAATTAAGAAAGATGAGAGCCTCCAAGGATGTATTCCTTACCACTCTTAAAAGGACAAAAGCATTAGCCCGTCCTTCAGCTGTTAGTGATATCATATCTTTAATTAAATAATAGCCATTTCGTTTATGTTATAAACGTTATATGAGGTTATGTAGGTTATAAAGGTTACTGTTCGAAAATGGTTTTAGGTTGTATGAGGTTACTTTCACCTCTAACGTTATGTAACATAAAACAGCCTATCGATGGCAACTTTGATAACCTGTATAACATTTATAACCTCAATAACATTTAGATAATGAAACCCAAAATAGCTAAAATTGTTGTTGGCCTTCCGGTTGAGGGTCCGTTTGATTATCAAATCGGAACGGATCTTCAAGACCGTATTGCCGTCGGGCAGCGTGTGCGTGTGTCGTTTAATCGACGTGATCGTCTCGGTTTTGTCGTCGGAACGGCACAACGCAGTCTTTTTAAGCGATTGAATCCCATTTTGTCCTTGTTGGATAACGGCCCTGCCTTGGATGAACCGACCTTTGAATTGGCCCGGGCGATCAGCGCTCATTATGGATGTTCGTTGGGAGAGGCCATCGAGACGTGTTTGCCGCCGGTTTTACGGCGTGACAAAGTTTCAATAAGTTCCGCGCTTCTATCAACGGCAGCAAAGGGAACCGCCGTTGAAGGCAATAAAATGGTTTTGGTTCATGACCAAACCCGCCATAAACGATGGCCGTTCATTATCGAGAATATTCAGAAGGTTATTGATCAAAAAAAAAGCGCGATCGTTCTTATTCCCGAAATAGCGTTTATTGACGAAACAGTTTTGATATTACGCAAAACGCTCACTTGTCCTATTGCGGTTCTTGATAAGAAACTAGCGCCAAAAAAGGAATTAGCGCAATGGGAGGAAATGAGAAAAGGAGAATACTCCATTGTCGTTGGAGTGCGCTCGGCGGTCTTTGCGCCGCTTCCCAATTTGGGCCTGATTATTGTTGATGAGGAGGAAAATGAAGCCTACAAACAGGAACAAACGCCTCATTACCGCGCCAGTGAGATCGCAGAGATGCGTTCAAAAATAGAGCAATGCCGCGTACTATTTGCCAGTTCGGTTTTTACCGCGGAAATTTGGGAGAAAGCCAAGCGTAATAAGTGGGAAAAAGTCATTTTTGATGCTGAGGAAAACGGACAAGTACAGATTGTTGACATGAGTAACTATAATCCCGGCAAGACATCCATTCTTTCGTTTCCGCTGCAGAATGCTATGCAGAAAACATTAGAGAAGGGAGGGAAAGTCCTTTTATTTATGAACCGACGGGGTTTTAGTACAAGAACGTACTGTCAGCAATGCGGTTTTACCGTGAAATGCAAACGGTGCAATGTCAACCTGTCTTATTTATTTTCAGAAAAGACGATGATTTGTCGCTACTGTAATTTTAAAAGGGAACTTCCAAAGGTGTGCCCGCAGTGTAACGGGTCTTATCTTCGTTCAACCGGAATAGGCGTTGAGAAGTTAGAGAGTGATGTTGCCAGGATTTATCCCGGCGCGCAAATTCGCCGCTATGATAGCGGGAATAAAGTCTTTATACAGAACGCGGATATTATTATCGCAACAGGAGCCGTGTTCCGCGAGCATAAACAGTGGGCCGTTTCTTTGGTAGCCCTGTTGAATTTTGATGATCAAATGCATCATTATGATTTTCGTTGCGGACAAAAAGCTTTTTCGCTTTTAATTCATTTAAAGCAGTTGGCAAACGAGAAATTGTTCATACAAACGCGCATGGGCGGCAATTATTGTCTTAAAGCTGTTCAAACGATGGATTTTAGTAAATTTTACCGTGAAGAGTTAAAATTACGCAAAGAATTGAACCTGCCTCCTTACCGGAATTTGGTGGCATTAGGCCTGCGCGGGAAAAAAGAAAATATTGTTTTTGAGCAATGTAGCGATCTCTTTGAACGGTTAAAGAAAAAGAATCCTAAAGGCATAGATATTTCTGATCCCCATCCTGACGCGAAACCGAAATTAAGGGATCAATATCGGTACACGATTTTATTGAAAGGCAGGTCAGTTAAGAGTATACTGGCCCTTATTAAATCGGCGCTTAAAGAATTTAAAAAACGAAACATTGTTATTACGGTTAATGTGGATCCCTAATGAAAATAATCTTTTTTGGAAGTGATGATTTTGCCGAAGCTCATGTAAGATCGCTGATTGATTCTGGGCATGAGCTACTTGCGTGTGTAACGCAACCGGACCGCCCAAAAGGGAGAGGAATGAAGGTTGTTGTCTCGCCGATCAAGGAATGCGCCCTTGAGCGCCGTATCCCTGTTTTGCAGCCCGCGTCCTTAAAAGATGCTTCCTTTATTAAAGATCTAAAAGATCTTCAAAGTGATCTGTTTGTCGTGATTGCCTACGGGAAATTTCTTCCGCCGGAGGTCTTGGATATCCCGCTCCATGGCGCGCTCAATGTCCACGCGTCACTTTTACCAAAATACCGGGGAGCGGCACCTATCAATTGGGCTATCATTAACGGTGAAAAGGAAACCGGTATCTCGGTGATAAAAATAAATGAGAAAATGGATGCCGGTGATATTCTGGCCCAGGTAGAAATAAAAATAGAAGAAGATGAAACGGCGCCGAGCTTACGAGCGAAGATGATGAACCAAGGACCGCCTTTTCTTTTGCGGACCATCAACGATTTGCCAAGCTGTGCGCTAAAAATCCAGGATCACGATCTTGCCACGTTTGCCGTGAAGCTTACTAAAGAGTTAGGGCATATCGAATGGGGAAGCGATGCCCGCGGAATTTGCAATTTGGTCAAGGGGTTATTGATGTGGCCGGGGGCTTATACTTTTTATAACGGGAAATTGCTGAAGATACTAGAAGCTCAGGTTCTTGACGGGGATTCATCCAAAAATAAACCGGGAACAGTTTCCGGAGTTGGCAAGAAGGGAATTGTTGTTTCAACAGGGAACGGCAGATTGCTTATCAAAGAAGTCCATTTGCAGGATGCTAAGCCGATGGATGCCCATAGTTTTGTTGTCGGGCACGCGATTGAGGTGGGATATAAATTTGTGTAGGGGCACAGCGTGCTGTGCCCTTACCAAATAAAATAAAGGTAAAATATGCCGCAGTTAAGAAAAGATCCGGTCGTTGGACGGTGGGTGATCATTGCAAAAACGAGGGCGAGAAGGCCTGGTAATTTTGTGGACCGAAACGATCATGAACATGAAGAAGTCCACCGTGAATGCCCGTTCTGTAATGTTCAGCAAGAGGGCGGTGATTCGGTCTTATCGTCGGGAGACGTTCATATTGTTTCTTCGGAAGTATATGGATCAAAGCAGCGCAAAGGGCTTCACAGGACGAAAAGGGGTCTCTATGATGTGATCAATGGTCTAGGGGCGCATGAGATCGTTATTGAGACGTCGGAACATCTGACAAATATGGCCGACTTGAACGTTGATCAGATCCAATTAGTTTTTGAAGCGTATTCGGCCCGGATGCAGGAATTAGAAAAGAATGCGCAGTTCCGTTATGTCCTTGCTTATAAGAATTACGGGCCGACGGCCGGAGGGCGAAAGAGCGCGCATACTTGTTCTCATATCGTCGCCACGCCTGTCAGGCCATTGCGTGTTAAAGAGAAATTGATCGGGGCCAAAAATTATTTTGATATCAATAACCGTTGTGTTTATTGTGATATAGTTGCCCAGGAGCTTCAATCGCGTGAGAGAATTATCTATGAAACCGAACATTTTCTCGCCGTAACGCCTTTCGCGGCACGATTGCTTTTTGAAACATGGATATTGCCGAAAGTCCATCATTGTGATTTTCCTAAAGGTATTGTCGGGAAAGAGGGCGATTTAGCGGTGATGATGAAGATCCTGCTCAAGAAATTACAAGTGGGATTGGATGACCCGGCCTATAATTTTGTTGTCCAGACGGCGCCCTTCGCCCGGGGAAGTTTGGGGGAACGTAAGTGGGAGAGCATCGAAAAAGATTATCATTGGCATATCGAGCTGATGCCGCGGTTAACCCGCGTGGCAGGTTTTGAAAAAGGTACAGGGTTTTATATTTGCGCCATTCCGCCGGAAAACATGGCGCAATATTTAAGGGAGGTCGAGACCGGATGACAGAACTAAGACGCGATCCCGTGATAGGACAATGGGTCAATGTTCATGTGGAGGATTCTCTGGGGCCGGATCATTATGAGAAGGAGGATCAGACGCCAAAGCATGAAGCGACATGCCAGTTTTGTTCGGGGCGTGAGCACTTGACGCCGCCCGAAGTTGATGCCATTCGCGCTAACGATTCCGCGCCCAACACGCCGGATTGGCAAGTGAGGGTCGTTCCCAACAAATTCCCGGTCTTAAAGATCGAAGGCAATATCGACGAGGCTAAAGAGGGGATGTTCAATTTCTCAAATGGTGTCGGGGCTCATGAAGTCCTCATTGAAACGCCGGCCCACAACAAAAACTTAGCGGATTTTACTGAAGGTGAAGTTAGAGATGTTATCAGGTTGTATCAAAATCGCTTGCGGGATTTAACCAGAGATAGGCGGTTCAAATATATTATCATCTTTAAGAATTACGGGGAATTGGCCGGGACGAGTGTCGAACATGCGCATAGCCAGATCATTGCGCTTCCCATGATCCCGAAATATGTTCAAGAGAAGATCGACGGAGCAAAAGCCTATTATGATCAGCATAAGAGATGCGTTTTTTGCGATATGGCCAGTCAAGAGCGGGAAGAGAAAAAAAGAATTTTCTGCGAAAATAAGGATTTTATCGCCTTCTGCCCGTTTGTCTCCCGTTATGCGTTTGAGTATTGGATCATGCCCAGGCAACATGATTCAAAGTTTGTTGAGATGAACGATAAAAAGAGGATTGCTTTAGCGGATATATTAAGGGAAACGTTATCGCGTCTCAAAAATTGCCTATCGGACCCTTCCTATAACTATTATCTGCATGTGGCGCCTGTTAATACCGGAAAAAAAGAAGAATTCCATTGGCATATTGAGATCGTCCCTAAATTGACTCGAGTGACTGGTTTTGAACTGGGGACCGGATTTTATGTTGTGCGCACCTCGCCTGAAGCCGCCGCCGGTTATCTGCGTAGCGTCCAATGCTCTTTAGCTGTTTAAATTCTTCCCGATCTCTAAATATTATTCTTGACAATTCAGCGGACTAGTTATATTTTATATGTCTTACGAAGACATAATTTAACGAACGAAGTGAAGTTAAATT
>JAGLQN010000027.1 GCA_023136835.1 Candidatus Omnitrophota bacterium | reverse complement strand
TGTTATATATCAGGAAAACTATATTGTTCCAATAGCAATCTTTGTTGTACCCATGTATCTTTGCATTCAATTTCTTACCATTGCCATACGCCTAAATGAATTAATCAAGTCGGAAGACACTTAATATTTGGGCAACCGTTTTACTAGTTATAGTCATCATGATCTGGATAGTGTTAGTGGCACCTGCATTTGTTTTCCTAAAATGTTTAAGGAAACAAATACTAGCACAGATTTTTCTAGATAAAAAATATTGTAATCTGCGCCTGTAGCTCAGCTGGATAGAGCACTAGGCTTCGGACCTAGGTGTCGGGAGTTCGAATCTTCCCAGGCGCGCCAGTCTTCGCTAAAGAGTTTATGCTCTTTGGTGAAGACTGTTGTCCGACGAAGTCAAACACATTAAGTGTTTGACGGAGACGGATCAATTAATGACATGATGAGTTACTATGTTTACATTTTAAGAAGTAAAGTTGATAAGAAGCAAATCTACATAGGTTATACTACTAACATTGATAAACGGATAGAAAGGAACTCAAAGCCTGATGCCAGTGCTTATACCAGGTAATATGCTCTGTGGGAATTAGAAACATACGTTGTATTCAAGAATAAAAATTTAGCTCAACAATTCGAACTATATTTAAAAACACAATCAGGTCGAGCGTTCTTAAGAAAACGATTAATTACTTCCGCAACAATATCCTAAAACTCAAGGGAATCTTTCCTCGAAATTTTCTTTTTGTTGCCAATATTTCCAATCGAATTAACTTTACAAAAAGAAAAGATTTTACTAATATAAGCCATAATGTTATCCCAAGAAAAATACCAAAAAACCCCGCTTTATGACGAACACATCACCCTGAAGGCCCGCATGGTTGGTTTTGGCGGTTGGGAAATGCCGGTTCAATATGAAGGCATCTTAAAAGAGCATGCGCGTACACGTCATGGCGTTTCCATATTTGATATATCCCACATGGGAGAATTTATTATCGAAGGGGATTGTGTTGAAAGCGGCCTTGAGCGAATCGTAACAATGTCGCTGCGGGATCTTCCGGTCAGATCATGCCGCTATGGATGCATCCTTAATGAGCGAGGCGGAGTTATCGACGATTTGATCGTCTTTCGTATGGAAGAGCGGAAATGGTTTATTGTGGTCAACGGGGCGACAACAAAAAAAGATGCCAAGCATTTTCAAAAACATTTGAAAAAAGAAGCTGTTTTTCGCGATGTCTCACTTCAAACAGGAAAAATAGATATTCAAGGCCCGCTATCTCTAAATGTTTTAAGTTCTTTTGTTGCAGATGTTGAAAAATTGAATTATTATACGTGTGATTATTTCGATCTGTTAGGTGAACGTGTTTTGATAGGCCGGACAGGATACACGGGCGAGTTAGGCTACGAGATCTACTTCCCTTGGGATAAAATAAAAGATCTGTGGCGGCAATTGATTGAGCATGATAGTGTAGAACCTGCGGGGCTTGGGGCTCGTGATATCTTAAGGATAGAAATGGGCTACAGTCTTTACGGCCACGAATTAGGAGAGGATATTTCTCCGTTAGAGTCCGGACTCAACCGTTTTATTTCATTTGAAAAAGATTTTATCGGTAAAAGCGCTCTTTTAAAACAGAAGGAAGAAGGTCTCAAAAAGAAGATTGCCGGCATCAGTTCAAAAAGCCGCCGCGCGCCCCGTTGCGGCCAAAAAATCTACTTGGAATCCGGCGGGGAGATCGGCGTTATCACCAGCGGGACATTTTCCCCGAGCCTTAAGACGGGGATTGGCCTCGGGTTTGTTGCCGTGCAACACGCCCATCAAGGCACGGTGGTTCTCTTCGGTGATTCTAAGGGTAAAAGTACGGCGACTATTTCATCACGCGCTTTTTATAAAAGTGGTTCTCTTCACTCGGAGAAATCATGACATTCCTTCAATTGCCGGAAAATTTTCTTGCGGAATAAAACCATTTGATTTAATTCTGATTTTAAGGTAAATATATTAGGAGTAGGAGAAGAAAAATGGAAATTGCAGAACATCTATTGTATACAAAAGAACACGAGTGGATCAATATTGAAGATGGTGAAGCGACGATCGGCATTTCGGATTATGCCCAAGAGGCTCTAGGCGATATTACGTTTATCGAATTGCCGAATGCCGGGGATGAAGTAGAGCAATTCGGAGAATTTGTTTCTGTCGAATCCGTTAAAGCGGCAAGCGATATTTTTTCTCCGATGTCCGGTGAAATCATTGTCGTCAATGAAGATCTTAACGAGGATCCCGGCCTTATCAATAAATCCCCGTATGAAAAGGGATGGATCGCGAGGATCAGAATATCTGATTCTGAAGAGCAGTCTAACCTTATGACGGCTGAAGAATACGGAAAGTTTTTAGAGAGCGTAGGATAGGCAATCCCCGTTTCACAAGCATGTTCCCGCCAGAAAAAACGCCATGGATAATAGGTACATGAAATGCTCAATAGACCATGGCTGCTGTTTTCGTAAAAAGCAAAAAAGTTAAAGGTCTTATTTTTGATTCCCTATATTTCCAATACAGAAAAAGATGTTCATGACATGTTAAAGGTTATCGGAGTTTCTTCCATAGATGATCTTTTTGACGATATTAAGCCCCACCATAATCCTAAGTCATTCAATTTACCCGATGGAAAATCTGAATTCGAAGTTCTCGAGCATATCAAGCGGCTTGCGTCGAAGAACGCGGCAGGCCTTATTCCGTTTATCGGCGGCGGATACTATGACCATTATATTCCTTCGGCAGTAACGGCGCTGGTTTCTCGAGGAGAATTTTATACAGCCTATACGCCTTATCAACCCGAATGTTCGCAAGGGACCTTGCAGGCCCTTTATGAATACCAAAGCGCTATTTGCGCTTTGACCGAAATGGAGGTGGCGAACGCGTCTCTCTATGACGGGGGAACCGCGCTTTATGAAGCAGTGATGATGGCGGCCCGGATCACCAGACGGGATAAAGTCATCATGGACGGAGGGGTGAGCCCGATTTACCGGAAGATCATTCGCACGTACACCAGTAACCTGAATTATGAATTTCAGGAAACTCCAGTTGTCCATGGGCAGAGCAGCCGGGAAGAGATCGGGAAGTTGCTGGATAAAGATACAGCGGCGGTCATATTGCAGAACCCGAATTTTTTTGGGACAATCGATGACCATTCGGATATTGTCAAAAAGGCGCACGAACTGGGGGTTTTGGTGATCGAAAGTGTTTATCCGGTTTCGCTGGGACTTCTTAAGACGCCGGGGGCGATGGGCGCGGACATCGTTACGGGAGAAGGGCAGAGTTTAGGTTTGCCGCTTAATTTCGGCGGGCCGTATCTGGGTTTTATGGCGACGCGGAAAAAATATATCCGGAAAATGCCGGGGCGCATTATCGGTGAGACACTTGACGTTAACGGGAAAAGGTGCTTTGTCAATACCTTGCAGGCGCGCGAGCAACATATCCGCCGGGAAAAAGCGACCTCTAATATCTGTACGAATGTTTCTTTGTGCGCCCTGCAGTCTGTGATCTATATGTCCTTATTAGGTAAACAGGGGTTCAAGGAATTGGCCCAACTGAATTTGGACAAGGCTGAGTTTGCCCGTCAGGAAATTGAGAAAATTGAAGGGGTAGAAGTGAAAAGGAGTTCTCCGACCTTTAACGAGTTTACGGTGTGTTTACCGGTCGATGCTTCGTTGGTCGCCGAAGCTATGATCGATAAAGGCTTTGCGGCCGGATTTCCGTTAGGACGGTATTATCAGGATATGGAGAAGTATATGATCGTGGCCGTTACGGAGAAACGGACAAAGGAAGAAATTCTTGCTTATGTGCAGGCGTTGAGGGAAGTATTAGTGTAGGGGTGTATTGCAATACGCTCGTACAGGATATTGTGTTATGCAATTAATATTCGAAAAAAGTGTTGAAGGGCGGCGGGGATTCGAGAACCCGAGGTCGGATGTTGACCTTATCGCTGAGATTCCCGTCGAATACCGCAGGGAAAAAGATTGCCCGTTTCCAGAGGTTTCCGAATTAGATGTCGTGCGCCATTTTACCGCGCTTTCGCAGAGGAATTTTTCCGTTGATACCCATTTTTACCCTCTTGGTTCCTGCACGATGAAATATAATCCCAAATTCACGGAAACTGTTGCTGCGGTTGAAGGCTTCGCGAACTTGCATCCACTTCTACCTCAACTCAAACAAGGCGAGAAGCTTGTGCAAGGCGCGTTAGAAGTTCTTTATCATATGGAGAGCCTATTGTGTGAAATAACGGGAATGGACCGTTTTACGATGCAGCCGCTGGCTGGAGCTCATGGCGAATTAACCGGTGTGATGATGATGGCTGCTTATCATAAGGCAAAAGGGAATAAAAAGAAATACATCATTGTTCCTGATTCGGCGCACGGCACAAATCCTGCAACGGCCGCGATCGTCGGCTATGAGATCGTTTCGGTCAATTCGGATGGCAACGGTGTCATGGACTTAAACGAACTGAAAGAAAGAATTACCGATGAGACAGCCGGGCTTATGGTTACGGATCCGAATACTTTAGGCATTTTTAATTCCGATGTTGATAAAATCGCCGAGATGGTGCATGCCGTTGATGGCATCATGTATTATGACGGGGCGAATCTCAACGCGATTTTAGGACGCTGTCGTCCCGGTGATATCGGATTCGATGTCATGCATATAAATTTGCACAAAACATTCTCAACTCCTCACGGCGGGGGAGGCCCTGGTTCCGGGCCCGTCGGAGTTAACGCAAAACTTGTTCCCTATTTACCGGTCTCGATGGTCGACCGCCGTGACGACGGAACGTATTATCTGAATTATGACTACCCTGAGTCCATTGGATACTTAGCGTCGTTTTACGGGAATTTTTCGATTCTTCTACGCGCCTATGCCTATATCGTTATGGCCGGAGGAGAAGGTCTCAAAGAGGTCAGTAATCACGCCGTATTAAATGCTAATTACATTAAGGATCGCCTTAAAGAGCGTTTTCATTTGGCCTATGACCGTATCTGCATGCATGAATCGGTCTTTTCAGCTTCAAAACAGGCGGATCGCGGCGTGCACGCGGTTGATATTTCCAAATACCTGATCGATCAGAATATACATCCCCCGACGGTATATTTCCCCTTGTCCGTTAAGGAATCGATCATGATCGAGCCGACAGAAACCGAATCGAAGCAAACCATGGACCGGTTTATCGAGGCCATGTTTAACGCCGATGAACTCAGCCGAAAGCAGCCGGAGGTGTTTCACGGTCTTCCTGCGACAACTCCCGTTACCCGTCCTGATGAAGTCAAAGCCGCGCGTGATATTAACACGAATTATTTCCAGAACACCTAAGCCATGCTTTTAAAAGATATTTCTTTTCAAACGCCTCAAGAAAATATTCTCTATGACGAAGTGTTGCTGCATTTAGCCGGGAAAGGAGGGGGGGGGCAAGTTTTACGTTTTTGGGAATCGTCCGAATTGTTTGCGTGTTTAGGCAAGATCTGTAAAGAGGAAGAAGATCTTAAGATGGAGGAAATCTCCCGCGATCATATTCCCGTTTTGCGCCGGTGTACCGGAGGAGGAACAGTGCTGCAGGGAAAAGGATGCCTGAATTATTCCCTTGTTCTATCAAAAGAACGTGATTCTCAGATCGTGGATCTACACAAAAGTTATCAGAGCATTCTTAACAAAATTATTACGGCTTTAAAACAGCTTAATATCGAGGCTTCTTTTTATCCTGTTTCTGATATTGCGATGGCTGGCAATCAAAAAAAAATATCAGGCAATGCCCAGAAGCGTTGCAAGAAATTCATTCTTCATCACGGAACGATTCTTTATGACTTTGATCTTCAATTAATTGATAGGTATTTGAAGATCCCGAAAGATATTCCCGAATACCGTCGAGGGCGTTCGCATTTGGATTTTGTTACAAATGCTCCTGTCTTTGCGGCGGACATCAAAAACGCGTTAACAGATGTTTTTGGTGTTGACCGCAGAGAAGATCATCTAGGCAGGGAGGAGAACAATTGTTTGCAGTTGCTTCTCAACACAAAAAATGTTTATATAAAACAAACTGGCTAGAAAATGATGTATCCTACATACTTTAAAAGAAGAATGCTGTTGTTTTTCAAATGGGTGCGAAGGTTAATTAGAGAAGTCAATGTTATGCGCAAAGCAGTTCTTTGCATGATCTTAATATTCCTTTTCGGGTGTGTTGGTTTTGTCGAGACGGGTATCCCTGAAGAGAACGAAACTGCTGGCACATTTTTCGGTGAGCCTATTTCCAAAGGAAATTATGATTTTGTTTTAAGGGTCGTCTTGTCATTTGACTCGCCTTGGGGGGGGCATTCCTAATAACCGGGAACAGTTAGAGCGGCGCGTGTGGGATGATTTGCTCCTTTCTTATGAGGCGTATTGTCGACAGATCTCTGTTAAGAGAG
>JAGLQN010000269.1 GCA_023136835.1 Candidatus Omnitrophota bacterium | reverse complement strand
TTCAATTCACCCAACAAACTCATGTTCACTAATCGCTCCATAAGTTTGGGGCTCATTGAAGGAGGAAACATTATGGTAAAAATAGGTATTAATGGATTTGGCCGCATTGGCCGCCTTGTTTTCAGGGCAGCTCTACAGAATGATAATGTTGAAGTGGTTGGTGTTAACGATCTTGTTGCGACGGATTATTTGGCTTATATGCTCAAATATGATTCAACGCACGGTCAATTTAAGGGCGACGTATCTGTCAAGGGATTGAATTTGATTGTCAATGGCAAAGAGATCCGGGTTACAGCAGAAAAAGATCCTGCCGATTTGAAGTGGGATGAGATAGGGGCTGAATATGTTGTGGAATCGACTGGGCTTTTCCTGACTAAAGAAAAAACGCAAGGACATATCCATGCAGGGGCCAAAAAGGTTATTATGTCCGCGCCTTCTAAAGATGATACACCGATGTTTGTAATGGGCGTCAATCATGAGACATATACTCCGGATATGGAATTTGTTTCTAACGCTTCTTGTACGACTAACTGTTTAGCGCCGGTCGCAAAAATTCTGAATGATAATTGGGGTATCACTGAAGGTTTGATGACAACAATTCATGCGACGACATCGACTCAAAAAACTGTTGATGGACCTTCCATGAAAGATTGGCGCGGCGGACGTGGAGCCAGTCAGAATATCATCCCTTCTTCAACGGGTGCAGCTAAGGCTGTTGGCAAGGTTATTCCTCAATTGAACGGAAAACTGACAGGAATGGCTTTTCGCGTTCCAACACCGAATGTTTCTGTGGTCGACCTAACCTGCCGTCTGGATAAACCGGCTAGCTACGATGATATTAAAGCAGCGATGAAAAAGGCTTCAGAAGGTCCGCTTAAAGGCATTCTTGGATACACAGAGGATGCGGTTGTTTCAACCGATTTTTTAGGCGATTATAGAACCTCGATCTTTGACGCCGGTGCCGGTATTGCCTTAAATGAAAATTTTGTTAAGGTTGTGGCATGGTATGATAACGAATGGGGATATTCCGTTAAGGTCGTCGACCTGATCTGTTATATCGCCTCTAAGGCTACAGCGAACGTCTAATCATTTTAAAAGCATATGTTGAATTAAAGCCCTCAACAGGTTAAACTTGTTGAGGGCTTTTTTAGAGCTCGTTCGATTTATGTCTATTAGGCTCTTTTCAAAAGGAGAAAGAAAAATGCGAGGAAGAGTCATTCTTATAGTCGATGATGAGAAAAGAATACGGGAAATGCTTGATATAAGGCTATCTTCAGCAGGATATGAAGTGATTCAGGCCAAGGACGGTGAGGAGGGGGTCGCGCAGGCCAGAAGACACCGCCCCGATCTGATCCTAATGGATGTGATGATGCCGAAAATGGACGGGGGCGAGGCGGTCAAATACCTCGAGAAGGATCCTGCAACGAAAGATATCCCGGTCATATTCTTAACGGCGATTATTACCAGGGAGGAGGAAGAAAGTCAGGCTTTTGGTATCCAGTTAGATACGGGCAAGTATCGTTTTATTGCCAAGCCCTTTGAGCCGGAAAATCTGCTGGACGAGATCAAAAAAGCATTAGAGGAACGCTACAATTAAATAGAGGATAGATCATGGCTAAAGAGAAGATTCTTATTGTTGAGGATGAAGGTACATCAAGGGCGTTGCTTACCACAGCGCTTGAAAAGGCCGGTTATCAGGTGTTCCAGTCGACGGATGGTGAAGAGGCTTACCAGGTTGCCAAAGCGGTAAGGCCTGATCTTATCATTTCTGATATTGTGATGCCTGAAATGGA
>JAGLQN010000268.1 GCA_023136835.1 Candidatus Omnitrophota bacterium | reverse complement strand
TAAATATGCTTGAAAGATTAATAGCATACTTTACCAAAAGGCATCTTCTTGCCAATCTTATCTTTATTGCTGTTCTTATTGCGGGCGTTTTTGCCTGGAATAATACCAGCCGGGAAGAGTTGCCGGATATCACCTTCGACAGGGTTAGAATTTCTGTCAGATATCAAGGCGCGCCGGCCGAAGATGTAGAATATTTTGTGACCAAGCCTCTTGAGGAGGCTGTCCGCGGGCTCGATGGCGTTTATAAAGTCACCAGCACAACCAGCGTGGGGCAGTCTAATGTTAATATCGAGATCGAGCAGGATTATCCCGACATAGACGAGGCGGTCACAGAAATAAGAAATACCGTTTTAGATGTTGACCTGCCGGATGAGATCACCGATGATCCCAACATCAGGGTTTTTAAGACCAGCAAAAAGGCGATCATTGATATTGCTCTCTACAATGAAGATGTTCACCTTTTGGACGTTCAGCAGAGGCGTGAACTTCAAAAATATGCATTCGCCCTCGAAAGTCAGCTTCTTAATCTCGCCCAAGTCAACAGCGTTAACAGGCGCGGTTATCTGCAAGAAGAAATTCAAATAAAAGTCGATCCTCAAAAGCTGCTTAAATATGAGATCCCCTTCAGTGCGGTTATGGCGGAGATCAAGAACAACCACGTCAGAAGGCCGGCCGGGAACATTGAAACCCGGGCAGAGCCACAGGTTACGGTGGTTTCCGAACTTGATACAACCGAAGAGTTGGAAGATCTCATTATCCAGGGCGGATTCGAAGGGCAAGTGATTCGTTTAGGAGAAGTTGCCAATATTATCGAAGGCTTTGAAAAGAGTAAAGAGATCCGCAAAGTGAACGGCCATCAGGACGTCACTTTAAACGTTGTTAAGAACGGATCGTACGGAATTATTGAGGCTCTCGAAAGCGTCAATAAGGTTGTTAAGGATTTTGAGGCGAACAACCTAAAAGGGACCCCCTTCAAACTTGTGTTTTTGGACGATGAATCCGTTGATATCAGAAACAGGCTGTCTCTCATAGCGTTAAACGGAATGATAGGGTTCGCGCTGATCATTGTTATGCTGTTTGTTTTCCTTAACAGGCGCGCGGGATTGTGGGTTGCGATGGGGATCCCGTTCACGCTCTGTTTTACGGCTATAGGCGCGTCATTAATGGGGCACACAATCAACGGCATGACGCTCGCGGCGATTATCATTGTTATGGGGATCATTGTCGATGATGCGATCGTCGTCGCTGAGAATATTACGCGCCTGTCCAACGAAGGGATGAGGCAAAGTGAGGCGGTTGTCAAAGGCACAGCCTATGTTCTGCTGCCCATCCTAGCGAGTATTATTACAACGTGCGTCGCCTTTATTCCTCTTTATTTCTTTACGGGACATTTCGGGAAATTTATCCAGCCCATTCCCACGATCATATTTCTTGTATTGGCAGCTAGCTTTTTTGAGTCCATATTTATTCTTCCAGGGCACATGAACCTCAAAATCCCTTTCTTGAGTAAATTAAACGGCAAGAATGAAAGATCCGAAGAGAATAGCCGGAAAAACCATTGGTTTGAAAAGGTTGAAGACAAATATGGAAGGCTTATTGAGAAGGTCCTTCCCCGTAAAGGATTTATTCTCATTGCTTTTGTGTGCCTGCTGATCCTCTCCGGCCTGTTGATCAAGTACCGGTTTGACTTTGTTATGTTTCCTCACGAGGAGACAAGGGATATTGTTATATCAGGAAGCGTGGCCCCGGAGGCTAAGCGGTTCGAGACGGCCCAGGCAACACAAAAGATCGAAGCATTAATCCTTAAACATTTCGACAAAGAGATGGTGGGGGTAAGAACAAATATCGCGCGAAGCAGGAGAGGCGGCGCTGTTGAGGAAAACAACTTCCGCATATTGCTTGAGATTGTTCCTAAGGAGAAGAGAAAGAAGTCAGCAGACCAGATTGTCGATGAACTAAAAAAGGCAACGAAAGGCTTAAAAGGATTTGAAGAGTTAAAATTCAGAAAGAGCCGGTGGGGGCATTCCTCCGGAAGCGCTGTTGAGCTTCTTGTTCAGCAGAACGATGATGCCTTGCGCTCGACCATTGTCGCTGATCTTATAAAGAAGATGGAGGCAGACCCATCTCTTGAAAACATTGAGGTTGATGGAGACCTAACCATTGATGAGTACAGGATCGATATCAACAGGGATAAGGTCAAGCGCCTTTCGATCAATCCGGTGGATATCGGCTCGACGTTTCGCGCGGCCCTCGAGGGAAGCGTCCTGTACGAATTCACGGGCGCGGACGAAGACGTGCAGGTGCGTTTTTCGATCATTGATGAGGCTAAGGATGACATTGAAAAGGTGCTCAATCTTCCGGTCGAGAATAAAGGAAATTATTTAGTGCCGCTGCGGGATGTGGTTTATGTTGAGAAGATCCAAGTACCTAATTCCATAACGCGCGAGGATCTCAAGCGAACAACGGTGATTGACGCGGACCTAAAAAAGGGCGCTAAAGCGACCCCGCTTAATATCGCGGAATATTTCGAAGAAAATGTCTTTCCCGGCATTCTCGGAAAATATCCCACCACAACATTGTCATTTGCCGGTGAAATAGAAAGCACAAGGGAGTCGAAGGCCGATCTGGTTAGCGCCATTGTTCTGGTCGTTTTGTTGATCTATGTTGTGCTGGCAGTATTATTTAATTCACTATTGCGGCCTTTGATCATTATGCTTGCGATCCCCTTTGGTGTCGTTGGGATTGTGCTGGCGTTCTGGTTTCACGGGAAGGTTTTGTTTGGATTTTTTGCCGCGATCGGAGCTTTGGGGCTCGCTGGTGTTGTTGTTAATGATTCTATTATTATGCTCGTCAAGTTGGATCGCGAGCATAAGAAGGATAGGGGACGCGATGAGGATTATCAGCAGATAGCCTCTATTGCCAAGACGCGCTTAAAGGCGGTTATTCTAACAACACTGACAACGGTGGCCGGAATTTTGCCGACGGCTTACGGGTTTGCGGGTTATGACGCTATGCTGGCTGAAATGATGCTGGCATTGGCCTGGGGACTTCTTTTTGGAACGCTCATTACATTAATTCTCATTCCATGCGCTTATTCTTATTTAAAGGATCTCGACAAGCACTTAAGTTATGGAACGAAGTGAACATAACTTAATAGCGCGCCGTCGTACCCGGAGGGCGCGAATATAAATTCAAGTTTAGAGGCTGATCATATGAAACAAAAAGTGGCTTTTATCATATTGATGGTTTTAGGAATAACTTTGCTTTCGGCAAAATGGATGATTGCTCAGGAGGGCCAGGTAACAGAAAAGAGAAATGAAGGGAGGAGCATCTCTTTAAAAGAATTTATTGATCTGGCTGTTACCAATGATACCGAGTTTGAGAGGATCCTTATTGATGAACTGGCCTTTCAATATAAAAAGGATCTGGTGCTTCCTGCGGGCGACCTAGTCTTGGAAGTCAAAGCGCGGTATGATCTATTTTTAAACCCGGATAAGGAGGAGCCGGAAGCCGCTTTTTCTTTGAGCAGGCTATTTCCTTACGCGGGGACAGAACTGACGGCTGAATATACGTCAACCCCTTCCGCTACCTCAACGATAAATAGTTCGGAGTTCGCTTTTACGGTATCCCAGCCTATCGCCGAGAATGCTTTCGGTAAAGCGACCAGACTAAAAGATAAAATTGTCGGTGTTGAAATTGATGTGGCCAGGCACCAGATCATCGAGGCTTATGAGGATTATTTAGCGGCCATCATTACGGGCTATTATGATTGGCATGAGGCTTATGAGAATTTGAGGATCGGCGAATCTTCTTATGCGGAGAATTTAAAACTTATGGATAATATAAAGGAAAGACAAAAATCAAGCATAGCGTTGGACATTGACGTTAACAAAATAAACTTACAGGTATTGGCTAAAAAAGAGACACTAATCGGTCTTCAGGAAAAATATGAAAACGCGCTGAATTTTATAAAGGAAGCGACGCGCTATTCGGCTGACGAGGTAATCGTGCCGCAAGAACCGGATATCTATGAGGATTCAGACATTTCGTTTGAGAGTGATTATAAGAAGTTCAAGAAAGAAAGCCGGACACACCAAATCTTAAAATTATTGGAAGATAAGAGTTCGCTTGAGGTTGATGAGAACGCGGATGACCTGTTGCCGTCTATCAATCTGCTTATCGGCTACAATGTCGATGGGGATGATCACGAGATACGCGACGAAGAGACGATGGCTTACGCGGCTATTTCCATGGAATGGCCGTTTCCAGATCAAATAGAGCGGGCTGAATATGAAACAGCTAAGATTGCTTTAGACAAACAGAAGCTGACAACAACGAGTACACGTTACAGATTGTATACGGACATTAAGGATCTTTTTCAGAGCATAGACCGGGAAGAACAGTTAGGGGTGATCGCGCGGGAGAAGATCAGTTTGGCCCAGGCCGTACTGGAAGATGAAACGGAGAATTATTCCTTCGGGAAGATAACGATCAATGATTATATACAAGCTGTTAATGTTTTAGACAGCAATCGCTTCAATCAGGTTCTGCATGATGCTCAATATAGAAAGTTTACGATTGAATGGTTGAGGATAACAGACCGGCTGGTTTCAAAGAAAGATATTTATAAGTAGAAACTTGTTGGCGTTTTTCGGCTAACACCCGGCTAACCCCTTAATGTTCACTGCGTTCACGTTAAGGGATTAATTCCGACTGCAACTTATGTTCTTCGCTCCGCTCATCCATAAGTTGTGTCGTCATTAACAAAACAGGCCGGGCCCTGATTTCGGTTAACGTACGGCTAACATAATGCGCTCTAACACGGGCAAAAACGATATAACTGCAGCAAACGAAAGTTTTCGTAACTCCTACCAAGATATAACATTAGCTAACAACGTAAACCCATTGGAAACAAACAAACTTAGCCGCTCATGAAGGTCACAAGTTCAAATCTTGTCCCCGCAACCAAATTTAAAAGGGTCACCCAAAGGGTGGCCCTTTTGAATTTAGTAAGTGGGGATTGGTGAATGGAATTGCAAAAATGCTTTAGCATTTTCTAGCAGCGACGAAGGAGCAGCACCCGGAACGAAGTGGAGGGTGTTCAAATCTAGTCCCCGCAACCAATGTAACACTAAAGGAGTCAGCGATTTATATCGTTTGATTCCTTTTTTGGTTTGGGTGTAGAATGTTTCTTACTAATATTATGCTAATGAGATCGTCATTAACAAAACAGTCTCCAATACAGGCAAAAACCACTGCCCCTTATTATTTCTTCAGTTGACCGCCAAAAAGGAATTTGGTATAGTTGTTTCTATGGCAGGTAAATTATCTTTCCTCATCGTTTTGTTATCCATTGGGGCATTGTTCCTCCAGGGGCAAAGGAGTTGTGTTATGGCACAGTCAGACCTGACGAATCAATCAGGCTGGATCCATTTACCCAAGCCTGACCGAAAGGGAGGGCTATCGTTAGAGGAAACGATTTCACGGCGGCGGTCGCAGCGCGCATTTTTAGAAAAGGAATTGACGCTTGGCCAGATAGGCCAACTCCTCTGGGCGGCTGGGGGGATCACAGCCACGATCGATGGTTTTGATTTCCGGGCAGCGCCATCACCGGGAGCATTGTATCCCATGGAAATATATGCTGTAACGCAAAAGGGAGTGTTCCATTATGTTCCCAAAGGGCATGTCCTGGAAGTCATGAAGAAGGAAGACCTGCGCCGGCCATTATCCGGGGCTGCTCACGGCCAGGGATCGGTAAGTTCGGCGCCGATGTCCATTATCATTTGCTCTGTTTTCGCGCGTGTGACGGGAAAATATGGTCAGCGGGGCAAACAATATACACGTATGGAAGCCGGTCATATCGCCCAGAACATCCATCTTCAGGCAGTATCCCTAGGCCTGAGTTCTGTTCCCGTCGGGGCTTTCGAGGACAAACAAGTGAAAGAAGTCCTTTCCTTACCTCCGGACCAGGAACCTCTCTATATCATTCCTATCGGCTATGCGGATTAATAGGGGAATAGGGAACTCCTATTTTTCAGATTTCACGGATGTCCACCCAGATTTCAGATTTCGATTTCCGTCTCCAAGCTTCTCTTTCTTTTTGATTTAACAATCTATCTTGACAAAACGGAATGCTTGTTTTATATTAGTAATGAAAACCATTACCAATAAGGGAGCCATAGATGAGAGGGCGGAACCAGCAGCATTGGCAGGGGCAATTTATGGGTTGCGGTTATCGCATGACCAAACCTAGGGAAGAGATCTTGGGCGTCATGGAAAAAACGATGGACCATTTAAGCGCGGAAGATATTTATTTGGCGGTTCATAAATTCTATCCGAACATTGGTTTAACGACGATTTACCGCAATCTTGAATTATTAGTTAAAATGGAGCTGATCGTAAAGTTTGAGTTCGGTCAGGGTAAAGCAAAATACGAACTTGCCGATCAATACAGTAAAAAAGAACATCATCATCATCTTGTATGTAAAAAGTGCTCTCGTATTTTTGATTACAGTGATTTCATGGAGAAGGAAGTCCGATTTCTTAAGGATACCGAGAAGGGATTGTCGAAGAAATATGATTTTCAAATAACAAAGCATCTTATTCAGTTCTATGGGTATTGCAATAAGTGCCAGAAGAAATAAAATTGTTTTACATGTTAATAAAAATAGAATATGTGTTTATTAATCATTAAAGGAGGTGATTAAAATGCCAGGTGGAGATAGAACCGGACCTATGGGAGCGGGCCCAAAAACAGGTAGAGGAATGGGTGTTTGCGCTGGGTTTTCCAGTCCGGGGCACATGAATCCCGCGCCAGGACAAGGACGCGTAATGCGTCGAGGGCAAGGAATGGGAAGAGGATTCGGACGGGGTCGCGGTGGATTTGGTAAAGGTTTTGGGATGAGATGGTGGAACGCGTCTTCTGAACCGGTAAATCCTGAATCTGCGGAGAAGAAAGAGAAGTAATAATTTCAAACAAGGAGGGATGTCGTGAAAATTGCAATCTCAACAGATGGAGACTTTGTGTCTGGTCATTTTGGACGCTGTCCATCTTTTACTATTGCGGATATTAACAACAATAAAGTTGTCAATAAAGAAACTATTGCTAATCCCGGACATCATCCAGGATATTTACCCGGATTTTTGCATGATCGGGGGGTAAGTTGTATTATCGCTGGCGGTATGGGACAGAGAGCAAGAGCGCTGTTTAATGAAAAAGGAATACAAACCATCATGGGGGTTACAGGTACCATAGATGAAATTGTAGATAAATTTGCTCAAGGACAATTAGAGGGAGGGGCAAATACATGTGCTCCTGAGTCAGGGAAAGGGTACGGTTTAGATAAAACTGTCTGTGATCATGAATAGAAAGGAGAATTATTGTGAAAATATGCGTAACAGCAGAAGGAGATAATTTAGAATCAAAGGTGGATCAGCGGTTTGGGAGATGTCCATATTTTATTTTTGTTGATACGGATACCCTGGAATTTGAAGCTGTTGTGAATCAAAACCAATCCGGTATGGGAGGAATAGGGGTCAAGTCCGGGCAGTTTGTTGCCGAAAAGAAGGCAAAAGTTATTTTAACAGGCCATGTCGGCCCTAACGCGGTAAAAACATTACAGGCGGCGGGAATTGATGTTGTTGTTGATGTGTCCGGAAGTGTTAAAGAAGCTGTAGAGAAATATAAAAACGGTGAATTGAAACCTTCGGATGGGCCGAATGTTGAGGAAAAATCAGGATTAAATAATCAATGAAGGCGGAAAAAAGAATTAATTATCATGATACGGACGCGATCGGGATCGTCTATCATGGCGCATATTTAAATTTCTTGGAGGAATCACGCACGAGATTGCTTGAGGAAAAAGGGGTATCAGTAAAAAATATGCATGAGAAAGGGAAATATTTTGTCGTCAAGGCATTTAAAATCGACTATAAGCATCCCGCGCGTTATGGGGATATTATTACTTGCGAGACAAGTATTAATAAAGTAACAGCCGCTCAAATATATTTTTCACAAACGATCTTTAATAAACCAGACAAGA
>JAGLQN010000267.1 GCA_023136835.1 Candidatus Omnitrophota bacterium | reverse complement strand
TCTTTCCTGCTTCATGAAGATTAAGGGCTGAAAATGATTTAGACTTCTATCGCACTGGGGAAACTTTCGCTTGTTTAAAACGATGCGTTGCAACTTAAAACAACACATTTATATAGAATAAATACATATAGATATTTGGTAATTTTAACTTTCGTTGATTCAAACGAAAGCCGGTATTTTACCCGCAGTTTATATAAAACTGCGGTTTGTTAATTCGGAGAAAAAATGAATGGTGACAAAGCAGTTGTTGTAATAGATGGAGGATATTTTGATAATCTGAACTATTACCTCCGAGATGAAAGAAATAAGAAATTATCCATTCAGAAATTGTCTCAAAAAGTGTGTGGCGGTTTAGATCATATAAGAACAAGATTTTACCACGCTAATCCATATCAAAAAAATCAAAGTAACAACGCAGAAAAGAAGAAATATATAAAAAATCAATCGTTTTTGAATGCAATTAATAAAATACCTAATCACGAATTTGTCGGCGTTGGTCGTGTTAAATTAATTCACGGACACTGCCCGATTTGTAATAAAGATTTTACTACACCCAAACAAAAGGGTGTGGACGTGGCGATTGCGCTTGATTTAGTGAAGATGGCACGAAAAAGGGTAGCTGATGTTTTTATACTAATATCTGGCGATGAAGACTTAACTTCGGCTGTTGAAATGTCCCAAGAAGAATTGTGTAATGTAAATGTTTATTACTCTAATGATCAACAATATAAAATTTTCGGGAGTAAAAAATTAATCTATGCGGCTGCGGATAGAAAAATAATGGATTTGGATTTTTTAGAAGCGTGTGCGATGGATTAGTTGGTTAATTGTTGCCATTATTGGACTACTTTTTTAAAGGTAATTTAGTTATATAAACTCCAGCTATGCATTAGTGAGACAAAAACTTGATTAACTCTCGACAAGCAACAGAAATTCAGATTGCGAAACTTTAAGTATCATCATAAACGTTTAATATTTGATATTAAATGACAATGAACAAATCCGTTGGTGCCCTTCTCATTTTGCTTTCAGTCCTAATGATCACTATGTCATTCGGACATCAATATATAGAAGAACTGAGTGCCGCTTCAGCATTAACCCTTCCGCAAGATAGATTTGAAGTCACACCTGGTTCTAAAGTGGTTGTAAACTTCGATATGTATTCAAGTTGGGGTACAATGCCATGGAATTTCAATCTTGATCAAATGGGCGATGAACAACTCGATTTATGGACGCCTAAAGTAACAATTGCATATGGCGAAACATA
>JAGLQN010000266.1 GCA_023136835.1 Candidatus Omnitrophota bacterium | reverse complement strand
GTGTTGGGGATAAAAAAGTTGGCGGCTTTGCCGCCAACTTTTTTATCCCCCCCCACGCTACTAAAGCCGCGTCCTTGCGATGGAGTCCGAGGAACGAGGGCGACTGAAGCAATCTCGTCTCAACCTAGCTAATTTCTGAAGACACAATGTGGAGCCCGAGGAACGAGGGCGACTGAAGCAATCTCGTCTCAACCTGGTTAATTTCTGAAGACACAATGTGGAGTCCGAGGAACGAGGGCGACTGAAGCAATCTCGTCTCAACCTAGCTAATTTCTGAAGACACAATGTGGAGTCCGAGGAACGAGGGCGACTGAAGCAATCACGTCTCAACCTGGTTAATTTCTGAAGACACAATGTGGAGCCCGAGGGTAAGCCTTCGGCGAACTACATCTTGCCAAATCTGACCACAGGGTTTAGCTTTACCGGAAAATAATATCATGACAAAATTAGAAAGAAGCACGAGTCAGTCGGAGATGTTTTCCCTGATAAGCAGATGGCAGGAAAGTGGATTAAGTCAAATTGATTTCTGCCAGCAACATGATTTGGTTCCTCACAGGTTCTATTACTGGTTGAAGAAGTATAAACAAAGCGGAACTACTTCAATTCGCAGCAGTTTCCTTCAGGTGGAGGTTGAAACCGGGGGATCTGAGACCAGCGATGAAATCCGGATTGAATATCCCAATGGCGTAATAGTCACAGTTGGAGAGACAGTTCACATCTCCAGGTTAAGGGCACTGATCAGAGCGGTATAACAGGATGTTCTCTTTAACATCATCGTTCCGGTATTTTCTCTACCGGGAACCGACAGACATGCGTAAGAGTTTTGACGGATTAAGCGGCCTGATCCAGGGAGAGCTTCTACGCAGTCCAACTTCGGGGGAAGTGTTCATATTTATTAATCGTCGCCGGAATAAAGTCAAGTTATTACGATGGGAACAAGGCGGATTTATACTTTATTACAAACGATTGGAAACAGGTACTTTTGAACTTCCGGTCTTTCAGGAAGGGGCTCTTTCCTGTCAGATGAGCTGGACTACTTTGATGTTGATGATTGAGGGTATCTCCATTGAGAAATACAAGAAAAAGAAGCGGTATTTTATCAACAATTCGACTGTATATTCTTAATAAAAACCCTTGTAAACATTAGGCTTTCAGAAGATTTTGCCATTACTTGCAGGCATGCAAAACGGGCCAGGTATACATAGTGAAGAAGGGGTGTTTCTTACTCATGAGGAATACGACAACTTGATGGCTCAAATAACAGATGTTAATGCAATAAAAGCAGATCATCTCTTCCTCAAACAAGAACTAGCCCAACTCAAACGAATGATCTTTGGAGCCAAGAGTGAGCGGTTTATTCAGGAAGATACCGGACAGCTATCCTTAGGGATGGATATTCCAAAACAGGATACTCCTGAAATAGAAACAGAAGATCTTTCTTTTACTCGAAAAAAGACATCTAAACAGAAGAAAACTCCGGTTCGTTTACCACTTCCTTCACACCTACGCCGGGAAGAACATACCATCGAACCGGAAGAAGATATTACCGGGGCAAAGAAGATTGGTGAGGAGATTACTGAGTACCTTGAATATACAGAAGGTACGTTCCATGTGGTGCAATACAAACGTTCCAAGTATGTACTACCCAATGAAGGGGGTATTGTAATTGGAGAACTACCCAGTCTTCCAATACCAAAGGGCAACGCAGGTCCTGGTCTATTGTCACATATTTTGATTAGTAAATTCCAGGATCATCTTCCGTTTTACCGTCAGGTACAGATGTTCAAACGCTCAGATATTACAATTGCTGAGTCTACGATCAGTGGTTGGTTTTCATCCACCTGCCGTTTGTTAGAACCCTTGTATGAGAAACTAATCGAAAAAGTAAAGCAGAGTGATTACCTGATGGCAGATGAGACACCCATTCCGGTGTTGACAAAGGACAAACCCGGGGCCACCCATAAGGGATATTATTGGGACTATTACTCACCTGTGGATAAACTGCTCTGTTTTGATTACCGGAAAGGCCGGGGAAGAGAAGGTCCACGTGAGTTCCTTGAAGGGTTCCAAGGGGCACTTCAAACAGATGGGTATGCTGCATATAATGAATTTGAAAAGCGGGAAGGAATTACTTTATTGGCTTGCCTTGCACATGCTCGACGTAAATTTGATATCGCAAAGGACAATGATCCTAAACGTGCAGCTTATGCATTGAAGAAGATACAGGAGTTGTACAAAATAGAAAGGGAAGCTCGTGAGCAGGAACTCACCTTTGAACAAAGGAAAGAGCTTCGACAGAAAGAGTCTGTACCCATATTGGCTGAACTGGAAGCATGGATGAGAGACCAGTTAACCCAAGTACTTCCTAAAAGTGCTATCGGGAAGGCGATCACTTATACGTTGAAATTATGGAAGCGCTTGACCCGCTATACTGAAGATGGCCGGAGGGAGATCGATAACAATCTAATCGAGAACAGTATTAGAGCAATCACGCTCGGTAGAAAAAATTATATGTTTGCCGGGTCGCATGAAGGAGCCAGAAATGCCGCCATGATCTATTCATTCCTGGGCACCTGTAAGATCAATAACGTGGAACCTCTTGCCTGGCTCAAGGATGTGCTCACCAGAATATCCGACCATTCAATACAGAAACTCGAAGAGCTCCTGCCTGGATACCAGGCTTAATCCCAATATCCCTTTTTCAATCACCCCTTCCATGAGCGAATCGCAAGGGGTGTACTTGGCCGAAGGCTTACATAACAACAACTAAAACTTAATAAAATGAAAGAAATTGAACATGTTAAATCATACAAAGCTGCTGAAGTAAA
>JAGLQN010000265.1 GCA_023136835.1 Candidatus Omnitrophota bacterium | reverse complement strand
ATTTTTTTTGTTTCCTAACGATTATTTAGAAAATTTTTGATAAAATACAAAATAACTTGAGTTTTTCTTCAATATCAAATAAATAGACCGCATGTCCTCAAAACAAAGTAATTTCTATAAGCTAATAGGGGCTCTGATTATTTTTTTAAACATAGCCTTGTTTATGTATATCAACACAGTTCCGATCCATTGGACTAATGGCGAAATTGTTTATCATGGTTTATTTTGGTCCTTAAATAACTTGGACGACGTCCATTTTCACACTGGTTTAAGAATGAATGAATGGATAAAACCTTTTTATGATTATTATGTTGATGGGGTATTTCGATTGCGCCATATCTCCTATTTATCTGAAATGTTATCATTTAAATTCTGGCAATATTTTGAATTGGTGTTCTTTCGAAATTATACGATTATTGGTTTGCATGTTCTTAATGTCCTTCTACTTGGTAAATTGATTTTTCAAATGACACAAAACAAGCACTCAGCTTATATCAGTGCTTTGTTAATGCTAAATTCAGGAATAGCTGTGTCTACCCTGTTATATCCGTTTCGAAATGCAAAAGTACTGGTTATGACATTTTTTCTGTTGGGATGGTTATTGGTAACCTCAAATAACAGAAAGTTAACTCAATTAGGCTGGAGGGAATTCTTTAGTTTTTTTATTGTCTTACTATTAGCAATTTTAACTGACGAAACAGCCATCTTCATCATCCCTATCATATTCATTTATATTACCCTAAAGGACAAGTCATCTGAATTAATTCACCCCCATACCATTATAGGGTTTACAGCCCTACTAGGCATATTAGGTGTACTGACCTACAGCGCATTAAACATAACAGCAATTGTTACCAATTCTGAACCCTATACGGAAGCTTATTTTAAATTCTTTGAAAATTTTAGAAGTTATTTTTCAAATTTTAGAACGATTTCAGATATCAGTAAGGCTTTTTTCAATTATTTCTTAAGACGGAATTTTGGTTTTTGGGATAAATCTTTGGGAGGGATAGCTTCAGGTATAGCTGCCGCGTTGTTATTTATCAGTGCTCTTGTTTATAAATCAAAACGTCGTGAATTAAAATTAGTTATTGCGGTCAGCCTTATCATACTCGCTAAAGCCTTCCTTTTGCCGCATAATAGCGGCATTCATCATACAATTATGCCTGAAGGAACCGTATTTCCAAGCCTGCTCTTTTTTAGTTATTACTATAGCTACTGTGAAACCATACTAATTGCTTTGATTGTTGGATTACTACTTAATAATGCTTCCTTACCCCAAAATCGTTTTATATGTTTGCTATCGCTGGTAACGATCATCTCTACGTCTAATGTTATACATCTTAAAAATGGCCCCTATGATGCATTAACCCATTTTGGATGGGATAGATCAAGCAGTCAACAACAGGTTAAAAATGTTTTAGCTATTGAAAAAGCGTTATCCAACAATAAGATGCACCCTCTGTATTTATCATTTCCAAGTGGGCACTTAAAAACTTTGGGGTATTGGCGGTTTGAAAGTCCTTCTCCGTTTTATGGACGAATTATTCCAATTAGACACCTTCGTTCAATTGAAGAGGGTAGGGTAATAGTATCCTATCAGAATCTTAAACCCAAACAACCATTTGAATTTACACATGAATTGTCTAATACAAAAATATTTTATGATGTCATTACTAAGAAAATATATGATATCGAGCAAATTAGAACTGAAAAAGGATTAAAGGCAATGGTTCCTGAGGAGTTCTCCAAACAAACTAAAAGCACAAAATCACTAATTGCACACTCCAAAGATATTAGTCATCTTGTTTTCTTTGTCAAAGGAATATCAACCTTCATCTTAGAAATAGAAGGTGAGAAAACTTATAATAAACAGTCTTATGGTCAATCCTATCAAATGTATTTTTTTGACCTAAAAAAGAATGAGTTTCATGCTCCACCCAAAATACTTATCCGCTTTATTTCATCGGCTGTCAATGAATCGGTACAATTGGTCGGACCTTTTATATTTTAGTTTCCTCTAAAATTTTTAAGTTCAATAGAAATCAATAATTGTTAATTATGACACCGTGTTATTCGGGGCGCCGGTATACAGTCACTTTTGGGACTCAAACTTAATGTTTATTGTCGGAGAAAAGAGTGAATCAATGTCTGAACTATAAAAGTCGCCCGGACTATTACGGACCTGGCAGGAGAAGAACAGATCCTCCCCGAATTCCTCGCCGAGGCCATACAGTACCGCTGTTTAGACAGAAGCTGGTGGGGGTAAAAGAGGAAGGAGAGAGGAAGGGTGACAGTCACTTTTGGGACAGCCAATTATTAAGAGAGGAGGTGAATTTAATGCCAAGAACCGCACGATACATTGAAGTAAATGGTTATTACCATATTATATCTCGTTCAATTAATGAAACTTGGATACTGAAAGATAAGGAAGATTTTGATGAATTTCTCAAATTAATCCATGAAGCAAAACTGAAATATACTATTCGTCTTTTCCATTACGTTTTGATGAATACACACTTTCATTTAGTCGCTCAGGCATTGAAAAAACAAGATTTCCAAAAGAATATCGCTCACATAAAATGGCACTACACTCAGTGGATGAAAAGGAAATATCATTGGAAGGGTCCGCTATGGCGTGAACGATTTAAAAGTCTACCCATCGAAAATGAACATTATCTCACTTCATGCGGGATTTATGTGGAATATAATCCTGTTAGAGCGGCTATTTGTACAGACCCAGCACAATATCCTTACAGC
>JAGLQN010000264.1 GCA_023136835.1 Candidatus Omnitrophota bacterium | reverse complement strand
ACGTAACCTTATCTTCGCGCGGCGTAATTGAAATGATCAAAATACCCGCGCCATAAAGCCTCGGATGATGAGAACTCATTTGAGCCGTAGAAAAAATCCACAAGACATTCTTTTACCCTTAAGAGTTCTTTAAGGCGGGAATATTCCTTAACGGGACAAATGGTAAGGTCCAACAATTCAAGGGCGCGGCAAACAGCCTTTTGAGAGAATTCAGCCCTCCCTTTCTTCCGCCAATTAAGCGCGCGGCTCACCTCACTGCCGATATTCGCCATTTGTTCACAAAAGGGCATTTCATTCCAGCGCCCTTCTGCCAATTCTTTATGCTGGATACTCATCGCTTCACCCATTTGTCGACAACGCGAATAATTTTCTTTTGAATCTCCGGAGAATCAATACCCCTGCTCATGTTTCCCTGAGAAGGGCGCATATTGATCATAGAATCAAATTCTACAAAATCATCGTTTTCAATGTCCGGATAGAAGTTTATACCCCAAAGACCATTCTGCTTTGAACCGTTTTCTAAAAACAGCGCCTCTAAATCAGAATGCAATTCAGCATCAATCGCGATCAACTCTCTGTCAATATCAACAACCGCTTTAACCATATCGCCAAAAGTGCTTGCCGCTGCCTGCTTTAACTCATCAACTGTCACAATACACTCTAATATCTTCATTGTATCTCCTGATATTTAGCTGTGTAACCAAAAAATACCAAAAACTTGGTTTTAATTATAACTTATACCTATTTCCCTGTCTATTCATAAGAATTCTCAGTCTCCGGGTAACGTTGCACGTCCCTATTCCTACATTACAACAAAATAGATTCCCATTAATAAAACAAAGACACCGCATATTCTTTTAAACACTTCCTTGCCTAATTTCGTGGATATATTTGGTCCAAGCTGCCCGCCTAACAACGCCACAAAAACAATACACATAACAAGCGGCAGGCTAAACGCGGCCTCTTGATCATTTGATATCAGCCGCCCCAGGGCTCCCGACAACGCGACCATCGTTACAATTGCCGATGAGGTCGCTACAGCCGTATGCGCGCTTGTTCTTAACAAACCTATCATTATGGGAATCTCAAAGACCCCTCCGGCAACTCCTGACATTCCCGATAAAAATCCTATCAATAATATGATCGGAGTTAAGACGATCGGAGAAAAATGATGTTCTTTATCCGGAAACAACCGATTCAAATGCTGACCTACGCGCTGAAAGCTAAAGATCTCTTTAACGGAAGATACCATAAAAATACCGGCTAATACCAAAGTCACTCCTAACAGATCCCTTAAAACAGCATTCGGCGCGTTCTTGCTTAAAAACCCGGCGACAAACACAACGGCTATTAGCGGCGTTCCGAGGTATTTCACAAGCCTCCCGTCAATAAGGCCTTTGCGATAATAAACACTCGTCGCCGATAGTGCCGTTACAAAAATACATAGGAAACTTAAAAAGGAAGCATCCGCGTGGTTCTTCAGGAAGAAAAGAAATACAGGCATGTACAGGAGCCCACCTCCCATACCAAACATAGAAAAAACAAGGGCTATAAAGAACACAACAATCGGTATTAATAGACTTTCCATTTGCTCTTATTTCGGAAAACAAATTCTGTTCAAACCAAGCACCGCCGCGACACCGGAAATTGTTACACCATAAAAAATAACTTTTTCTTTTCCCGCTACGTTTAATATCTCATCAATGGTCCCATTGACAACAGTAGTACCCGTCGAGAGAACAAGTTGCGCCCATTCGACAGCACTATTAAGGCACATACTGCCATCCAATATGGTCTGTCCAAATTTCTGTTCTCCTATATTATCCTTATCCAAATCCAACACTTTTAACATATACTTTTTAGAAAACGCGTCGATCAAAGCCGGCTGGTAGCCGATAAGAGTGATTCTTTCTACTGCAGGATAATTTTTTTTCACAAAATTGACACATTGACCCGCGCAGATCTTAGGCTGCTTATCCTTGCAATGGACCGCGTCTTCGACAAGCCCCCAATATTTGGAAAGAGCGTTAATAGTTGCCACCTGCAGCGCCCTCCGATAATTATTGGAAGTATCCATAGCAAAGACTTCTTCTAAAGAGCCATAAAACCCTCCATACGTATCCGTAAAAGCATGCCCCAAATGGTCATTAAAGTTGGACTCGACGATCTTCTCTTTTCCTTTCAGCAGAGGAAAGTCGTATTCTTCGGGATTGCCGATCGCCTCCACAGCCGAAAGAACTTTGGCTTCAAGAAGTATCTTATCATTCAAGAGATTCTCTTCTTGAAGCCTCTCTACAATTTTTTCTTTAGACAGATCAACAATACTTTTCATCTCATTAAAATGTGAGAACCTTATCGCTTTCTCTAACGATACTATCCATATCCTTCATGGTAGAAATGGGACACATCGCGCTTTCTTCTTGTTCCCTCGATTGCATACAAATTCCGCGGGCAAAAATTCTTCCTCCGGACTGAAATAATTTTTCTGCCTGCTCAACCGTGTTAAATTTATCCGTACTTATCTTTTGATATTCAACACCC
>JAGLQN010000263.1 GCA_023136835.1 Candidatus Omnitrophota bacterium | reverse complement strand
CCTCGCTAATAGCAAAAATGATCAACGTAATATTGTTCTTTCGGGAACCTTTCCGTTTATAAAATGCTTATCAAGCCATCCGTTCTCGACATTACCCCTGGCATCAAAATAGGAAACATACGGCTTAATATCCAACAAAGGGGTCTCGTCTAATATATCGACTTGTGAAAATACGAGCCCGTTACTTTCTAACCCTTCAAGCTTGACGATCGAAAGCCCGATATTATTGGGCCTCTTCGGGCTTCTCACCGCGAAAATCCCGTGCACATCATCCTCGAGCAACGGAGCCCTTACCAAAGCCTCTTCGTCTTCCCTATCAAAACAATAAATCAAGATCAAATGAGAAAAACCGTCGATATCTTTTAATCCATCCAAATACTCCGGGAACAGTTCAACTCTACCAATACCCTCTTTTTCAAATATCCCCTGGACGGGCATCCCTTTTGTTTCTGTATAAGAAGTATGAATAATACCTATTGGCTTCACTTTTATTTCCTCTATCTTCATGATAAAATTCCCTTTATTTCTTTTCATACGGCCACATAACAACGCCGCCATCCATAACCTTAACGTTATCAAAACCTGCCGCCTGTAAAATAATCGCCGCCTCATACCCTCTTAAAGATATTTTACAAAAAGCGATAATTTCTTTATCTTTAGGAAGCTCTTCTAACCTGCTTCGCAATTTTCCGAGAGGAATCAATGTCGAATTCGCCAGGCACGTCGTTTCATATTCCCCGGGAGACCTGACATCAAGAAACACAAACTCATCGCCCCTGTCGATCTTTTCTTTCACCTCCATCGGCGTTACCGACTGAAACCTTCCGTCGAGTTTATTCCTCGCGATATCAGAAGCTGTTATAATGTTATCCATGGCGGGCGAATAAGGCGGAGCGTAACAAAGATCGAGACGCGCGATATCATCTACAGTCATCTTTGCCGTAATAGCTGTCGCGGCTACGTCAATCCTCTTATCCACGACCCCCAACCCAACAGCCTGAAGCCCCAAAAGCCTCCTTGTATTTTTATCAATGACCATCTTGATCATGATAGGTTTTGCCTCAGGATAAAAATGAGCCTTATCCGGGGCAGGGCTTAAAACCGTAATAACATCGAATCCCTCTTGCTTGGCCTGTTCTTCTCCCAAACCTGTTCTGCCGATATTAAGATTAAATAATTTACAGACCGTCGATCCCAAGACCCCGGGGAAGACATCTTTAACGCCGCAAACATTATTGGCCGCGACCCTCCCCTGTTTATTTGCCGTTGAGCCTAAAGGAATAAAGCAGGGCTTCCCCGTCACAAGATGGACAGATTCAACACAATCACCGGCAGCAAATATGTCAGGGTCGCTTGTCTGCATCCTTTCATTGACCTTAATTCCCCCCATAGTGCCAATTTCTAATCCCGCATCCTTAGCTAAATATACATTTGGCTTGACACCAATAGACATAATGACAAAATCGCAAGGCGTTTCTCCTTTATCTGTCACAATTGAACTAACCTTACCTTCTCCTCTTATCGCCGTAAGAGTGGTTGAAGTCTTGACTTTAACTCCCCTGGTTTCAAGATACTGAGTTGCTTGATGCGCTATTTCCCAATCTAATATTGGCAAAATTTGAGGGAGCTTTTCAATGATCGTTACTCTGCATCCTTTTTTGGCTAAGGCCTCTGTCATTTCAAGTCCGATAAGCCCTCCGCCGACAATAACAACATCTTTAGCCTTATCCTCAGACAACGCGGTCTTTATACTTTCAGAATCCTCAATATTTTGTAAAGTAAATACATTCCCTAAATGGGCCCCTTCAATAGGAGGAACAATAGGTTGGGCCCCTGTCGCAAAAACTAATTTATCATAAGAAATCTTTTCTTCTTTTTTAGACTCTAAAGCAATAACCGTTACTTGCCTTTCTTTGCGATCAACCTTAGTCGCCTCTGTCCGGTTTAAGACCCCAACGTTCTTTACATTTCTAAAAAAGACTGAATCCCGCACAACGCCTATCGGCGTACTCATAAGTTCTTTTTGGTCCTTAACGATACCTGAGACATAATACGGTAAACCACATCCCGCGTATGATAAGAACTCGCCTTTTTCGATCAAAGTAACTTGCGCGTCCGGGCATATCCGGTGCACTCTTGACCCAACCTTAGGTCCCGCGGCAACGCCGCCAATAATAACAACTTTCATAATCTTCCTTTCCTCGTCTGATCTACATTAACAATATAATGGACTTCATGTTTTTCCTTAGATAACGCGATATGTTAGAGAATCATATTCAACACACCTCCTACAACTACACTGCATATGATCATAATGAAAACACTTTTTAACATGTCCTTTACTCCTAATTCTTTCGCTAAAACTATAAAAGTGGCAATACACGGAAAAGACATTGCCAATACTGTAACAGCCACTGTAAGCTGCTTGGCCGTTAAATTGAGCGTGCCTAGCATGCCTACAGCCACATCTTTACGAAGAAATCCTATTGCTATCGCCACCACTGCCTCTTTAGGCAACCCGAATACATTAGTAATGATAGGGGCAGTCCAATTAGCGATTATATCGAATACATTCAGGAAATAAAGAATATTTATGGCCAGAACGCCTAATAACACTATAGGAATAGCTTCTTTCAAGAATCCCACCATCCTCATCCAGAGTTTTTTTCCTACATTTTGCAGGATCGGAAAACGATAAGGAGGAACTTCCATGATCAATGTAGAACTTTCACCTTTAAGAACAACGTTTAAAATCCGCCCAAGAATAACCCACACAACAAAAAGACTCAAATACACAATTCCCACATAACCGCCACCATATTTTCCAAGCAGTCCCCATATCATAGCCTGAAGAGCGGCGCATGGCACGCCAATAGTGATGATCGTTGACGCGATAAATCTTTCTCTTTGACTTTCAAGAACTCGAGTAGCCATGATGCCGGGAACATTACAACCAAATCCTAAAAGCGTAGGTACAATAGCCCAGCCATGAAGGCCCATCCTATGCATGAGATTATCAAAAAGTACAGCCAACCGTGGAAGATAACCAAAATCCTCTAAGAATCCTAAAACAATATAGAAAGAAAATACGTAGGGCAAAACCATCCCTATAGGGACAAAGAGGCCGGTAGTAAGCACACCGAAAGACTGAACAAAATCAATTTCTCCACTGATAAGATTTCCAATGATAACAGAGTGAAGAAAACTTCCCGGATCCAATACTGAACTCAAATTCATCATTAAGGGAAGCCAAAATCGTTCAAACAGCGGTTCTAAAATATTTCCAATCAAACCTTCCCCGATAAAACGAATAACCTTAAAAGCAGTAAACATAACCATTGCGGCTATCGGAATTCCAGAAAGAGGCTTAACAGACGCCTCACCGAGTAATTCAAGAATGGTAGGATGCCGATGCTGAAGCGATTGCACCTCATTAACAATTTTGCCTACTTCCATCCATTTTTCTTCTTCAGTGCTCTGAGCAACCTTAGGATTGCAAGACTCTGGAATCCGCGAAACAAGCTCCTTAATTCCTTCTCCTGTAACTCCTACAGTTGGAACAACAGGAACGCTGAGCAACTTTTCCATCTTCTTAACATCAATCGTGATACCCTTATGCCTGGCATCATCCCAGATATTAAGCGCGATAATAAGCGGTATGTCTTTTTCTAAAAGATGCAATGTAAGGTGAAGATTTCTCTCTAGATTTGTCGCATCAACCACATTAATAACGACATCTCCTTTTTCAAGCATCTCAATAGCTATTTCTTCCGCTTTTGAGCTTGCCTCCAGCCCATATGTCCCCGGAACATCGATAAGAATAGCCTCTTCAGCTCCTGTCTTCATAG
>JAGLQN010000262.1 GCA_023136835.1 Candidatus Omnitrophota bacterium | reverse complement strand
TTTAGTAACTTTTGACTTTGGCCTTATTCCTAGTGAACACAATCGATTATTTACTCCTCTCCCTCCAAGAACCTCAATAACCGTTCCTGTTTCACCGGCGTTCATATCAGCTAAAGTAATTTGCACTCCCATACTTATATTTCCTCCTTATACAATCAATATACTCTACTCTTTGAATACGTCATCCAATATAGCTTTTATTTGATTTTCATTCTGAATACTGCTTGTCGCTTTGACTACTTTACCATTTTTAAAATAAACAGTAAAAGGTAATCCCATAAATGAAGCGCACTCCGGCAAGCCCCTAATATTGGAAGAAAGCGGAATGTCAAAGTCCATATCCCTCATCTGAACACGCGGATATTTTGATTCCAGGTTTTGCATGATACCATAAACAGGGATACACATCGGCCCCATTCGTCCGCAACAAATCATAACATTCTCATTGTCTTTTAACAATTCATCCATTTGCTCACGCTTTTCGAGATGCTTTAAATCCGTATTTAACATTCTCCATTCTCCCTTATTGTGTTATGCCGAACATTAATCCTAAAAAAGCTCCGTAAAGGGTCCCTCTTACCGGCGTGCTTGTTAAAGGACACGCGCCGGTTGAGCATTTCCCGAAATGCCCCATTAAACCTCCTAATAACACACCAACAATAATCCCAAGAATACTTTTCATCTTTTACTTTTCCCTTTAAATAATAAACTACCCCGCGCCAAGAGCGCAAAGAGTTCTTGACAAATCATCAAACATCTTCCGCGCCGCTCTAACTTGCTAAATCACATCTTCGTTCTCCGAATATAACTGTCCCCAATCTTACAAGATTAGCTCCTTCCTCAATAGCTATCTTGTAGGAATTGGACATGCCCATAGAAAGATATTTTAAATCTACATTGGGTATGCCGGTATTTCTTAATTTATCAAAAATTTCCTTCGTCTTTCTAAAATAAGGCCTTACTTCTTCCGGATCACCCACTCTTGGCCCCACGGTCATGAGCCCTTCTAATTTTAGATAATCTAATCCTGAAATGCCTTTGGCTAATTTTTCAATAATTTCATATTCCGGTTTGACGCCTGACTTTGTTATTTCACTGCCAATATTTATTTCTATAAAAACAGGAACTTCTCTTTTTATTACCTCAGCTCTTTTATTAACAGCCTCCGCGAGTTCAACTGAATCGATCGTCTCAATACAATCAAAGACTTTTAATGCTTTATTAATTTTGTTTTTCTGTAAAGGGCCAATCATATGCCATTTAACCTTTTTCGCCTGTTCACCTAATGTCTCATACATTTTTTCTGCTTCCTGAACATAATTTTCCCCAACAATTTCTGCCCCAACAGAAATCGCCTCGCTTATTTCCTCAGCCGTCTTTAGTTTAGCAGCCAAAACCACCCTTACATGATCAGGGATTTCTTTTTTAATCTTTAAACAATTTTCTTTTATTGTCATTTATTGTCCCCTCACACACATCATTTTGACCTTCCCCTAATCAGTGGACA
>JAGLQN010000261.1 GCA_023136835.1 Candidatus Omnitrophota bacterium | reverse complement strand
CACGATTTGGTCATCCTTCAATTCTGACTCAACCATTTGCTTTTGGCGTAATCGTTGTGCTATATAGGTGCTATATAATGTCGTATTGCGTCGCGCGTATCGCGTTACGCGTGTTAGTTATCCAATGGTCGAGATTCTTCTGAGTATTAGATAAAGGGGACAGCGACCTTTTCGTCCAGGTAAACTAAATCGCGCTTATCAGCTAATGTTTACAAATATTCTTAAGGCTCGCGAGATTTATAAACTTAAACGTAAAATCACCATATCTACGGCTATAAGGACGGCTCACATTACGCGACACTACGTATACTTGCGCCTTATCGTAATGCCGTAAAAACACCTTGGCATTTGTCGGATTGAATTCCTTATCGCGCCATTTACATTCTATTGCCAGAAGAGGCCGTCCTTTCTTATTAATCACAAAATCTATCTCGTGTCCCTGTTTATCTCTCCAATAGCCGATGTCTCTGGTTTGCCGATGAGCGAATATCTCATTCAAAACAAAATGCTCCCAGAGACAACCCATATCTTCATTTCTGAGTTCATACCAGCCGCGGTGATAACAAACAAACCCCGTATCAAAGCCATAGACTTTCGGAGCGGATATGATCTCATTTTGCCTTTTGGAGCTAAAAGGACGAATAATGTGCGCGGTAAAAGTAGCTTCAAGCACTTTCAGGTAATTAGAAATAGTGGTCCGGCTCGCTTCGCATGGAGACGCAAAGCTACTGGCCTCAAATATACCTCCGCTTTGAGCCATAATAAGCTCAAAGAATTTCTGAAATGAATGCCGCCTTTCGAGCCTGAATAATTCCTGGATGTCTTTCGCCCAAAAAGCATCTATCCAATCTTGAAAATTCCGCTCCGGATATCGAACACGCATAAAAAAGGGCGGTAATCCACCATAAAGAAACCTGTGCTTCAAATCAGTATTACCGAAAGACTCCGCGTCTGATATCGTCATAGGGGTAAGCCACAACTCCCGCTTCCTGTCTGTCAACGTATCCTTAAATTTCATCGAAGCACTAAGAGTTGACGAGCCTGTAGCGATAATCTGTATATCGGAATAATGATCAGCGGCTATTTTTAATATTTCCGATGGGTTTGGCAACCTGTGAACCTCATCTAACGCGATCCTGCGCCCTCGTAAGCTTTCTAAAAACGACTCCGGATCTTCCATCATCCGCCTTACCCGCGGAAGCTCACAGTCAAAATAATCAATATCCTCAAAGCTTTTGCACAAGAATGTCTTACCCGCGCGCCTGACGCCCGTCAGCCAGACAATCGATTTTTCTTTAAACAATTCTTCAATAGTTTTTTTCCAAAAAGACCTATTTTTCATAATGAGAGTATGCCATAAAGTTTAACTAAATGCAATACTAAACTCTTATAGTTCACAGTAAGAGTAAAGGGGACAGCGACCTTTTTTTGCTAGGGAGCAAAATAATTGGTGACAAATAATTGGTGACAGCCACCAATT
>JAGLQN010000260.1 GCA_023136835.1 Candidatus Omnitrophota bacterium | reverse complement strand
CGCGACGATTGTAGCACTTATGGAACAATAGTGAACATAAGTGCGTACAATTAGTAGCCCACGAAACGAAGTGAAGTGGGGAGTTTCCGAAGGAAACGAAGGGTGTTAATTGGTGGCTGTCACCAATTATCATTCCTTCGGCAGTCATTATCTCGCGCTCGATCGCGGCCTTAAGGCGGAGGTATTGTCGGGCCCTTGTCAGCATGGTTTTTGTTGTTCAAAAAGAGAACAGCTACACCCTTCGGTAAGGGATTCTGGAACCTGCCCCCAAATAACTCTCTGATTTCTGGTTAAAAATTTATATCAAATTCCAATTTCATTTGAGGATTCTCTTTTTTAACCTCGAACAAGATCCCTTTTGTCAACGCGATAGCATCATTAAAGGCCCTTCGCGACTCAGATCCTGATATTAATCCACCCGCCTCATATGTCATTTCGTTTCGTTTTCTTCTCATTGTTTCAAAATGATTGACAAGATCCCTATACTTAGCGCCAAGAAAAGCCCCTGATGCTTCAACAACAGTTTTATGCTGCGCGCCGTCAGAAGGAATACACATAATGGTGCCAGGCACCAACTCGTGCCTGGCACGTTCTATTCGTTCTATTCCTATTCCTCTCGGTATCATCTAAATTAAATTAAGGAAAACCGGCACGGAAACTCCCCACTTCCCTTCGTTTCGTGGGCTACTGATTGTATCCCTTTTTTCTATTGAACCCGATCTATCATTCCCAGAAAAAAAAGCGGACGTTTTATGCCTTGCGTTTCCAATGAATGCGAAAATATTATTTTTTTCCTGGCCTTTATTCCTTTGAATTGCTGCCGGCCTTTTCCCTTGCCCCCCACTTCAATAATAACGTCCCGCCCGTCCATCAGGATGAGATAGTCCGGCGTCTTAGCGCCTCTTGTGGACTTGAGATAATAAAAATCAATGCCGAGCGAACGCAGCATCTCAACAAAAAAGTCCTCACACAGTCCGCCCAATGCCTGTTCATATTCGCTGTATAACAGCCGATAAGGAAGGGCCATAAGGATTTTCGGCTCTTTTAAAACATTCGTCCCCTTAGGGAAAACCCTATGAAAAATAAAGGCTCTCTCTAAAAGCGACACATACTGTTCCGCTTTGTATTTTGTGATCCCTAAGTTCTTCGACAATGACGAATAATTAATCCCGTCGATCCCGGACTTTCCGACAAAAACAAGCAGCTTTTCAACAACTTCCACTTCCGGAAGGCTTAACCTGCCGACCATGGGAATATCTTTCCGGACAACGGCCGTGACAATATTCTTCAACGTCTCGAATAAAACCGGCTCATCCAGGGAAAACGGCAATACGCCGCCCTGCAGGTAGTCATTAAAATACTGGGCATGCCGGATCGCGTCGGGATCCCATTCTTTTTTAATGACCTGCTTAAGGGTTAAAACGCGCGCCTTTATATCGTGTTTAAAGAATAAATATTCATGGAAAGAAAATGGATAAAGTTTTTCTAATGTTATCCTTCGCGAAAGATCATAAGATGAACTAAACAGGGCCAATGAAACCGAGCTGGTAAAGATCACTTTTACATCCAGGAAATCATATATTTTCTTTATCCCCGCTTCAAAGGATGGGTGAAAATGAACTTCATCAAGCAAAAAAAGATCTATTTTTAATTCCTGATGGATTTTTTTAACAATTTCAAATAAATCGTCCCTAACCGTATCAAGAGAAATATAAAATGATCGCTTATTCTCAAGAGCTATTTGCTTTAATAATATCGTCTTCCCCGCTCCCCGGGGACCGACAATTCCGATATAATGCTTTCCTTGAGCATTCGCGATTTTAGAAAAAATGAACCTTCTCTTGCGATACTTTTTTCCGTCCTCACGGGCTAATCGGTCTAATTCAATCATTTGCGCGATATCGATCATTCTATCCTCCTTTCCTCATAAGAATACCATATACCATATCATCTTGTCAAATGTTTGTTCATATATACATGCATTATAGATAATAATACGCAAGAATACGTCTAATTAATAATGGCAATAATGGAAGCGAGTAGGAGGCAGACGATTAGTTCGCCTGCCGTCCTCTCACACCACCGTACGTACCGTTCGGTATACGGCGGTTCGATAGAATTAATGTCTAATGACATCGTTCCCGTTTTCTGGGAACATAAAAGAAACACTCGGCACTCTTGCGTTACTTCCGAGTTCCACTCTTACCTCACACAAAATAATTGGTGACAGCCACCAATTACGACAAGCACTTAAGTTATGGAGAGATAGTGAAAGAAAGGGGACAGCGACCTTTTTTAAATCCCCCTAACCCCCTTTGCAAAGGGGGAGACTGTCCCTTCTTGCTTTCTTATGATAAATGACTCTGACCCCTTTACTACTGTTTTCTTAGCTTGCCCTGATTTTCCAGCCGCGTAATGACCGCCTTAGCCATTGATCGTTCCTTTTAATAAAATGATTCTTTCGTTCAAAATTAAATTAAGGAATCCGCCTTTATTGTTTTTTTCCTTTCCAAACTCACTTTTTGTATAAGCGGAAAAATTGATCTCTCGATTTAGCTTTGCTTCAAGCTTGCGGACTGCTTTAGTAAGGATGGGCTCTGAAAAGGCCCCAACTAAAACCAGGTCGATGTCTGAAGAAGTTTTTTCAGTTCCTTTCGCGTATGATCCATGGATAAATGCCAAAGATATTCTTGGAAATCGGTCAATAAGGTTTTTAAGGCTGCCCTCAACCCCTTCTGTTTTAAAAATGATCTCCTTCAGATTTTTGTACAAAGGATAATTTTTATTGAGCGAATAAAACTTTGCCCTGCCCCTAATTCTGGAAATAAACAGGCCTTCTTTTTCAAATTTTCTCAACTCTCTGGATAAATTGCCGGGATCTTCATCGATCAAGACGGCTAGCCCGCGCACATGATAATCCTCATCAGTATGAGTGAAAACGTATCCCATCATTTTCCTTCTAAGATTTGTATTAAGCAAAATACTCATAATATTTCAATACCCCATATGTTGTAAGTATTACATCATTTGTTGTAAATTATACAATATATGTTCCCATAAAGCAAGTTTTCCAAATAA
>JAGLQN010000026.1 GCA_023136835.1 Candidatus Omnitrophota bacterium | reverse complement strand
GCCTCAGGCCTGAGCGGAATATCTTTAAATTCAGCATTACAGGCCTGCCGAAAATAAAATCCACTCAATCTTTAGCCAGGTATTTTAGTTCTCCCTGGGACAGCTCAAATGAGGCGATTAGAGATTATTTCGGAGCATTTTCGTCTAATGATGAGAACAGGGCCATGCTTGGCAAGATAATATGTTACACGCGTGTAATGGCAGAACATAACGCGTTAAAGGATATTCTGAAAAGAGGCTCGTTTAGCAATGTGTATTATCTTCTTTATTTCTTAAAGAGAATGGACCGGCCTGTGGAGATATATATGAAAATAGTTAACGCGGAAAAAAGATTCAGCCTGGAGCAGAGAGGGGCCTTGCGTTGTCTCTGCGGGGATATGATAAGCCAGCAGGCATCCAGCCCGGTAGTGAAAGACGTAAGGAAAAATACAGATGAGGCTTACCCGATGAGGACTGCTGTTGCCGGGGATATGGGCAGCAATGTCTTTTCTTTAGATAGGTTTACTAAGGTTTGGATGGGATATTGCAGGACGCAGGGGATAGAATCAAGGGGCAATGTAGGCCCTAGAGGTGATATTTTCTCGCAAATACAGAATTCTTTTAAATCAGTGGCGTTTATCAAAAAGCTATTAAAACAGCAGATTGATGAACGAAATGAAATAAATAATAAAAAGCTTGTTTATTATGTTAATGCTGGGAAATGTTCTGATATTTCATTTTTGGTAAATAGCGTTGCCTCTTACATAAGAGATAAGGGTTATGAAGGATTTAGTATTTATATTATTGTTACCAATATCGACACTTACAGCATTCAAATAGCTGGTAAAACATTAGTTAGTTTACGTGCTCAATGGGAGAGCATTGTTGATTTGAATTATAAAATTGTGGCTTTAGATAATATTTTCAAAAAACATGTTTATAAGTTCTCTGACATTATAAACGATAATGTCGGCTATATTGATGGAATGATTTCCTGTTTAGGTGGCTCTATCAAAGGGCGGTTGTCCGCACCAACACTTTTCAAGATTGTAGAGGTGTTGAGGCTTCGGGGGTGGTTGATACTAGATTACGGCCCGTCGTTTTTTGAGGGATTTTTTGAAGAGAGTATCTTGGGGGCAACGAAGGGCTTTCTTAATATTTTTTCCGGCTTTAAAGGTTTTCAGGATAGAGCCGGTATGAACAGTAAAGTTTTGTTTATGGTTGAGAATGAATGGGATTTAGAAATATTTAAAACTGTATTGACTAGGAAAGGGTACAGAGTAACCGGCGCTTGTAACAGCCGGGAAGCGTTAAGGGTACTCGAAAAAGATAGTGCGGATATGATTATTATAAATGCGGATATAATGTTTTTAGATGATTTAGATTTAATATGCGAGATAAAACAATTACGTCAGCGGGGGAAAAATATTCCACCAGTTATTATTCGTTGTGCTCAGGAGAAGAAACATTTGATAGATCGCGACATTGTTAATTTCCCGGGAATCAAAATTGTGCCGTTAAATTGTAAACCGGACGATTTTTTTGAGGTTATAGAACAAAAAGTCTTTGATACCCGCCTCCCAGTAGTTGACGACTGTCAATTGCCGGGAAAGGCCGGATCTTCGCCGATAGAAAGCGGTTTGAATTATGTTTTAGCATACTGTTCAAGGAATCCAGAAGGAATGCTGGCCGGGCTAAAAAAAGAAGATAATCTTGCCTTCAATCAAAATATCGATATTTTAGGTAAAATTACGGATACAGGAGATCTGGTCAGAGCGGAGAGCCCAGAGGAGATGAAACCCATGGTAAAAGAGTTTATTAAGGTGTTTTTCGCGGTTTTTATGATCGGTATAGAAATAGATGTAAGAAGAATAATGTGGGCTGAGTTAGGCATTAACGGCAACAGAATCGTTAATGATTTTTTGAGCAGCAATTTTTTCAGGGGATTTATTATTAATTTACCGGGTAAAGAGTATGGGAATCAAGCGCTTCTGAAGATTGCTAACTATCGTAATGAATTTTGTAGTTATAGGATGGATGATATTTTTAGCAATGTATCAGATATTGTAATAGCAGGCTGGGAAGAAAAATATTCCTCCGCCTCTCCGATAGATATTAAGTCAAGGCTTGCCCCCAATGTCTCTGCCGCTACCTTGCTGCTTAATAAGGAAGCCTCTTCCAGTCCGTGTGTAAAAAAAGTGTTTAAAATGGCTCCATCTGTAACAATAGATGGCACTCTCATAGGTGTTATGAAAGATTGTAAAGGAGAAACCTTTTTGGTCAGAGAATCTCCATTTCTCCACAGGATTCATCATAAAGTATTAAAAATGGAGCTTGATGTTTTTGACACTCTAGGAAAGTATAAAAGGCGGAGAGCGCGAAAAATCACTAAAAGTCATACCCTCCGGGTATACCCTCCGGGGACTGCTCCGCGGCTGCTTCGCGGTCGCCGCAGGCGATTTTCTCAATCTAAGGAAAAATTGATAGGAACAAATTTATTCGTTATATATCAAAATTATTTTAGAATGGCGAGAATTTCTATACCTCAAAAGGTATATCACAACAGAGGAATAGGCTCTTGCCTTATGTATTGCGCGTTGAAAAAGGCTTTAGGGCATTCAGTGGAAGAATTCCGAATTTATTCGCCTATAAAACCTTTACGGGAATCCCTATTTTATTATTTTAGCTTTACTAAGGATGGGATAGATGGCTTTCGGTATTATTTTTTTAACGATAGCCTTAGCATAGAAACACTCGAGGCGACATTTAGGGAAAGAAAAGATAAACAAGGGTTTGAATTTATATATTTAGATTCATCTGATCCCAGCTCGCCGGTGGGTAACTCTACTGCGATTTTAGTTAAGGGCAAGAAATATGCCGCGGATGCATTAGGGCCGTTTAAGAAAGTTGTTAACTATATGGGCTTGAGGCTTTCTGAGCAGGTCGAATTATTGGAAGATTTGATGTATCCAGATGTAGACAAGTTTACGTTGTCATTATCAGAGAAGAAAATAAGAGAGCCCGTAGGCATTCGCTTAGTTATATTCCAAGGAGAACTTATTACTACGCTCTTTGTTTTTAAGAGCGATTTGTCAAACCTCTATCCTCTGGCCCTTATACATATGGAGGTAGATGAGGTCGATCAGCTTTACAGGGTTAAGGTGTTGGCTAAGTACAATTTCAAATTAGAGCCTCAAGCTTTACTGCAACGCGCTATTGCGATATTGGTGTTAAAAGGAAAATTTAGTAAACTAGAGATTCTTGAGCCATATCGTGAATCAGAGTCTATGCTCGAGAGGATGCAGCAGAAAGATCCTCGATTGATAGTCGTTTTTGATGCGGAGAGGCGAGTCTACGCGGTGCAGGCGAAAAACCCCCAATCCAGCTCGCCGGCAAAAAAAGTAGAAAGCCATAGAAATTCTAAGGACAATGTTTTGTTTCTTGCTAATAACCTTACGCAGAAAGAGATGGCCGCAGCGTATGAGGCACGCCGCATGATTGAGGAAATTGCTCAAAGAGCTTCCCGGGAATACGAGAAGGGAGTATTTATCACGCCAAACGTAATATGGGATGAATATATAATCGGCAAAGGAACGCAATATCCAGATTCTGTTGGACAACATCAAATGTGGCGCATCTATGTACGGGTTGTACCTGAATACAGGCCTGAAGCGGGGCGGCTTATCACTCAAGCACTTGAGGCTGAAGATGTCAGCTTCAAGTATCCTTTAAAGGGAGGGGAGGTTATAGTCGTTTATAGCTTGGATAGAGAACATTCTCAGCAATTGATGGCAAGCATTTTCACTTCCTTTGAAAGGAACTCTTTTGAGGCCCGAGCTGCATACGAGGGCATAAATCCTTTGCTTCGGGCATCAGGGCAGTTTTATTCATCGAAAACAATCTCTTTCCGAAAAGGGTTTATGGGGCTAAGGATACTCGAGAACGCGATAAAACGTCTATTAGAAGAAAGGGATAACGTACATGGTAAGCAAGGGCGGAGTCCGGATCAAGCCTCCAGCTCGCCGGTGGGTGAAGAAATAGAACAGAGAATCTCTCGGGCCATTAAATATAAGAGTATTATTATAGAAGAAAGAACCAACAGCATCCATTACTTGCAAGAAGCAGGACTTGCTGTTGATATAGCAGGTAGAAAGAATTCATCTCCAATCCAAGAAAGCAACAAGCATATTTTATCTTTTGATAATACTTATGTTGGTACAATTCCCGCGTTTGGTAAGATTAAATTTATCTTAGGCAGGAAGTATTCACCTAAAGATTATATACTTATCAGTGACGGCCAAGGAAACATCATTAATATTTACCCGAAAAACTACTCCTGGCGTCCGGTGAGGTTTTATTTAGTAAAAGATTACAAGACCAATAAGCTCATTGCGGTGTTGGTCGGCCGCTATGTCAATCAGATTGATCCAGGCCATCTCGCCGGACTTTCAAGAAGAAGGCAAGTTATTATTGAAGATGTCTATATATGTCAACGTAGAGGTAAAGAGGAAAGTTATGGTTATATTATTATGAGTGGCCGTTCTTATCCAATCGCTGATAAGGACAACGCAAGACAGAGACGCGATATTTTAGTGGAAGCCGGAATACCTATTTGGGTCATTGGGGAAGAGACACGGCCTAAGGTACTTAGGAATCTTGATGGCACAGTCCACTTTGCTACAAAGGGTACCCTGTTGAGAGAATATTTACAAAGCGCGGGCATTATAGAGATTATACAGACAGACGATAGGGGACGTGCTAGTTTGATAAGAAAATCTTTTGCTGCCCTGGCAGATGGCAGGACTTTAGTCAGCGTTGTATATGAGAAGAATTATGAAGGTATTCCCGTAGTTGTGCGTAGCGATGAATGGGGCGATAAATTTGAACACGACAATTACGATGTGGAATATATACACGGCCATTTTACAAGATTAACATTAAAACCTAACAAAAAATCTACTCCTCATATATTTAAAGTTATACTTGATGAAGGTTGTGCCCCAATTCGCTCTTATAAAGGCAACATTTCTAAAAAGGCGTTTGATGGCTTTAGCGGTGTAATTAACGGGCTTAAGGTTCGAAAGTTGGGAAAAGTTATGCTCGCGGGCTTAGGCTTATTTGTCCCGCGAAACTACAAAGGAATGGACGCGATAGCCGAGAGAAGCCAAAAAAATAAAGAGATAATATTAAGAGTTATCAGCCGCGATGCTGTGATGGGGTATAAAGTGTTTGATTTAGAGGGAAATGACAAAGGCGATTTTATTTATACAGAGGAAGCCGCGGAGACAGAATACAACCGTGTGCTCACGATTATCAGTTCGGCAAAGACAGCCAAGGAATTAAATGCTATTAGAGTAGGGCCGCAATTAACCGATACCATCAAATTAGAGATAATCAAAAAGCAAAAGAAGGCAAAAAAAGAAAAAATCAAAGAACCACCTACTCCTTCCGCAATTATTGAGGATGGAGGGCCGAAATCAGAGAGAAGTCAAGAGGAGATGGCCGTTGCTATCAGAGAGGCGAGGGAAAGAATCCAGAGAAACTACTTAAAGATAGAACAAAGAGCTGAATATTTATTATTAATAGAGAATCTGACCCCAGAGAAAGCCAGGCAGATTTTGAAGTCAGATTTCCCAGCGGTACCTAAAGGTTTTATAAAAAGGACAATACAATCTATCCTCGATACGTCGGTTGATTACAACGAGGAAGAATCAACTGATTTAAATTTCGATGAATGCGATGAGGAAAAGAGAGGGGGATGGGACCCGGAAGAGGATAAGATTATTGGCGATATCATGCGTGGCCCCAGAAAAGGCCCTTATTCTTCCAGTTCGCCGGCGAAAAAAGTAGAAAGCCATAGAAATTCTAAGGACAATGTTTTGTTTCTTGCTAATAACCTTACGAAGGAAGAGATGGCCGCAGCGTATGATGCACGCCGCATGATTGAGAAAATTG
>JAGLQN010000259.1 GCA_023136835.1 Candidatus Omnitrophota bacterium | reverse complement strand
ATTGGTGGCTGTCACCAATTATCACGCGTTTTCCCCTCTCTCCGGTCCCTGTAGATCCCTCATTCCCTCAATATACTCATAAAAAAAGAGAACTTTTTTTGCCTCTCCAGGATTAATAAGAAACCCTTCCACATCCTTTGCCAGCTGTTTAAAATTAAGCTTCCGGCAGCGCGATAACAATTTTTTCTTCAGCTCCGCGGTTGTTTGAATTCTTAATTTAGCCTTCAAATAATTCCTATTGGGTTTAGTTCGCCCAAGGAGGAAAACCGTATCGTAGAAATCCCTTCCCATGGGGCGCTTGCGGTTAAAAATAGCGTATATTTTCTGCGCCAGGAGAATATCCGGGGGCACAACATTGATCTTCAGGAAAACATCGAATTTATTGACTAAAACCTGGTCGGGCACATATTTAAAGTCCTGCGGCTGGGCGTCGATCCTGATCATGATCTTTGCCTGTTTATGCCCCGAAACGCCTGTTTTACGCAACATGTCGGCTATGCCGATATGCGCGTGGTAAGCACCCTTAAAAACATTCTTAATATCCACGGCGTATCCTTCTTGTTTTAGTTTCTTCGCAATGCATTGAGTGAGCTCCTTAAAATCTTTCTGCTTAAGCCCCCGGTTATCAAAGTCCAGATCTTCCGAAAAACGATTCAAAGAATGGACGATGCGCAAAGATGTCCCTCCCATAAATACCAGGTGACTGGACCATTTTGAATCATAAATAATTTCCAGGATCTTGTGCTGAAAATATTCGCGCAAAAGATTCGCCTTAAACAGCCGTAGGGGCGCGGGATAAAAGCCTTCTATTTGTTTTAAATCAATCACTTTCCATAACCTCCATCAGCAATCCAATCCGCCTGCTTAGCGCGCGTGAAGAAAATCCGCGCGCGTAAGACTTAAATCTTCGCCTATTGATCTGCTTGAAAAACACTGCTGAATTATAGCGCAAAGATTCAATTTTTTCTCTGGTGTTAACCCGCGGATTTAAATAAAAATAATCAAGCACAGCTTTTTCCGGTTCGGCAAACTTATAGACGCGGGCTTCATGACGGACTAAACTGTAGCCAAAAAAAAGATCCGGCCTGACCTTCTTATAGCTAAAAATAGCTGCCTTTGTGTTAAACGTGTACGTGCGCCGCGATGAAACGGATGTAACGCTATAGACACCTTCCGGAATAATGCCGTAAAAGCTAAGCGCCATTTCAAGAGAAACATACGATGGAGCGTAAATTCTGTTTGCGATTTCAAATAGCGCTTGCTCATTCAGATTTAAGTCAGAAAAGATATAGTACCCCTTAACAATACCCCGAATATATCCCTTTTGCTGCCACTCATTAAGCCGTCTGAGGTCAAAACGGGCATCTATCTTGCGAATGTCGGTTAAGGAGAACGGTATAAAATCCTTCAGCCGCGCTTGAAAAGTGATGAAATTCATATGTTTCCTTAATATGTTGAAAATAACATCTATACGAAATATATAACATATATCTTGGCATATTTCAAGTATAAAGAATAATTGGTGACAAGAATAATTGGTGACAGCCACCAATTACGACAAGCGCTTAAGTTATGGAGAGACAGCGAACATAACTTAGAAGCGCGCTGTCGCACCCGCGACGATTGTAGCACTTATGGAACAATAGTGAACATAAGTGCGTACAATTAGTAGCCCACGAAACGAAGTGAAGTGGGGAGTTT
>JAGLQN010000258.1 GCA_023136835.1 Candidatus Omnitrophota bacterium | reverse complement strand
ATTCCATATAACATATTCCTCTCCAATAAGTATTATTTTTCCTCGTCCTTTCCCTTATTCTCTTTTCCGCGGTACATGATCTTCCACGGATTAAGCTTCAAATCATAGCTCAACTCGTCTAAATTAACGGAAAGGCCATGCAAATTGGTGACCGTATCATCAATCTTCTTTTTATTGGTCGTCAATCGCTCATTCGCATTATGAACGATCGACGCAAGATCTTTCATGGTAAGGTTTAAATTGGATATTGTCTCATCCAGAGATTCTTTATTCATCTCTAAGCGCTCATCAAAATTTATGGAGATCGACTTAAGTCTATGCGCGATTTCTTCGCCATCTGAAAGTAAACGCTCAAAATCCGGCGGTTCCTGGCCCATGATGACAGACCCGGGAGCTAAATAGACGCCGCCTTTATTCCCCGAAGTAAGCCCGATATATTTTTCCCCCATGAATCCCAAATTCTTGATATACGCCTTGGCCCCTTCCCGTAGTTTCGCGCTCTCCTTAACCCACAGGATAAGTTCCATTTTGACATCTCCCTGATCATCCTTGATCTTGATATCGTCAACGATTCCCACCTCAAATCCATTGAACATGACCGGTGAGTTAAGATTCACTCCGTCAACATTCTCAAACTGGACCTTGATCGTATAACCTTTCATCGAGAAATTGAATTTCCCGGTTTTAATCGTCAAAATCGCCAATAAAATGATCACAACAGTAACCATTAACCCGATTTTTTTCTCATTATTCATTTTCATAAACGGCTCCTTGAATGAGCTCCAAACTTATGGAGCTTTACGACATAAGTTTGCTAAGCGAATTCAATCCCGCCACTTTTTCATCACAAAAAAAGAAGTTGAAAGAGGCGGGATCTAAGGCAGACAATGGTTTACGTCATTTTATTCCGTAAACCATGCCTGCCTAAGATAATTGTATCGGACCCTCTATTTTCCCCTTAATAAATTGCTGCACAATATCATTCTTTGAATTCTTGATCTGCTGTTTCGTGCCTACCTCCAGAAGCTTTCCCTGATAAAGCATCGCCACCCGGTCGGCAACACGAAAAACACTTTCCATGTTGTGCGTAACAACAATGGAAGTCAAATTGAGTTTTCTCGTCAGGTCAAGAATGAGCCTGTCAATCACCGCGCACATGACCGGATCCAGACCGGCTGTCGGCTCGTCGTAGAAAACAATTTCCGGATCCATCGCGATCGCCCGCGCGAGTCCCGCCCGCTTGCGCATTCCTCCTGAAAGCATGCTCGGCATATAACTCTCGAACCCCTGAAGGCCCACTAAGTTTAATTTCATTTTCGCGATGATACTGATAACATTGGGCGTCAAGTTCGTATGTTCCAAGAGCGGCAGGCTGATATTCTCCTCGACCGTCAGGGAATCCAGTAAAGCGGCCGACTGAAAACTCATCCCGAAGCGGCGCTTAATGGATTCTCTCTCCTCATCATCTAATATGCTGATCTCCTTACCGCTAAAGTACACTTTGCCGACATTAGGTTTAATCCCTCCTGTCATGATCCTCAATAAAGTGCTCTTTCCGCTGCCGGAACCGCCCATAATAACAAAAATTTCTCCCCGATAAATATCAAGGTCGATATCTTCCAGCACTTTTAACCCTCCGAAAGATTTTTCCAGATCTTTAACTGATACAGCAATCTCAACTTCAGGCATTGTGTCCCTTTAAGAAAAATTTCTTGTGCTCCGGACCCCGGGGCCCGTAACTTGTGTCTTGCCTGCCCAATTTATATAAATTTGGCCCGCTCCGCCCGCGGAGTGAGGCGAGCGAGGTCTCGCCAAAATCAAAGATTTTGGCGGATGTCTTTTTAATATCCCGAAAAATAGTATATCCCCGTCATGATCGCGTCGGCGATAATGATAAGAATAAAACTTGTTACCACGCTGATCGTTGTCGCTTTACCAACGCCAACCGCGCCGCCCCGTGTCTTGAATCCTTGATAAGCGCCGACCATTGTTATGATAATCGCAAAAATAAATGATTTTGACAGGCCTGTATAGATATCTTTGAGAGTCAAAAATTTTAAAGCCGTTTGTATGTATAGACCGGAATTGATCTTTAGATTATGGACACCGATAATATAACCACCTAACAACCCGGAAATATCTCCGATAACGGTTAAACACGGAAGCATAACAAAAAGCGCAATGAATTTAGGAACGACCAAGTAGCGGATCGGGTTAATCGCCATTGTATCGAGAGCCTCGACTTGTTCATTGACCTTCATAGATCCGATTTCTGCTGTAATCGCCGCTCCGATCCGCCCGGCAATGACCAACGCTGTTAAGACAGGGCCCAATTCACGGCAGATCGAAATGGTCACCAAGCTCGCCACATAAATAAGCCCGCCCATTTGAATAAGTTGAGGCGCTGACTGCATCGCCAAGACGATCCCGGTAAAGAACATCACAAAGAATACAATAACAATCGACTGGGTCCCCATAAAGACCATTTGATCGGAGACGATCTGTATATGAAGCGGCTTCTTCTTTATGGGGCTCATAATCACCCAATAGACTGTCTGGGCAAAGAGGCGGGAAAAATCAATGAACACACGAATCCAACGCGTAACAGCACTTCCTATGTGTTCAAAAAATTTCATCATACTTAAAATAGCCCTCGCTCCTGCTCGGGAACTTTTTGAACTACTTACTTGCTAAATCGCCGTTAATAAAGATAATCTTAGTTATGAAGCGAATCACCGGCCATATTACCATTAAATATATCCTCGAACATAACAACAGCCGGCAACGTTTCTACGAATAATATTCTCACCGTATCCGCGATGCCATCCCTTGAAACATTGATAAAATCTTTGCTTGTCGCGCTGGAAAACTAGGCTTCCACAAATACGAATGTCTTGATTGTGGTGAAACACTTACCGTACCTCACTCCCGCAAATCTCGTCTCTGTTCTTCCTGTGGCACCATCGCCACTAATAATTGGATATCTTCCAGTCTCGATGAACTCCTTGATGTTCCTTATCAACACCTCGTATTTACTATCCCCAAACAACTCAGAAGTTTTATCTTTTATAATCGTAAAGCTCTACTCTCTGCGCTCTTTAAATCCGCCTCAGATACCATCCAGCCTTGGTTAAAACGAAACAAATCTTATACTCCCGGCATCATCATGGTTCTTCATACTTTCGGCAGAGACCTTAAATTTAATCCCCATATCCATACGCTTATTACCCGCGGCGGCCTCTCCATCGACAAATCTAAATGGATCTCTTGCTCCTTCATCCCTCATCAGGCCCTCAAATCTATCTGGCACTATCAAATTATTAACACCTTAAGAACTCTTTCCAAAAAATAACTTCTCAAATTCCCTCCAAAACAACAACATCTCTCCGCTTCCGTCTCTTTCAATAAATTCCTCAATACTCTCTACAATCAAACTTGGTATGTCTATATCGGCAGAAAGCTAGACTCCGCTAAAATAACTATTCAATACATCGGACGCTATACTAAACGTCCAGTTATCGCTGAAGCCCGTATCACTTCCTACGACGGCCATTTCGTTGAATTCTTTTTCGAAGATCATGTTACCAATCAAAAACACACTGTCAGACTTACCGTTGAAAGATTCATTATTAACCTCATCCGTCATATCTCTGACAAACACTTTCGCCAAATCCGTTACACCGGAATCTTTGCCTCCAGAATCAGAACAGCCTCTTTATCGCTTACCAGAAAACTTCTTTGCCAAATTAAAAAATTGTCTTGCAAAAACCTGTCCTGGCGTGATAGAAAGATTATGTATTCCGGTCGCGATCCTCGCTCTTGTCCAATCCGCGGATTAATAATGTCTTTAACGACAATCGGATACTTTAATAAAAATAACCAACTTATTGAAATCCTGGTTCATTCTCCACCTTAACCGCTATGTCTCATAATACAATTGAATTTGTTTGCTTCAACTGTGGCACCAAAGAAAATATCCCCAAAAACGTCGTTGATGATATGGACTTAAACAACTTTGACGGTGATCCGCGCTATCCTCCAAGATTTTCCCGCGAATCTTGTCCAACCGGCGACATGTATCCCACTTTTTACAAGAGTCTTCGTGGACATACTTACCGTTTCAACCCAAAAACTCGTGAATTCTCTCCGAAAATCACCCCTTAAAATATCAAAGAACACTTACTGCCATTTTTACCAAAACTTTGAGATTCCGTTACAATGAGAAAATCACCTGCGGCGACCGCGAAGCAGTACCCGGAGGGTATGGCTTCCAGTGATTTTTCGCGCTCTTCGCGTTTTACAATCTGAAGTGTAAGAAAACAACAGCTTATTATTTTGCGGATTCGACGACTTTGATCGTTTTGAGTAATTCCTCGATATTGAGCGGTTTGATCAAATAAGCCTCGGCGCCCATTTCAAGGCCGATTTCAATATCTTTCAATTTGTTTCGAGAAGTAAGCAATATGATCGGAATATCTTTAGATCCTTCCTCTGCTTTTATAAGCCGGCAGAAATTAAAGCCATTGATGATCGGCATCATCACATCCAGAATGATCAGGTCAGGTTTTCGCGTCATTGCGTGTTCCAACCCTTCGGATGCCTCGTTCATTGCCGTAACGTCATACCCCTTTTCTTCCAGATATTTCTTAAGCAAAGTGGTTATGATCCGGTCATCATCTACAACTAATATTTTTTTAATCTTTCGTTTCCCTTGCATAAAGGCATCCTTACTTTTTATATTTTAATTGCATGCAAAATTTCCAAGATATTTTAATCCTAATGAAAAATCTAGACGAAAACAAGTTAAAACATATATATTAGACATCCGTTCTATCGTCCACCCCCGAGTCATAAAGATGTATCGATCTTGTACCTTTTATGCTCTTTCATCATGCACTTATCCATTACAACTTGAAGCCCGGCTTCATGCGCCTTGGCGGCAGCAACACCGTGAACAATCCTCTCCTGCATCCAAACGGTCTTCGCGCCAATAGTGATCGCTGAATCCACAATTTCGCTAACCTCTTCAGGCTTCCGGAAGATATTAACCACATCAATTTTCTCAGGGACCTCAAGAAGCGACGCATAAGACTTTTCACCAAGTATCTCATTCGCTTTTGGTTCAATAGGAATGATCCTAAAACCGCGTTCCTGAAGGTACGCTGCCACGCGATAACTATCCGCTTCGTGATGGCGGGATAAGCCGACCATAGCGATCACTTTTGTTGAATGAAAAATATGCTGAATATCTTTATCATTAGCGCTATATTCCGGTAAGCCGTAATTTTTATCCATCATTGACCCCCTCTGTCTATGTTGATATTGTCAAAAACCCAAGAAATAACCAAGATACAAGAAACAAGATACAAACAAGATTC
>JAGLQN010000257.1 GCA_023136835.1 Candidatus Omnitrophota bacterium | reverse complement strand
ATTAACGGGTTTCGAACTTTCTAAAGGAGGAGTGAAGAAGAGTGTCTTGTTAAACAGGGCAAGTCTACTGCTCCTTTTATGGATTGGAGAAATTTCTAAGCATTAATGGCTTTAATGACACCACGAGGATTATTTTTAATAGCAGTCATTAAAACTCTAGCGGGGCCTTCTGGATTTGTTCTCCCTTGTTCCCAATTTCTTAGTGTTGCCACTGGAATGCCAACAATATCAGCAAATTTTGCTTGAGAAAATTTTAACTTCTTTCTAAGTACCTTAATATCTACTGGCGTAACAGTGAAGCGGCGAGAAGGCCTCTTTGTTCCGTCCGCGATTTCTCTTGCCTCTTTAATACTTTTTAATAAATCATTAAATAATGTTTTTTTCATAATACACCCTCTTCAACAATTTTTGTTAACTCTTTGAGTTGCCTTTTTGAAATGTCAGTAGATTCACTTTTCTTATAAGCCAACAACATAAATATTTGTGATTTAGAAAAGTACTGATAATAAATAACTCGAATTCCCGCCCTTTTCCCCTTGCTTTCCAACGAACTTTCCGTAACCCTCCACCACCAGGTATTAGCGCTCCTGCCTCAGGCTGCTTAGTAAGATGTACTTGCAAATCAGCATATTCATAATCCGGAAGAATATCTGTAATTTGCTTAGTAAATACTGATGTTTCTAAAAACTCCATCTAGCCGCTTTCATTTAAAGTATACGCTATTAGCGCATACAATGCAAATGTTTTTTACTGGATCTTCTCGTCCCCTTCGGTAACATTTACTTATGACCCAGGCGGCCTGTGAGATTCCAGCATTTTGAAGAACGCGGGGGAAGCTTCGAATCCAAGCTCTTTTGCTTTGTCAGAATGCGTGGCCGCTAAAAAAGAAAGGGACAGTCCCTTTTGGGCCTTTTGGGAACACCCAGGAGGATGCCCGCTTTTTGCGTGAAGCTAAAATTGGATATCTGCAGCACAAAAACTATGACAAGCAATATCCCTGATATAATGTAAAAATTAGATATGATCGGAATTTTTCCTTCCTTTATGAATAATTGTTTATTTCCGGAAAGTACTACTGTCCTTATCTTCTTCAAAAGCCATATCCGGGTTTAAGATCTCCTCGATAATGAAGTTCAAGGCATTTAAGAAAACGTCATTGATCTTCCGGCTGTCTAATGTCATCTTTGGGCCGATGAATTTGCGCAGATCCAAGGTCCTTAAGTTATACAGTGCCACGTTAATCGGCTCATCCGGAAATTGTTTGCTTAAATAGTAAAAATACAAAGGGGCCTGGAAAGACTTAATGTTCTCGTAGATCGCCTGCCGGGATAAAGACAGACGCTGTATCTGATCGATAGCCCTTGGCAGCGAATCGGTACTGCCGGTTTTATAATCCACGATCATGACCGTCCCGTCCTTGAGTTTATCAACGCGGTCAACAACATAGCGGAATTTCATATCCCCCGCGGGCAAAGAAATGACATCATTGAAGCGGTTCTCCAAATAAAGGATCTCTTCGACCTGCCTTTCCTCGTTAAATTGCTCATTATCCAGGAATTGGTTAAGCCTCTCGACAATGACCGAGCGCAGTAAGAACGAATCCGATCTCATCGTTTTCGCGAACGTTGTTTCAAACTTCCGCTCAAATATTTCTTTAAAATAATTCCGGAAGGCTTTATCGATCTTAGGCGCCTTATTGACGAACGGCTTGAAACTCTCCTCCAACAATTCGTGGATGAACGTGCCAACATGCCGGGCTTCGGGTTCGTCCAAAAGGTCTTCCTGCTCGCGCAGCCCTAAGACATAATTCGTGTAAAATTCCATCGGATCGCGCAGATACATATTGATGCTCGATGCGGAATAAGTATGATTCTTTAAAAAGCTGATCATCTCCGGAGTTTTGTTCACCTTTCTTTTCTTAGGGCTGACATCCACCAGGAAACCCGGCCGTGCGACCGGAACTGTCGTCATCTTCCCGCTTTTTTTCTGTTCCTCCCAGATCAGCTCTTCGATAAAGCGGCTTCTTTCTTTATCCTTGCTTTCCTGATAGACCAGATGAACATCCCTAGCCGATGAGATCAGACGCATGAACTGATATCGCTGAATTTCCTCCTCGAGCTCCAGGCGGTCCAATCCTAAAGAGATCATGACTTCCCTCGGGATCAGCGGCTCATGGATCCTCAGGCTGGGCAACACTCCCTCGTTAACATCAAGAATGATCACATGATCAAAATTCAGTGAGCGCGTCTCTAAAAGCCCAAGGACCTGCAGGCCCTTTAACGGCGAACCGGAGAAGGCAACGATCTCGTGGGCCATCTTGTGATCAAAAATCCGGAACATCTCTTCTTTGGTAAAACCTTCACGGCCGAAAGAAACGCTCTGAAACTCATCTTTGATCCCGTATATTTTCGTGGCAATATTGAGATTGAGCGGATAATTCCTCAAAAAACTCTTATCAACAAGGATGTTCAAGAAATATTCAAGGGCATCGGAAAAATCCTGAAAATGATTCAAATCTTCCCAGCGGGTAAAAAGCAGACTGTGGATCTCCTCAAGAAGCGGCTGTAATTCTTTTTTTCCGGCGTCGATCCCAAGACGCTTAAGCATTTCTGAGGTCAACAAATAAACATCATCAAGCTCAACAACATCTTTGAGGCGGATAAATAAACTCCCGGAAATCGGTGTCCTCTCTTTGCCGGTGAGGATCTCTTCGATCTTGTGAATAAGAACGCGCGTAACCGCGACATTAGAAGATACCCTTAAATTTTTAATAAAAGGATGGCGAAGGGCCTTTAAATAATCTTTTGTGTAATAGCGCCCGTCGTTCACCGACAACTGGGCCTTAAAGATAAATTCAAAAAGAGAATACAAGCTGCTTCGTTTCAAGGGGTACCCCATCGAAATATTAAAATCCTTGATAAGAAAATCGATCTCGGAAAGCAGCGGAATGATATGGTTGGGATCCGGAAGAACAATAACCGTATTCTCCGTATTTTTTATTTCCTTTAGGATCTCCCGGACCAATCCAACTTGTGAATGAATATCGAATCCGGCGTGAAGATTTAAAGAAAATTGAGGTGCTCGCGGCTTTTCCCCCTCCCGGATCGGAAAAGCAAACATTTTCGAGATCCTCTCAAGGACCGGCCACTTGCGCTGATCACCCTGAAAAATAAGCGTCGCTTTACCGCGCCCAAAAAGATCCTTAACCACGGCCTCTTCACTCCGGTGAAAGTAGAAGAAATTGCAGAAAAGGATCTGGTCAAATTCCTCAAAGGCATGTTTGCCGATGAGTTGAGACGCTTTTAAATATTGAAGGCCCCGGCAATAGGTTTTTCGTTTGATAAGCTCCTGATGATAAGC
>JAGLQN010000256.1 GCA_023136835.1 Candidatus Omnitrophota bacterium | reverse complement strand
GCCAGCTGATAGAGCAGAAAACAATTATCCAGGTCCCGCGTGTGCCCGAAAAGTTCACTTTTCAAAACGGTATACCGCATGAATTCATCAATGGTAAAGAATTTCGGGGGATAATAACTCTTCCCTAAACGCTTCGCTAAATCACGCTTCAAGAAAAGCGCGGGCCTCCGGCCGCCGAAAACAATGGCCAGCCGGCTTAAAGGCTTACCCCGATCAACGTATTGCTCCTGAATATGGTTGACAAGCGCGTCCTTAAAGCTTTCGCGGAATGAATAGGTAATGATCTTGCTGTCTTTCATCGTTATGTTCATACTTCCTCCGCTGTAAAACAATCCAGGTAAATTAAAAACCCTTTGATCTTTCGATGAGGATAAATACTTTGAAGGATATCCTTATACTCCCCTACTTGGGCCTCATATTGGCTTTTTGGGTCTTTCACGCTTTTGAAATCCACGATCCAGACCTCATCTTCAAAGACGATCAGACGGTCACAGCGTTTCGTATGGCCGAGCGTGTTAACCATTTCTCTTTCCATATACACTTGCGCGTCACCACAAAAAAAGAAACGCTCCATGTCTTGATGCGCGAGCAATTCATCAAGACGCGTTTGATATTCATCCCAGTCATGGACTCGCGCAAAATGAAACTTTGCCCGCGCGAGCGCGCGATCGGCGATTTTTTCTTGGCCTCCATCACTTAAGTTGCCGATCAGCGAGAGCATATAATGCATGACCTCTCCCTTAAGACGCTTTTCACGGTTCCTTAACTGATCAGCGTCAAGAAATTCATCTTTGAGAAAATTGATCCAATCGGGATAGTTTGACGGCGGGATCTTAGAAACCGCGACATCTTTGGCCTTTGTCGGTTCATAACGCTGCTGCCTCCCCTGGATATAGTGATCTTCGGGAATTAAGAATTTCGCGCGATTAAAACTATTGCCGGCGCGTTTAGGGATAAATCCATACAGTTCACTTTGAGGCCTTGTCAGCGCGACATACAGGCTGTTTAATTCCGAAAGAAAAGCCTTCTTATATTCCTGGCTGTAAATCCCATAAAGATCATCGGAGAATTTCAGGTATTTCGTCTTGACGCGAAGCAATTCCATATGATCGTCATGCCGGCGCAAGATATACGACGGCTGATACTCCCCGCTGCTCGCGCCGATCACAACATCCATTGTAAAATAAGGCAAGATCACAACCGGAAACTCGAGCCCCTTGGATTTATGGATCGTTAAAACTTTGACCGCGTCACTGCCGGAAACTTGAACATAAAGATCTTCCCCTTGCAATTCATCAAAATACCCCAGGAAAGAAGCGATATCGGTATGCTCTTCTTCGATCTTTTTTATTAACTCGAGAAAATGCATCAGAAACCCTTGTGCCTCACGGCAATGGTTCAGTATCTTAAACCGGCTGTAAATCGACACGGCTAGTTCATAAAGCGGATACAATCCGACGTTACGGAAAAATTCGTCCATGAACGTTTGCCAAACCTCCGGATAGCGGGCCCGGAATTCCATATACAGATAAAGGTCTTTTTCGCTGGCCACGCGTTCTCTGAGGCTGAAGACGAACTTGTGCATCGCCTCCGCCGTAAGGCCCGTCGCCCGCGTGAAAATGTCACCTAAAATAAATGTCGTAAATGCCAAATTGTCTATCGGAGAATCCAGGAACTTCAAAAACGCGGCCAGCTCCACAATAAAGGTGTTCTCTGTAATATCCGAGGTCCGCTCGCTTTCGACGGGAATATTTTCTTCAAGAAGCCAATTGGTTATTTCCTTGATTGCCTTATTGCCCCGGGTCAAAATGGCGATATCCCGGTAAGCAAACCGCTCCTTTAAATCCCGGATAAGTGTAATGAGTTTTTCCCGGACAAGATGATCACGCTCCTCTTTTTTGTCAATATCGATATATTCCATGTGGACATACCCCTCGCTGTTCTTCACTTGGAATGTCTGCTGGGCGCTTTGAAAAATGCCGCTGATCTCGAGGATATCCGCCTCGCTGAAGTGAACCGGCGCCTTTTTGTTTTTCCCGGCTTCGTAAGATTCTTTCTGCTGGATAAATCTTTTAAGATTGTTTAATGAAAACACCGTATTATTAAATTCAACAATTCTCCTTTGACTGCGCCAGTTATTCGAAAGCACGTCAATCTCAACATTAAAGGCTCCGAAGATTTCTTTAATATCATCGAAAAGCCCGACATCGCCGCCGCGGAACCCGTAGATGGCCTGCTTGCGGTCTCCGACAGTAAATAATGTCCCGCCCGTCGAAAGGGCTTCTTCGGTCATTTTCTCCAAGTTGCGCCATTGCAGGCGGCTCGTATCCTGAAACTCATCGATCAAATAATGATGAAAGCGGGTCGCTAAACGGTAATAGAGTTCTTCAACAGTCACATGGTCCTCGTCAAACAGCGATCCGGCCCGCTTGTTGAGCTCGTTGAGGAATAAGCAATCGTCCTTCGACGACAAGGCGTAAAAACCGCCGATCACCCGCAGGAACATATCGACATATGGATTAAAAAGGGAATAGGCCTCTTTTTCGCAAAGTTTTTTTAGATCCGTCCTTATTTTTATCCACAATTTATCCGCGTCACGGGAGATTTCGGTTCCCTTCTTTACGGGAACCGCGTCTCTCGCGAAATAATCGGAAATGCTGTCGATATCAAATCCTTTGGTATGTTTTGTTAAGAATTTATCCAAGGACTTGATAAACCCCGCGTGAGTTTCGCCAGGAAGTATCTTCCTCAGGGATTTTATATCCTCCAAGATAGAAGCCTTAGCTTTAATTACATCTTCCGGCGTGAACGAACTCGTCTTAAAACTAAGTCCGTAAGTATTATTTTTCTCAAAGAGGGTTGTGATAATAGTGAGGATATCGTCTTTCGGGAACCAGCCTGAACGGTTTTCAAGGTACAAATAATGATGAAGAAAACGCTCGAATGTTTGAAGAACGCTTCTTTCCTCGCGCGCCCGGTCGATGAGCGCGTCGAGGCTGTAGCGGAGATATTCTCCGGAATTGGTCTTGATCTTGAAATTGGCCGTCAACCCGATCTTAAAGGCGCAGCCCGAGAGGATCGCGTTGATAAATTTATCGATCGTCTGGACCTGGAAGAAATTATAATGGCGGATAATTCCTTCCATCACGCTAAAAGCCTTGTGACTGGCCTGGGCGCTGTTTAACCCAATCGGTTTTAGGATATCCGCCTCTTCAGGCTTTGATAACCGCGCGAGCGCGATCCTTTTTAGGAATTCGAGGATGCGCGCTTTCATTTCGAAAGCAGCTTTGTTCGTAAAGGTTAACGCCAGAACATTGCGGATGGGAACTTGCTCGAGGTTTAAATCGGGGTTCAATATCAATTGAACGTAGCGTTTGGCCAAAGCATAAGTCTTGCCTGAACCGGCAGAAGCTTCTACCACACGCACTTCGGGAGAATGAAATATTGTTTGATTCAATGGTCTAACCAATAGTAAAAACAACTGACGAGCGCAAAAAGGATCAGGAACAATCCCATAAACTTGGTATTGCGGATCTCTTTGGATATGGAAATAGGCTCCATGCGCCAATTAATCAAAGTATAGAATTTTTGCTGAAGGAGGATCACTTCTTGCGGATGAGTATAAATATATCCGCCCAACAACAATGCGATCAAGGCCGCGATAATAAATATAACGATTGCCATATCTTATCAACCAAACAGACCCCCGGGGTTTGTTTAGGAAATGTGATGTTTGATCCAAACCATCATACCGGCCACAGCAATGATCACAGGCATCAGAAACAGCATGACGCCGACCATGCGCTTCTGCTTGCTTGTCAGATCAAGCCGCTTTACATCAACATCCTTTTTATCGATCAAGACCTGATAATCTGATTCTGAAAGCCAATTAATCGCGTTAAGGCCGAGGCGCGCATTGCTGTACTGGCTGATAAACGCGTTCGTCAGAAAGTCCGCGTCGGTAATCACAATAATGCGTGTATCCGAAGCTTCCGTTCCTTCTTTAGGCTCCCAAATCGCGAAAGCGATCGGAACCGGGCCCGCCCGGTCGATTCCCTCATCAAACTTGACCTCCAAGGTCCTGTTGGTCTCGCCCCAACTGTTTTCATCGGAGGATGTCAAAATAATCGGCGCGACGCGGACAGTAGGCCGGCGGCCCTTTTTTATAGAAATGGAACGCGGGCGCACAAAAAAAGTGTAGTCCAGATCATTGACGATACTTTTATGCGCCATGTAATTGCGTGTCGCCGGACTGCCGACGTCCCCGCTCACGTGACTCGATAGATCAACAACAACATCATCCGCGATGTTAATGCCCCAGTCGTTCATAATGCTGTTGAAGGAAGGGTTTTTCTTTTTTTCTTCTTCGGTCAGCGGATTATCCCGCGTTGTCACGATCACATTCTCGATCAAAAATAAAGCATCCCCGCCGTCCTTTAAATAC
>JAGLQN010000255.1 GCA_023136835.1 Candidatus Omnitrophota bacterium | reverse complement strand
GGCTGATCACATTATTCGTCGAGAGTAATTCCTCAAAAGTTTTGAGCCCCGTATCATCATCTTCATAAATATTGTATTCGTTATGCCCGATCAGAAAATAGGCGTGGCGTATTTTGCGGGTCACACGGACGATCGCGTTCGTAAGCTGTTCTTCGGACAAGGCCTTCTCGGTAAAATCGACCTCCCTCTTTTCCTTGCCGGACTGCACAAAAACTTTCTTTTCCTCGCCTCTGATCACGTTGCCGAACGAGGCGGCATATCCGATTCTCACGATCGGATCGATAATCTCCGTAATGATCCTTCCGTTTGAAGCCCTCCCGTATTCGCGAAAGAGATCTTCGAGATATTTCGGCGGCATTCCGACATAAAAAGCCGTCAAGCGGATCTCTTGGCCAAGATTTCCAATAAGATCCTGTGTGCTCGCTGTAAGCGTATGCCGTTTGGCCTTCGTCAGGTCCCATCGCGTATTGTGATGGTAGGCGAAGAAATTCACTTCAAAGAACAATACACTCCAGAGAACGATTAAGACAATCAAAAGAGCGTATTTTTTCCAACGGGAAGACAAAAACGTCTTGGGAAGCAAGCCTTTTATTCTCACAAAACAGATCAAAAGAGAAGCCGTCCCTAAAATCGCGAGAGCCGTGTTTAAACGGCTGGCACCCTGTTCGACATAAGAAGCCCCCAGCCCGTAGGCAAGAAGAATAATCCCCAAAGCGAATAAAATAGAAATATTTTTTGAACTGTCTTTTAACGCCATAGCCGATTCTCAATGCTGATCCGTGTTAATATAAGGCAAAAAAGGATGCTACTTAAATAATAGGTCAGATCCGCCGTTGTAATTAAGCCCACCGCAAAATTCTCGGCATGGCTTAAAGTCGAGACATAACGGACCACCGCCTCCGCGGCCCCTTGCGTGTACTGGATGAAACTCATCGAAAAATACAGTAAGAACAGAACCGTGTATGAACAGATCGCCGCCACAATCTGACTGCGCGTCAAGGATGAGATCAAAAGGCCGATCGCAATGAACATCGCCCCTTCTAACCACACGCCAAGATAGCCAACAAGCGCGGTGGCACGGTCAGGCGTTCCGAAAAATTCAATAATGAAATAATACATCGATGTTAACGCGATAATAAGCGTAAAAAAGATGAGACTGCCCAAATACTTTCCGAGGACGATCTCTGTATTTTTGGTGGGCGTGGTCATCAGGAATTCCATTGTCCCGGACGCTTTTTCCTCAGCAAAGGTCTTCATCGTCAAGAGTGGAACAATGAAAACAAATAAAAATTCCATAACCTTAAAAACATCCCGCAAGGTTGCTTCCTGGTTGCTATCGATGATGATGAAAAAGAACATGTTAAAGACAGCGATCGTGATGATCAGAATAATGTAAGCGACCGGGGACTTAAAATAAGACGCGAGTTCTTTTTTTGTAATAGCCCAAATTTTGTTCATTGGTTCAACCTCAGGAAAACCTCTTCCAGGCTCTGCCGCCAGCCTTGATCATCACACAAAAGATTGTTTAACGTGTCATCAGCCACGATCTCGCCATCCTTAATGATCAGGACGCGCTGGGCAATCTGCTCGATCTCCGATAAAATGTGCGTACTGATAATGACCGTTCTCTCCTCTTCAAGATTCTTGATCAATTCGCGGATCCGCTGTATCTGAACAGGGTCCAACCCGTTGGTCGGCTCATCAAGGATCAATATCTGAGGGTCATTGACAATCGCCTGCGCGATACCCACCCTTTGCTGATATCCTTTGGAAAGTGTTGAGATCGGTTTGCGCGCGACATTGCGAAGGTAACATTCGTTGAGAACTTTATCAACTTGCGCGCAAATTCTCTTGGCAGGCACATCTTTTAACTGGGCGGCAAAACGGATATAATCCCTAACGGTCATGTTTGGATAAAGCGGTGGATTTTCGGGCAGATAACCTATTTTCTGGCGGACAGCCAAGGAATGTTTAAGAACATCGATTCCGTCAATCATCACGGTGCCGGAACTTGCCGGCAAATAGGACGTCAAAACACGCATAAGTGTCGTTTTCCCGGCCCCGTTTCGCCCGAGAAACCCGACGATCTCACCTTTTTGAATTTCAAATGAAACACTTTTAAGGGCTTGTGTACTGCCGAAATATTTTGTAAGTCGCTCTGTCCGGATCATGTGGCTGAAAACCGTTAACTGATTACTATTAATATTAAGTCGTATATTCTAGCACAAAGGAGCCTAAATCGTAAAGGTACAAATCAAATCAAAACCGCCTCAAATCCGCAAATGGAATATGCTATGAATCTTATTGCCGAAAGCGTCATTCTCTGATAGATTATATTCCATAAAAACATTCAAGCGAAACCATGTCTAATTTATCTGAAAAACCCAGCCCTCAATCCACTGATCCGGATCATTGGGTCGACGAATACGGGAATTATCTCTATCACTTCGCTTTAAGCCGTCTGCGCAATACGACCGACGCGGAGAACGCGGTTCAGGAAACTTTTTTAGCCGCCCTCAAAGCCCGAAACAGTTTCTCGGGAAGATCGAGCGAGCGTACCTGGCTGATCGGCATCCTCAAGCACAAGATCGTCGACTCCCTGCGTAAAGGATACCGGGAGAAGCCGGTAACCGACCTGCAAAAAAACGAAGAGGCCATTGACCAATTTTTCGATTATGCCGGCCGCCCTAAGGGAAACGTGGCCCGTTGGATCCCGAAACCCGATGAGCTCCTTGAGAAAAAGGAATTCTGGAAGGTCTTTTATCAATGTTCTCATAAACTTCCCCAAACCGCTGCTGACGCTTTTATATTAAGGGAAGTCGAAAAAATAGAGAGCAAGGAGATCTGCTCAATACTCAATATCACTCTATCAAACCTCTGGGTCTTACTGCACCGGGCGAGATTGCAGTTGCGGGAATGCCTGGAGATCAATTGGTTTCAAAAGTAGGGGAAATGAATTGTAAGATTTTTCACCTAAAAACGACTTATTTTTGGAGCTAGATCAGGCTTAAAACGATAAAGACATTAAAATGACACTTCAAGATCATGATAAGTTGTAAATGCGCCTCGCGCCTCATATCGGAGCAGCTAGACCACCCTCTCCCGCTCTCAAGCAGGATCATGCTTAAGATCCACCTGGTCATGTGTACCAATTGCGTCTTTTTCGGGCGTCAAATTAAGGCCTTAAAAAACATCATCGGCAGGCACGCGGATCCCAAAGAGGAACACCCTTCCCCCCACACAACCTCCCTTTCAGCCGAAGTTCAGGAGCGCATAAAATCATTGATGCGTGAAGAAAATAGCTGATCTTTTCTTATTTTATTACTTGAGACAATCGCGGAAATAATACGCGATAATACCGAAAGCGACCGCGACGTTCAGTGAATTCTTGATCCCGGCCATCTCGATCTCGATAGCCGCGTCACAATAGGACGAAACGTCCCGCGAAACCCCATCGATCTCATTACCGATAATAAGACATACCGGCGCCTGCGGCTTAAAATCCTCATAAGAACAACTGCTTTCTGTCTGCTCGAGCATGACAATCTGATAACCTTCTGTCTTAAGTTCCTTCAGGAGCGAATGAATATCATCGCGGTACTCCCAGGGCACATGGTCTTGGGCATCAAGCGCCGTTTTGGCAATTTGGTTATTAGGCGGATGGCCCGTAATGCCGCAGATCCAAACTTTCCCGACGCCGGCACCGTCACTAGTACGGAATATCGATCCTACATTGTAAAGGCTGCGGATATTATTGAGGACAACAATAAACGGAAGGCGACGATTTTTGATCTTTTCTTTTTGGCGGTCAACGACTTCTTCGTGGGTCAATTTACGCATCAGCGAGAAAATCGCTTGCGGCGATGACTTTCAGTGATTTTTCGCACTCTCCGCATTTTATACTTTCCTAGAGTGGAACAAACTAATAGATCATCTTCAGTGCTTAGTAAACTTTACTGGCCAAGATGGTATACTTTTTCTGTATTACCGTTTGTAACCGTTACACTGGTTTGCTTTATATTAATAATGACTCCCGATCCGACTTTCTCACCAATACCAAGGATATAACCATTGATGATCGCTTTTGGGTTCCGCGAATCCCACATGATCCCCTCGAGAACAGAAGCCTTTGGACTTTCGGCAAGCGCGAACGGATTGCGGCCCCAATCCGTGTAAGACGTCCTTGCTTTTTTTCTTTCATTAGAACGGGCCAGAACAATAAGATCCGCGCTGCTCCCTTGAGGGCTTGTGCTTGTACTGACGTTATTTGTCTTGCCCGCGTTCTTTTTCTTGGATCCGCTCCCGATAATCACCGGACCCCAGACGACGATCATAACGAGGACCAGTATCGGTAATGCGATCTTGAGTTTTTGCTGTTTATCCATCTTCTCCCTCCCGAAGATAGACCTCAACGACTAAATCAGTCTTAATTTGCGGCAGGATCTGCTGATCTACTTCAATCTGAAAACTCTTGACGGTAATAATGCTCTCTCCCAGCCCTTCAAGCGCCCCCAGAAAGATCCCCAGGTCCTTATATTCGGACTGTAGGTTCATCCAAATCGGAAGTACCGGATATTTGGAACCCTTGGGCTTAGAGATTTTCTGCGGACTTATGGAAACAAAGCTGATGTTCTCCAGCGCGCCCATTTTGGTAATCTCATCAATGGCAAGAGATATCTTCCGGCGCGTTAAGAGATTTCCCGTTTGCCGGAACTTATCCCGCGATTGGATGGCTTGCCGGGCGGATATCATTTCCAGTTCAAGCGCCTTGACCTCGCTTCCAACCTTGCCCACCTTATTGAACAAAGGAATAACCATCAAAGCAAAAGCAATGATCGCTACCGCAATACCGGAAACCATGATGACTGTTTTTTTATCAAATCGGATATTCATCGCGCTATGTCTTTCTGCCAATTTTGATCATTCGACCATACACGTTATTTCAAACTCCGCGATATTCACACTCCCTGTTTTCTTCTGAGTTGTCACCAAGCTCACATCTTGGAAGATCCCCTCTTCCAATGTCAGCATAAAACGCGAAAGGACCGCCTGAGGGCCCTCATCACCGCGCAAAATGTCTCCTTTCAGACGAACCGTATCATTTTCCGTCCTTAAGTACGTAAGATATATCTCCGGTGGGATAAGATGACTTATTTCCTTCAGCACGTCTCCCCAATAGGGTTTATCTTTTAATATTCCACCGATCAATATTTTTCCGCGCAACTGATTCAGTTGCGGTTGTAATGTCCTTTGCTCTAGTTTTAAAGCGGCCATTTTCTTGTTGTATGCGAATAATTGAATATGCATCCCCGTATAAAAAAGCAACAAAGAAACGACTGCCCCGACAGCGATTCCTTTCAATGACATATTTTCTACAAATCGTTTTGTTTTTTCCTTCAATTCAATGGGCAAAAGATTGATCTTGTCACCCTTATTAAGAATCGCTCCAATAGCCAGGTCAAAGCGTAACCCGGCACCCTCTTTATCGGTAACCGCTTTTGGCAGCACCGGAATATCTTTTAGGGAATCACCGATCTCAATATCTATTTCCAATTCGCGCTTTAGCGACTCGACCAATCCTTTGAGATTCGCTCCTCCTCCGAACAAAATGATCTTATCCACTTTTCCGCCGTGAGACTCTTCCCGGAAAAAGTCAAAAGACCGCTCGATCTCCCCGGCCAATTGTTCTACACAGGGCCTGACCAATGAAAGGATCTGGCTCGGAAGAATCTTCCCGTCAACCAATTCCGTTTCCTCTCCCGTCGGAATCCCTTGTTCTTTCTTGATCTTCTCGGCTTCCCCGACGCTTAATTCAACCTTTCCCTGGCTCGACATCAGAGTGCTGGTCATGGCTTTGGTAATATCTACTCCGGCAACAGGCAGCTTTCGGGAAAAGGCCAGTTGCCCCTCCCGATAAATATTCAATTCCGTAACCGAAGCTCCCATCTCGACGATCGCAAGGATATCCTCTTTCCTTTTTGAATAAACGAGCCAATTCTGTAAACTCAATGAAATCGGGATCAACGCTGAGATCTCTATACCCACTTTAGAAAATAATGCTACCAGCCTATCAACTGTGTCTTTCGGTGCCGCCGCGACAGCAACGACATATTTCCGAATATTCTTCTCTGAAACCTCACCCAGGATCTCAAAGTCTATGAGGGCTTCGTCAATGGAGAACAGAATGGCATTCTTTGCCTCCCACTTGACTGCCTGGCTTAATTCTTTTTTAGGCATATGAGGCGCTACGATCTTCCGCGCGCAGGTTTGCGGACAATTGACAATAGCGACAACTTTCGCGCCTTTTGTTTCAATCCCGATCAAGGCGGTCTTTAAGCTTGCTAAAGCCTCTTCCTGGCTGCCCGGAACCCCACCGATATCCACAAGCGCTGACTTAATAACCGTCATCTTTCCGTCGACATCCGCCATCTGTACAACTTTAACAGAGCTTGTTCCCACATCAATGCCAATAACAAACCGTTGACGGCCAAGCTGATCTTCGACCTTTGATAAAAGATCCTTCATCTTTTCCTGCCAAGATGAAATCGTGGATTGGATTTTCTTTAATGTATTTTGCATCACTGAACCTGCTAGATTTCCCGCCATCCATCCCCGCTTGCACTGCCGCTGCCGGCCGTAAAATACGGCGGCGGGTTGGATGCAAGGTTCGAATCATAGGTCACCGACCATCCTGGACCACTTTTCATGTCAATATTGCCGGCACTGATAATGGAACCATTGATCGTATTATTCGAGCCCTGATTAATATCAATACTCGTAGCAGCAAATAGGAGACCATTTATAGTAGATGTCCCCATTTTCCCTCCGGTAATTTTTCCGTCTGATACCAGGGCCGGATAATTCGAAGTCGGATTCGATGAAAAATTGTCCGCGTTCGTCAGAACGATGTTCCCTGTAGCCACAATAGTCCCGTTAAAGATGACATTATCCGAGATCGTCACCTTTCCATCAACATACCATATTCCACTGTATGTTCCAGAATTAAATATCCTATTTCCGCTTACAGTCGTACCTGCAATGGCCGCGTAAGAAGCTGTATCAACACTTGGCACAGCAACGGTTGATCCTTCCGTGACGTTTCCGGTAATGGTCATGCCGCCTTCATTATTGAGATTTCCAACCGTGTCAATATTTCCGGTAATCGTTCCGCTAGAATTTCTAAAGTCAATATTACCTCCCGAATACTGCACATTACTGAAGGCCTCCGGCACTCCTCCCGCTAATGTTATCGTTTCACGGATGATCCGCTCAATGTTATTGGCCGTCCCCCGAGCCGTAACCATAATGTCGCTTCCCGAGGTCTCAACCCACATCGTATAGGTCCCCTCTCCTAGAATCTCTTGTTGCGGGTCGTTAGGATTAACTCCGGGGTCAGCCGGATAGCCGGTTGTCCGCCAGGAACCATCAGTAGAACTGTCGGGCGCCGTGTTCGTTAAATACCAAACGGCCTTATTGAGGCCCGCATCGGCCAAATAAAGCGCTTTTTCATTACTCAACTGCGTGTTCACGTGCCTTGTATCATAGGTCACCAAAAACAGATAGGCCGCCACAATGATAACCAAACTGACCATAAAGATAAAGGTGAGAATTAAAGCGACGCCTTTTTCGTTATTTATTGATCCGTTGCTTATTGTTCGTTGTTCGTATTTCATCATTTATCTATATTCCTTTCATCTCCTTACAAAGTACGAGCAACGAACTACGATATACGATCAACGATACAATCATTATAAACTCCTTGGCCTGACATTGGCGCGCACGGCGATCTGTTGATCGCCGCGTTCAACAACAAAATCCATTGTGATCACATTACCATTTTGGCTAAAAGGTTTTGAACTAGACGGATTCGGCTTCTTGACATCCGAGATCAGAACCGCCCCCGACCCGTAGGTCACTGTTGTTTTAGCCCGACGCAACTCGTAAGTATTCTGCGTATAAGGCGGATTGGGTTCGGTATCAGAGGCGTTGTACATATAGATCCGGTAAGTATCATCCCCGTCGCCCAG
>JAGLQN010000254.1 GCA_023136835.1 Candidatus Omnitrophota bacterium | reverse complement strand
AATCTTTTCTTTGCGCGCGCGGCAAATAACCTGCTGGCGCGTGATACCGTTAAGCGCCCCGCATTTTACAGCCGGCGTGTAAAGAACACCTTTCTTGGCGAAAAAGATATTGGTCCGGCTTCCTTCGACGACCTCTTTGCGGCTGTTCAAAAGGACCGCCTCGTCACAGTTTAAGTTTTTGGCTTCCAGAAAAGCTTTACGAAAAAGATAATAGTCCAGAGATTTGATATGGGAGAACCGCGTTTTCTTCCTCCGCGCGCTTGCTATGACAGCTTTAAATCCTTTTTTATATTTTTCGCCGGGATAACCTTTAAACAGCTCACAGACAATCGCAGTCCTTAAATGCCGCCGCTCTCTCCAAATAGCAAGCCGGACTCGTGCCTGGCGCAGGGCGTTAGCCTTGAGCGTCCGGTAAAGATATTGTTCCCATTGTTTTTGTGAATACGGCGCGCGTATCCCTAAAAGCTTAAGCCCTTTCGCTAAACGGCCGAGATGTTTTTTAAGGTCCGCTATTTCTCCATCGCGCACGCGCATGGTTTCAAAAGCGCCTTGCCTCTTGACGGCACCCGGAGCAAGAGAATCCAAAAGCCGGCTATCGGCCTTAACCATTTTTCCGTCTAGAAAAAGTAATCTTGCCTTCACGAATTATGTTTCCTTCCATCCCGATCTACGCGGTCGGAATAGTACTACACAGGGGACAAGCGCATAATCACCTGTCCCCTGTTAATTCTTTGTCCCGGCAGCCTGCCGCTCCTTAAAAGGAATCGACCCCAAAGACGCCCGCATCGCCCGGGCTTTAATAAGCGTTTCCTCATATTCCCGCTCGGGAGTTGAATCCGCGACGATCCCCGCGCCGACCTGAAAATACAATGTATCTCGATAGGCGAGCAGCGTCCGGATGAGAATGTTAAAATCCATATTGCCGTCAAAACTGATATAGCCCATCGACCCCGTATACATTCCCCGGCGCGTCGGCTCCAGCTCCTCAATGATTTCCATAGCCCGAATCTTAGGGCAGCCGGTAATGGACCCTCCCGGAAAACAAGCCCGGATCAAGTCGAAACAATCTTTGCCTTTACCTAAATCTCCCTCGACGGTCGATGTCGCCTGAAAGACATACTGGTATTCCTCGATCGCGCGCGTCTCCTTAACGCGAATGGACCCGTAGTCACAAACCCGTCCAAGGTCATTGCGCAAAAGGTCAGTGATCATCAAGAGTTCCGCTTTTTCTTTAGCGCTATGGATAAGTTCTTCACGGAACTTCTGGTCCTGCGCGTCGTTTCTCCCCCGGGGCCTCGTTCCTTTCATCGGCCTTGTCCGCGCGATCCCCTTATGCAATCGCAGAAATCTCTCGGGAGAATTGCTGATCAGAGAGAACCCGCCGCAGTTGAGATATCCTCCGAAGGAAACAGGCGATAAATTTCTCAGCGCCTGGTGCAGCGCCAGGGAATCAAATTCGTGTCCTGTCAGGTCGAATTCAAACCTCTGCGATAAATTGACCTGATAAATGTCCCCGCAGCTTATGTAATTGAGGGCTTTTTGAACTGCTTTCATATATTGCTGTTTCGAGAAATTGCATCTAAGAGTTAACGGTAAAACCGAGAGGTCATCCTGAAGTCTTTGCCTCGCCAGCAGGCGGGCGAAGGGCTGAAGGATCTCATGAGATCCTTCGTCGCTTCGTCTGCTTCGCCGGCAGGCAGGCTCCTCAGGATGACAGATTGAAAAACACTCCGGCCCCTTATTCAAATAGGGCGCAAGTTTTTCAACCATATGAGCCAAACGCTGTGACGCTCTTCTTTCTCTTAAATGCCCATCTTTTTCAGGAAGACCCGATGAGGTCACATAAAGTTTCTGCGCGAAGTGATCGATGGTCAAGATGCAATCATAAAATCCAAAAGAACAGTCCGGCAGAATCAAATCATCCTCAGCCTGAAGCCGGATCTTTTCCTGATACAATCCGTAATCATACCCGAGATACCCGACGATGCCCGCGGTTAAAGGGGAAAACGGTGAAGTAAACTTCCGCCCTCTTGCGCCGGCATATTGCGTAAACTTTTTCTTTAAAAGCTCGAGCGTGTCTTTGCCCTTGCCAACGAAGACATCGAAAGGATCAAAGCCGATAAACGAATACCGCCCGCGGTGAGGATCGTATTGACTGCTGTCGAGAAAAAAAGCGTGAGGCTCTCCACGCAAGAGATCCAAGAGGTCCAAAGCGTTGCCGCGGAAGTCAAAACTTTTATAAAAATACTGATTCATGAGACAATAAATTAGGGATAAACCCATTAATCACCCTTCGTTTCCCGCGGAAACTTCGGGTGCGGCTAATTGTACCGACTTACGTCGTCCTTCGTGCTCCTTTGTTTAACAATGGAGTACGTAATGTTTTCTTCTAAACAAAATTAAGGAAAAACATACAGACTCCGTAAGTCGAACAATCGCCGTAATTAGGGACAGACCCCCCGGGGTCTGTTCGGTTCTAAGA
>JAGLQN010000253.1 GCA_023136835.1 Candidatus Omnitrophota bacterium | reverse complement strand
TTAGACTATGGCCTTTTCGTCACAACGTATAGAGGCAACAAGGCGCCTGGATGAAACGACATTTTGGTTTGCCTTATATTGTCCAGCCCGAAATCATCCATACCATTGATAAACTTATACCTGAGCACGGCCGCGTCCCGGCACAACTCCCTGAAAATATAGGTCGCAAGCCCTTTGACGTCGAGGTCCACGACCTCAAAAAGAACGCAAAACATCGCGGGATTAACAGGAAACCCGAGCGTATAGGCTTCAATGTTTCCATTAATCATAACAACCCGTCCGGTCAGGCCCAATTGCTGATAATGTTTCAACACGGCCTCATGGACCTTTCTATTCTCATCAAGCATCGAACAGTAAATATCTTCCTCCGGCTGCTTCTCTTTGCGCGCATCGGCCCAACGGTTGTAGAGGTTCAGGCACTCCCCGATCATGCCCTCTTCATAAGGAACATAGCGGCATTGATAATGGCTGGCAAACCGGTTATACGAAGAGCGTTTTGATTTGTAAGCATTGCCCCGCAGAGAGGCGATATCGTCGCGGTAATAGCAGTATTCGTATCCTTTTTTGTAATGCGTAAATTTATCCGTCGGGAAAAGAGGAAGCCCTTCAATGCCCACATTTTCAATGCGCGTGACACCGCCGCCCCGATTGATCTCTTCCATCATTTCAAAACATTCGTCGATTACGTCAGGAGAGATACCCTTCCCCAAGGGCGGCAAATACAAAAAGCTTCCGATCTGGTTCTTTGCAAATACGCATAAACACTCATCAATAACCTTAAAGTTAAACCGGAAAAAATCTTTCCAAGCAAAAATATTCGTGAAAGAAAAAGCGGACAATGACCGCGGTGTTTGATTTAAATATCGCTCGACAACCGGTTTACGGTCTAACAACTTGTCAGGCATTTTTGTCTTACCTTACTCTATGTCTCTACGGAGTGCTCATGGAGCGAATTGAACCCCGAGTTAGAACGAGGGGTTCTCTGAACAGAATGAGTACTCCGTAGAGATAGGCATGACTGGAACCCCATGGGTTTACACCCATGACCCCTTTCTTATTCTGTTATGCGATCCGCGATCGACGGACCATCATTCATCCATGACTTTACAGTCATAGAATTTTGTCACTCGAACAGCGAAGATCCTTCGACGCGCTCGCTTTCGCTCGCTTGCTCAGGATGGTTCGGCACTCCGTTCCAGTAGTGAGCAAGCGAAGCGCGCCGAACCATAAAATTAACACGGCAATTGAAAAAGGCATTCGACTTCTTGTTCATACCCAAAATAGTTTCCGGGAAGAGCTTGATTCCTTTGAACAAATTCAATAACCTCTTGCTGTTGAAAATATTCCTGGAGACTTTCAATATAACTCTTAAAATCTTCATCGTGCCGTTTTTCGCGAACATGCGGGCAGCTGAGATGGACACCGACGGCAACATCGTCCCCTTTCCTTATCAAAAGAAAAGGATAGAGCCGGCATTCAAAAGGGCGGCGCTGGTAAATAGCGCACGTGTTATCCTCCGCCTGAAAAAAAACACACTGAACCTGCCCCCGGCACTCGATCGCCTTGATGGTGCCATCCTCGTCGAGTTCTTGGCGGCAGCGCGCGTCCGTCTCTTCTTGGCCGATTTTCGGGCGCCAGGAACTGTTTTCTTCGGAAAACCGGCAGCATCCGTCACAAGACAGGCAGACCTCCTGGGGAACGAACGGTGGAAGGTTTTTGATCACGGAAATTATTCCCCCAAGAAAGTTGTCACAATCTTTCTGTCGCGTGAGCGATTATCAAAATCAATAAATATGATCTGCTGCCATGTGCCGAGAATGAGGCCGTTGCGGTCAAAGGGCACCGTCAGGGAAGGGCCCACTATGGAAGACCTTAAATGCGCGTGTCCATTACCGTCGCCCCAGGCTTCATCATGATTGTAATGCCCGGACGGGATCAGTTTATCAAAGATCTCCCCGATATCCTCGACAAGCCCCGGCTCAAATTCGCAAGTCGTTATCGCCCCTGTCGAGCCGATAACGGAAATATTCGCGATCCCCTTCTTGATCTTAGTTGACTTTAATTTCTGCCCCACTTCAGAAGTTATATCAATAACGTCCGCGTTTCCTTCTGTTGACAAATGAATATATTCGGTAATGACCGTCATTTCCTTTCTCCTTCAATGAGTGTACAATTTACAGAGCACTTTACGGATAATTGGTGGCTGTCACCAATTACAATTATCCTCTTGCTATCATTTATCTCACCCTGCTTCCCAAGGCCACATCCCTATCCGGCGAGAGGACCGAAATGCCGCTCTCATCAGAAACCGCGAGAACCATGCCCCTAGATTCTTCCCCCCGGATCGTTGCCGGCTCTAAGTTCGCCGCAATCACAACGCGTTTTCCGACCAACTCTTCAGGCGCGTAGCTTAAACGTATCCCGGCGACTAATTGCCGCTCTTCACTGCCTGTGTCGACCTTCATCACGTAAAGCCGGTCAGCATTAGGATGCTCCCAGACTTCTTTCACCTGCGCGATAACCAACTCCACTTTCATGAACTCATCAATACTGATCATAATTGCTCCTCTTACGAGCGTTTGATTTATGGAACCTGCCTATTGCCCGGCAAGTGTTAGTAAACATAAATCAATACGCGAGTTAGACCCCGCCCTTTGAGGCGTCATTATTAAATAAACATAGTGAAAACACCAAGCCAAAAGGGCGGGGTAAATTCCGGTAACAATTTATGTTCATTTCATTCCATAAATTGT
>JAGLQN010000252.1 GCA_023136835.1 Candidatus Omnitrophota bacterium | reverse complement strand
CTCTCCCGCCTATCTGGAATGTGCCCCATACCCGCAACCCAAATTTCACCGGTCGGGAGGAGCACCTGGCCAACCTGAAGGCAGCCCTGAGTTCAGGCCAGCCCGACGCATTGGTCCTGGCCATCTATGGGCTGGGCGGCGTGGGCAAGACCCAGCTTGCACTGGAGTATGCATACCGCAATGCTGCGGAATATGACATTGTATGTTGGGTTCGCTCAGAAGAGCCTGCGACTCTGGCTGCCGATTATGCCAGCCTTGCTGAAGCACTGGATCTGCCAGAAAAAGAAGCCACTGATCTCCAGGTCATTATTAAAGCGGTTAAACATAAGCTGGAGCAAATTCCAAAATGGTTGCTTGTTTTCGATGGCGCAAAAGATCCTGCAGATGTTCAAAATTACATTCCACGGGGGAGAATGGGTCATGTACTTATCACTTCCCGCAACTCCATCTGGCGGGACACTACCACTACTCTGAACGTGCGCGTTTTGGAGCGCAAAGAATCAATAGATCTCCTCCTGAAGCGAACGGGATACACTGACAGAGAATCTGCTAGTGTTCTGGCAGATGCGTTAGGTGACCTGCCTCTTGCTTTGAAGCAGGCAGGGGCTTATATGGAGGCAAATAGAATTTCGGTTTCTGATTACCTGAATATGTTCACTGTCCATAAAAATGAGTTATGGGACCGGGTTGGACCTCCTATAGATTACCCGGATACAGTAGCTACTGCATGGAACCCTGCCTTTGATAAAGTAAAGCAAATATCGCCCTCTGGTGCAGATTTATTAAATCTGTGTGCTTTTCTGGCACCGGACGATATTCCTATTGAACTTCTAAGAGTAGGGGCAAAATACCTGCCTGAATCTCTGGTATCTATGGCATCTGACTTAACAGTATTTCATGATGCTGTGGACCCTCTACTTCACTATTCCCTGGTTAAAATCACTGGAGAAACAATTTCAGTTCACAGGTTAGTGCAGGCAGTAGTCCAAGAGCGGCTGTCGGATGATGGTAGAAAGAGATGGGCCGAATCAGCTGTGCGTATTGTAAATGAAGCATTTCCGTTTGATAGTGATGATGTCGGGACTTGGCCTGTTTGCTCACGTTTATTACCCCATGCTCTGGCAGTAGCAGATTATGCTGAAGCTCTTGATGTAGCTTCTGATTCAACGGGGAGATTATTGAATCAGACGGGGTTATATCTGAAAGGACGTGCCCAATTTACCGAAGCAAAAGAAATGTTTGAGCGAGCACTTAGCATCGATGAAGCTGCCTACGGCCCC
>JAGLQN010000251.1 GCA_023136835.1 Candidatus Omnitrophota bacterium | reverse complement strand
AAAACCACAGGATACAATAGAAAATACGCAATACACTTGCTTTCCACCTGGGGAAAAGAAAAACTGCACATGATTAATGGAAAACCTGTGAAATTTATCGTAGGGAAACCCATGAAACGCAAGAAACGTATTGGAAAAAGAATCTATGAAGATGCAGTCAGGGAGGCTGTGAGAAAGATATGGGAGCTCTTTGATTATATGTGTGGTAAACGGCTGGCCGTCCTCATCCGAATGAACATAGATGTGTTATCCAACGATAAAGAGCTCGAGATAGATGAGAGTATCCGGGATAAAATCATAAAAATAAGCCCGGCAACAATAGACAGGATGATGGCTCCTGAACGCAAGAAACTGAACTTTAAAGGAATTAGCCATACAAAAGCCGGGACACTTCTGAAACATCAGATACCAATCCGTACATTCTTCAATTGGGACGAACGAAAACCCGGCTTCTTTGAACTCGATACAGTGGCACATGGTGGAGCTTCCAGTTCCGGCGAATATTGTTTTACCTTGAATGCAACAGATGTCTATTCAGGATGGGTAGAACTGAGAGCATTACGAAATAAAGCTCATAGATGGGTCAAAGAAAATGCTGAAAATATTCGGATAAAGCTGCCATATCCAATGAAAGGGGTGGATAGCGATAATGGAGGTGAATTTATCAACTACCAACTCTTGGAATGGAGTCATGACCATGAAATCACCTTTACAAGAGGACGTCCTTACCGGAAGAATGACAATTGTTTTGTTGAACAGAAAAATGATTTAACTGTCAGGCGTGTTGTGGGGTACTACCGCTTCGATACGCAGAAGGAATATGAAGCACTGAAAAATGTTTACAAACATCTATGTCCCCTTCTAAACTTCTACTATCCATCAATGAGAATCATAGGAAAGGTCAGGATCGGGCCAAAAGTGAAGAAATCATATGATGCTCCCAAGCCTCCTTATCAGCGTCTTCTTGAATCTCCAGATCTTGATGATCCAGTCAAAGAAGAGCTGAAGAGACGTGCAAATACTATTCATATTGTAAAACAAAAAAGGCTTGTCGATAAAGCAGTCTATAAATTGATGCGAATCTATGAACAGAAGAAGCAGGGCTTATTGCCATTGGAATAGTGAGGTTAAGCCTTCTTACAATTCGATAATTATATTCATTATATTCATTGCTTGAATATACCATTGTCAGAATTCTTATGAAGCGTTAAGCTATCCCTGCAAGTCATTCTGTAAATATCCACTACATACTCATAAGAATGTATATGTAGACGAGAGTAGTTATAAATGCTGCAGATAATCACTCATAAAATTCTTGGTTATTCACTTATTAACAATGATAACAAGGAAAGAGAAAAAGTAGCAAAAAGAGAAAGGAATGACTACTGCTACGGTTAGATTTTATAATGAGGCATTAGAAGATTACGGTTAGAATTTATGATGAGGCAATACG
>JAGLQN010000250.1 GCA_023136835.1 Candidatus Omnitrophota bacterium | reverse complement strand
CAGAATGACAATTTATGGCTTTTCTTTCATGGGTCTCGCCTATATAATAAAAACGAGTTTTTATAACCCAATCAGGAAGTTTTATGTCTCTTAAACGCAATAATAAAGGATTTACTTTTGTTGAGCTGCTTATTGCCGTGTTTATTTTGGCTGTCGCGATCGGCGGGGTGCTTTTATTGTATGTGACTTCGATGATCTCATCGCAGCTGGCATGGGATATGACCGTCGCGACATCGCATGCCGAGTACGTTCTGGAAGAAGCTCAAAGAAGCGACTCGATCGGCAGTATTCTGGTCATGAATTGGGAAGAGTGGGCCGTGGACCAAGGATTGAACACGCTTCCCGGTGAAACCATCGATATTATCTTTTCGGAACCAAGCAGCAATTTACTCGATATGCAGGTAACGGTGAATTGGACGCGGAAATTGAGAAGCCATGGCGTCACGTTCATAACAAAGGTCGCAAAATGAGGATACATAATAAAAAAGCATTTACTCTTGTCGAGGCGCTGGTTACGGCTCTCATTTCTACGGTTGTCTTCGCGGGGATCTATTCAACCTATATCGTCGGGAACAAGGCCTGGGTTCATTATAACGATTCGGTCGCGGCAAGACGGGAAGCGCGTAGGGCTCTTTTAGGGATGGTCAATGAACTGCGGGCGGCCGAAAATGTGCGGGTCATTGAGGGCCCCGACGGGAGCGCCGTCCATTTTTATATCCCGTTGACCGGCCCTGTTTCGTATATTTGGAGGAATAAAGGGCGCGATGCCGGCAGGATCATCCGGCGGAACCGTTTTAAAAAACGGATCATGGCACAATACATTTCCGATCTTTCTTTTCAATATTTGAAAGATGTCGTGATTATCGATATTACAGCAAGCAAGCGGATGTCGGATGGGCAGATGGCAAAAGCGGCATTAAAGGAAAGGGTTGCTTTACGTTCAAAAACGCCGTTCTTCCGCTAAAAACATTGTTAATAATGACAAATGAGCAAATGACAAATGTCAAATGAAAACCAAATGATAAATGACAAATTGGATAGTTGAAAAATGATCGAAAAAAAGAAGTTTGATATATATGATCGGATATTTAAGTTTTCCGCAAGAACAGTTAAATTTCTAGAGAAATTGCCTAAAAGTATATCAGCCAGAGAATATAGTCGGCAATTAATTAGGTCAAGTGGTTCAATGGGATCTAATCTTGAGGCAGCAGATGGGGCATTAACGAAGAAGGATTTTATTAATAAGGTTGGAATATCCAGGAGAGAGGCAAGGGAATCTCGGCATTGGTTAAAGTTATTGAAAGCTGTTGTTCCGATTCAGAATATATCCGATAAAAAGGAATTAGATTGGTTGATTAATGAGTGCCATGAAATATTATTGATTTTGAGCAGTATCATTAAGAAAACCCAGAAGGGTTCTTAATTATTTAGATTTTGGAATTTGACATTTATTTTCCCCTCGCTTTGCTCGGGATTATTGCGAGGAGTACTTGCGCGAAGCGCGATGTATCATTTGATATTTTTCATTTGGCATTTTTGTTAACTAGCTAAAGACACGTTATGAACCTATCAAACAATAAAGGGGCCGTTTTAATTGCCGTTTACATGGCTTTGTTCGTTCTGGTAACATTGTCGTCAAGCGTGGCGCTTTTCAATTTTACCGAACTCAATGACGCGCGCCGGCATCAGGATACAACGGCGGCTTTCTGGCTTGCCGAAGCAGGAATCAATCAATTCCTTGCGGACCCGGAAATCCTTAACGAAACAGGATCAAAAATGATTAATGAAGAAAACGGGATGATCGAGATTCTCAAGGATGATTCCAACCGGAAATACCGGCTTGTGACGTCGACCGGTACCACCGGGGGGAGCCGGCGGAGCATACAGATCAAATATCCCGCTCTATCGACGATCTTTGAGAGCACTATGTCAACGAAGGGAAGCGTGTTCATCGAGGGGCGTAAGTCGTCGCTGATGATCAATGATAAATTACGCCTCGGAGGGAACGTGATCAATACGGCCACGTATCCGCTTACCTTTTTTGAGGATGTCCAGGAGGGTGTGAATGATGCGCTTGTCTCGATAACTTATCCCGATGCTGACGGTAATGGGACTCCTGATGAGTTCTCCGACTTTATTGCTTTTTACCGTAATCTTATTGCCAGCTATCCGGAAGATGAAGTGGTTTATATCCAGGGCAATGACACTTATACGATCACGCCGGATGAATCGCTTGAAGGCAAGAAGATCATTTACATTGAAGGCCGGCGGGAAGGCGAGGGGAATGCGATCATTCAGTTTACCGGGGCGCTTGAAAAAGGACAAAGCCTGACCGTTATTGCGACGGGCACGGTCACGCACAATCAGGCGGGCCTGGCGCAAAAAGATTCACAGTTGAATATTATTGCCTGGTCGGATTACTTTGAGACTGCGGCCTTGCCCAGCATTCACAATGGCATGATTTATACTCATGGGAGCGCCTATTTTGATGAGATGCACGACACGTCGGTGACCAATGGCAGCGTGGTTGCCAATGAAGGGATCATTATCCGTGAAGTCTGGTCGACAAAAACTTTTAATTACGCGGACATGAGAAAAAGAGGGGTCGTTCCTCCGGGATTTGAGGGTTTGGTGGGAGGCGGAGTTTCCGGCTACACGAAGAATCCGAGTTCGTGGAGGGAAATATAGCATGATACAGCGTAGGAGCACAAGAGCAAAAGAGCCCAGGATCGCAAGGGCGAAAAAACGGCGCAAGCGCGCAAGCGCGTCAGTTCCCAGGCACGTGAGGGAGTATAATTATTATCGATATGCGTTGTATGCCATTATCGCCTCGGTGTTTGTATTTTTTATCACATTCCGGGCGATCAATATTTCGGTTGATCGGCAGCTTAAGATCCAAATACCGGAGAAAAGGAAGCCGTTATCAGCGCGGTTGCCGGTGAAACCTGTGATCGTTGAGCAGATCAAGGAGAAGGTCCTACCGGAGATAATCTTCAGTGACCCGGAGGAATACAATATTAAAACGCAAGAGCGGGGCGCCTTGCTCCAGAACCAGCGCCGCTGGAATTCATCGATGAGAAAAACAGTCCGGGAAGCAGATATCATAGACCGCATGTCTGAAGGCGATGCTTTTAAGGGGATCAAAAAGACGCCGGAGCAGTTCCGGCAGCAGCTTGAGCGCATCGAAGGGCGTATCCGCGAATATGAGAAAAGAGTTCAGAATGACCCGGGCGATGATGCCGCGCGGAAGAAACTACAGGGCTTGTATATGCTCAAGGCAACAGTGAAGGGCCTGAAAAAGGCGGTTGTGGAGAAGTAGACCAAAGAAGGAAAGCTAATGACAAATGACAAATGTCAAATGAATTCCAAATGAAAAATGATAAATAAATGGTTGAGCGATGAGTGAAAAAAGAAATTTGATATATATGACAGGGTGTTTGAGTTTTCTGTTAGAACTGTTAAGCTTATAGAAAAGCTGCCTGAAAGAATATCAGTTAGTGAATATGGCCGGCAATTGATCCGATCAAGTGGATCAATAGGAGCTAATCTTGAAGAGGCAGATGGGGCATTAACGAAGAAAGATTTTATTAATAAGGTCGGGATATCGAGACGGGAGGCAAGGGAATCCAGACATTGGGTAAAATTATTAAAAGCTATTGTTCCGATCCACAATACATCGATTAAAAACGAGTTAGACTGGTCGATCAAGGAATGTAATGAAATATTGCTGATTTTGAGCAGTATCATTAAGAAATCACAAGCAAATTCCTGAATATTTGACATTTGTCATTTATCATTAATTTGGCATTTGTCATTTTTCATTTGACATTTATGGAGCCATGTCCAAACTATCTTTACAACCATTAGTCCTTATGTATCACGGTATTGTTTCTGAGTGGACGGCCCTTCCCAAAGAGAGGGAGGCGGGGGCGGATCTCTATGATGTCGCGACGGTGAACTTTCAGAAGCAAATGGAATGGCTGGAAGCAGAGCAATATAAAATTGATATTCTTAATGAGGCGGCGCCGGCTCCGGGCGCATGCCAGGTCATATTGACTTTTGACGATGGTGAGATGAATAATTATGATCAGGCTCTTCCGGTCTTGAAGAAATGCGGGTTTCCCGCTCATTTCTTTATTATTGCTAAGCGCATCGGTGAACCCGGTTATATGGGATGGGATGAGCTGCGGGCACTGCATGAGGCAGGAATGGTTATCGGTTCTCACGGATTCAGCCACGAGATCCTCACGAATCTTCTGGATTCGCAGGTCGAAGAGGAATTGCGCGCTTCAAAAAGATATCTCGAGCGTAATCTCAATATCAATGTCGATGCTTTTTCAATGCCCAGGGGTTTTTGCAACAATAAAGTGATTCGCATGGCTTACGATTGCGGCTATAAATACGTGTTCATTTCGGACCGGCCGAGGGCTTTGAATTTAGAGTGCTTAAGCCGCGTGGCTGTAAAAGCCAGCTGGCCGATTAAACGTTTTAAACAGGCTGTTACCGGCGACACTCCGGCTCATGAACGTCTGATTGGTAAAAGCAAAAGTGCTATTAAAAGATTTTTCGGCGAAGGGGTGTATGATTGGATACGCAAGACATTGTTGAAAATATAAAAAGACACAAGATGCAAGACACACGATATAAGAAGTTGAAATTGATGGAAATTGATAGAAATTTGGTTGGGTTGTAAGTTGTGGGACGAGATGTTTGGGGGAGAATGGGGATTGGTAGTAATTGGTTGAAATTTGTTGAAATGAGTAGAAAGTGGTAGAAATTTTTTGGGATTAGTTGAGATCTCTGAAAAAATGTTATTTGAGGATGGCATGGTTTTAAAAACCACTGTCACGATAATTTTTTCAAATGCTCACAATTAATTTCAAAGAATTTCCACTAATTTCAAACAATTTCAATCTACTATATCTTGTATCATAACCAGTATAAGATTACATATGACTTTTGTTTTTTGGACTCTCATTTTCCTTATCTGTTACTGTTACTTCGGTTATCCCGTCGTTGTGGCCTGCCTCGGTTACATTCTGCGCCGCCCGATAGAAAAAGGGGAATGTGAACCGGCGGTATCGGTCATCCTTTCCATTTGGAACGAAGAAGATGTCATTAAAAGCAAGATCAAGAACCTCTTGTCCTTAGATTACCCGGCTGAAAAGATCGAGATCCTCATCGGGTCCGACGGCTCGAGCGACCAAACCAATGACATGATACGGCAGTTTATCGATCCCCGCGTTCATTTGATCGAGGATGCTCAGCGACGGGGAAAGATGGCAACGCTCAATGATCTGGTCAAGAAAGCCAAGAATGAGATCATTGTCTTTACCGATGCCCGGCAGATTTTTGAAAGGGACGCGGTTAAAGTTCTGGTCAGCAATTTCAATGATTCTCAGGTTGGGTGTGTCAGTGGCGAATTGATGTTTTCCAAGAAAGACGGAGCGACTGCTCGGGGAATTAACCTTTATTGGAATTATGAAAAGTTCATTCGCCGCGCGGAGAGCCATGTCCATTCGATGCTGGGGGCCACCGGAGCGATCTACGCGATCCGCAGGGAATTATTTACGGAAATACCGGAAGATATCGTTCTTGATGACATGTTTGTGCCATTTAAAATTATTCAAAGTGGGTATCGCGCGGTTTTCGACTCTTCAGCTATTGCCTACGATGAGGTTGCCGACAGCTCGAGGGAGGAACATCGGCGCAAGACGCGGACACTTTTCGGGAATTATCAGATCTTTTGGGTCTTTCGGGAGATGTTCAATCCCGCGAAAAGCCCTATCGCTTTTCAGTTATTCTCGCATAAGCTTTTGCGTGTATTGATCCCGTTGTTTATGGTCGCGCTCTTTTTTATCAATTGGAGCCTGACCGGGGAGCTATTGTATCAAATGCTTTTTGACCTGCAGAAACTGTTCTACATTATGGCGGTGATTGGCGGCTTGGCAAGACATCAAAAATATGGTATTCTGAAGACCGTTTCAAAGGTATGTTATATCCCGTATGTTTTTTGTTTATTGAATTTCTCCGCGCTGATCGGTTTTTTAAGATTTTTTGCGGCGCGGCAGGACATTACGTGGGAAAAGGCGAGGGATTGATTTGGGTGGGTATGGGTTGTGAGTCGAGGATGAGGGTGTGGGATTGGAATTTATAGAAATTGGTAGAAATTGATTGAAATTTATTGAAATTGGTTGTGACGGACGAATAGGTGTTTCGGGTGAATAAGTACATTCCATTAAAAGATCTAGAGGTCTATGGGCTGGCAAGAAAAATGTCATCAATAGCTTGGGGAATATACGAGGAGCTTAGCTGGCAAGATAAAAAGATTATGGGAGATCAATTTATTGAGTCGACAGATTCAGTAGGATCCAATATAGCCGAGGGGTATCGCAGGTATCATTATTTAGACAAGATCAAGTATTATACCTCTCGGGCTTCTTTAAGTGAATCTTTCGCGCATTGGTTGGAATTGCTCTATGAACGGAAAAAAGCTTCTAAAACAAATATGATTCTATGAAAGCAATTTCCGAGAACTTATCCTTAAAATTAACAAATTTTATCAAAGCGATCTATAATTCAAAAAACAATAACACTAACGAACGGAACAAATAATTTCCATTAATTTCAAACAATCTATTTCAATGCAAATTTCTATCAAATCTTACGTTAAGCAGTTCTCCATAACCATTCTCTTCCTTTTGACCTATGTTCCGACTTTTATCTGGATGTGGGATAGGTGGTTCGCGCGGGATTCCTATTACAGCCACGGCATTCTTATACCCTTTGTGGTTGTGTTCCTGGTCTGGCAGAAGAGGGAAGATCTCGCTTCGATCAAAAAGATCAGTTCAGGATGGGGGATGTTCCTGATCATCACCGGCATGCTTATGCATATCTTCGCGTCGCTGATGCGGGTCTATTTTATTTCCGGATTTTCCATGTTGATCGTGTTAGTCGGGTTGATCTTGTTCTTTTACGGTTTTGCTGTTTTCAAGAAAATCCTTTTTCCTGTCCTGTTTTTAGTCTTTATGATTCCCGTCCCGTTAGTGATCATTACCAATATCAGTTTCAAAATGAAGATTTTTGCGGCAAAAATTGCTACGGATATTTTAAATAATGCCGGCATCCCGGCTTTGCGCGAAGGCAGCTTGATCCATATGCGCAATGCTCAAATCGTCGTTGATGATGTCTGCAGTGGATTAAGGTCACTGATCTCTTTGATGGCTTTGGGAAGCATTTTTGCGTACTGGATGAAATCGTCCATAGTCAGAAAATATCTTCTTTTTATTATTACTATTCCCATTGCTATCGTAACTAATGTCGCGCGGATCATTTTCCTTTCTTCGATCGCTGAAATTTGGGGGCCTAAATATGCCGTCGGGTTTATTCATGACGCCTCAGGCTTTCTTGTTTTTGCCCTTGCCTTTATTTTACTGTTCGTTGCCGGGAGGATCTTGGAATGAAGTTAAAGGATCTTAGCTATTGGTTCATTCTTGTGCTTTTTGTGTTTGCCGGCACTGTGTCATGGCGGGTTTATTTCAAGGTTTACCGTCAGGAAGATAGTGTCAATATTCATTTTTTCCCAAAGGAGATCGGGGGTTGGGCGGCAGAAGAAATACCGATTTCAAAGGATGATAAAGCCCTTCTTGAAACGGATAATGTTTTTGTCCGGCGTTATTCGAATACACAAGGTGAAGAAGTTTACTTGTTTGTTGTGTACTCCCAGAACAACCGGAAAGTATCCCACCCGCCGGAGATATGCTATACCGGGGGAGGGGCCACGATCCTAAACAATGTTCATGATTCTTTTGTTTCGGTATCGGAAGATGAAAGAATCGAAGTCAACCGGTTGACGGTAGAGAGGGGGAGGACCGAGCAGATCTTTGTCTATTGGTTCAAAGTCGGCGATTCCTTCACATCAAATTACTGGATTCAACAAGGGCTTATTGCCATGAAGTCTTTTCTTGGGAGTCCTGCCAGCAGCGCTCTTATAAGGATTTCTTCCACAGTCAAACATGAGAATGAATCTGAGGCCAGCGAGCGTATAAAGAAGTTTGGCCGGTTGATTGTTCCCCACCTGCATCAATATCTCCCCTGAACATAGTCTTATTAGCTACCACATAGTATAGTATTAAAAATTAATACTACTATATAATGTAGACTCCTTTAAACATGTGTTCAAAAATGTCAACATGAATAATGTGGTATTTAGTATAGTCTGTCCATACCTATCCTGGAATGTCTAACTATTCGATTTTTTCGTGTCACAAAATATTCACTACCAATAATTTATAACACACAAAAATTCTTTACTAAAGGGTTATTGTTGGCATGGTATTTGCTCTGTTTCGGGTAAGAATCAAAAAAAGAAAGCGCTTTCAAAAGCGGAAAATATTATGAAGAAAATCCGAAAAAGAATAAAGAGCCTTTTAGCCGTTGTTGCGGTCGTCACAGTATTCGCGTTATTTGTGGATACCGCCTGGGCGGCATTTTCATCAATTACATCCGTTGAATGTTCGCGTCTTTGTGTAGATACCGAAGATTCAGAGGCTTCTTACGATGCACAAAGAGCCCCAAGAGCGCGCGCTCCTGAGCCTACAACAATGGCTTTATTCGCGAGCGGTCTCTTAGGTATGATCATAAGCTTTATGCGGCGCACGTATGCCTTCGCAAAGCGCATTTTTGATATGATTACGTCTATTGTCGGGATTATTGTTCTCTCACCATTATTTCTTATTACGGCACTGCTGGTGAGGTTGACCTCTAAAGGACCTATTTTCTATTCTCAAGTGCGTGTCGGGAAGAAGGGAAGACTTTTTAAAATGTATAAATTCCGTACCATGGCAATTGATGCGGAGAAGGAAACAGGCCCTGTTTGGGCGGCAGAGAATGATAGCCGTTTGACACTTGTTGGTGGTTTCCTGCGCAAAGCCCATATCGATGAGATTCCTCAGTTTATCAACATTCTCAAGGGGGAGATGAGTCTTATCGGGCCGAGGCCGGAAAGGCCGATCTTTGTTGAAAGATTTAAAGAAGAAATTTCTGGTTATGAACAACGGCTTGCTGTTAAGCCGGGGATTACCGGATTAGCTCAGGTTTGGCATTGTTATGATGAAACAGTTGAAGATGTCAAAAAGAAACTTAGATATGATCTTCTTTATGTTAAGAAGATGTGTTTCTGGGCTGATTTTGATATCATGATGCGCACCTTCCGTGTTGTTGCAACAGGTGAAGGCGCGCGATAAACAAGAAAGGAGGCAGATTAAAATGGAAAAAAAATATTCAAAATTCCTTAAGCTCATTACGCTAGCTGGAGCGCTTCCTTTCATCTATGGATGCGGATCAAGCGCTGGTACTGGCGCGTTGCTCGGGTTCCTTTTCGGTGGAAGTACTGGTATCGGCCTTTTAACCACTGTAAAAGATACTGGCCTAGGTGTTGGAACTGAACTTGCGACATTGAGTCAGCCTGAGCCTGCCAGCATGTTACTGTTGGGAAGTGGTTTGGCGGTAATGACGTATTTTAAGTCGAAAGCAAATCGTTATAATAAGCAAGTAAAGAATCAAGAAAGAGAGGAGTAGTAAAATGGGAAAAGGTTTTTCTAAATTCCTAAAACTCGTTGTTCTAGCTGGAGCCCTTCCTTTTGTCTATGGATGTGGTTCAGGCGGCGTCAGCTCATTAGCGAGCTTCCTTTTCGGCAGTACTGGTATTGGAGGCGGGATCGCTCTCTTAGGGGGAGCTGCAGCGGATGCTACATTAGGTGGAGCTGAAGTTGCGACGTTAGTTAATCCGGAACCGGCCAGTATGTTGCTTATCGGCGGCGGTTTAGCCGCGATGACGTATTTTTCAAGTCGAAAAAAGTAACGGCAGTTTCGTATTACAAAATTCAAAATAAGAAACTATTGGATATATAAAAACCACATATACTATGGGGAGAGTGTATATAATAGGGTAGATTATGAACTGTATAATCTGCCTTATTTTTTTGCTCTCTCTATTAATATTAATATTCTATATAATATGTATAAGGAAGGTTGCTGATACGATTTGACACATTTACGAGTTTGTGATAGAATTTTACTCTAATTCATTCATATATAAAGATTTACAGAAAAAATAGTCAGGAATGTCAAATGCCACGGAAAAAAGTTCCTAAGGAGCTTGTTGGTCTCTTACGAGGCGCGATCAATACATTCACAACCCATCCGATCATACTAGTCCCTTTCGTAACCATAGCTTTTGTCCAGGTTTTTGTCTTGGAAATACTGTATTTTGTTCCAAGATTCCCGCTATCAGATTTTTTCAATCCCATTATCCGGACGCTATGGGGTGAAGAATTTATACACTATCCGAGTAATTTCATTATTCTTCCCAAATTATTCCAATATGCCCAGATCCCCTTGTATATTTTTGTTAGCAGCTTTTTTATTGCGGTAGCCATAGCGATTATTGCCGCGATCAATGATGGCCGGAAAGTCAGATTTTTATCCGCTTGCCGGGATGTTTTTTCGCAGTATGTGCATATCTTTGTCGGGGCCCTGATATCATTTTGCATGTTTTACGGTCTCCATAAGGTTTATGGTTTGATGATCGTTCGTGCTTTAGCGATCAGTTCAACAGAAGGTATTTTCTTTATTATAAAAACGGTTGTTATTAAAGGGGCCCCGCATTTCAATCTTTTGATCGGGGTTTTTGTAACCACGGTTTTCGCGTTTGTCTTTCCGCTTATTGCCATTGAGAAGAAAAAAATATTTCCGGCGATCGGATTAAATTTCAAGCATCTTTGGGGATCGTTCTGGTTTGTCGCTGTTCTTGTGTTTTTGCCGACAGTGTTTTATTTGCCGGTCTTGTTATTGCGCGGTAATATTGGCGGTATCGCGCAGACCACATTTCCCGAAGCGCGCGTGCTGGTCATTATCGTCAGTATTTTGGTCACCGTGTTCATTGACGCAACGGTTTATACGGCTATTACCATGTATTACCTATTAAAGAAAGAGCACTCATGAAGAAAGCCCTTGTTATTTATCTCTCGATTCTGGTTGGGCTGTTTGCTGTATTGTTTGTATTGGGCCACAAGGGGGATTATACTGTTGAAAGAAAGGCTTGGAAGCTTTATCAAAAGCATATCGATATTGCCAAAGATCCAGTTGTTATTCCGGATAGAACTTTTGAGGATGTTATCGCGGAGTATGAAAAGATTATTAGCCAACATCCTGATTCCCGCCTTACGCCGGGACTTCATATTCGTCTTGGGGAGGTGTACGCGCTTAAAAAGGATTACGCGCAAGCGCGCAAGATCTTTAATGACATTATCAAGCTGCATCCTGAGAACCAAGAGCTTTCGGCTGAGGCGATGTTTAAAATAGGTCAGACTCATGAATTTGAGCGGAATTGGGTCGAGGCCAACAAAGTTTATAATGTGATCATCCGCGAGTATTCTAAAACGGATACGGCGATGCGCGTGCCGATTTATATCGCGAATTATTACAGGAACGAGAATGATTTTCAAAGGACTATGGAGGCTTATGAAGTTGCTGTGCGTTATTATAAAAAAATGGCCTCTGACCATGATAATACGCGGGTTGGTTTAAACGCCACGCGCTATCTTTCGAATTGTTATCTTGAACAAAACCGATGGGCTGAGGCGGTCGAGACATTAGGCGTTGTTATCGAGAAGTACGTGGATTCGGGATATTTGACGATTGAAAACGCGGATATGACCATTAAGACAATCAACATTGTTTCTGCCTATCAGCTTCAGGATTACGATATCGCGATCAAGCTATACCAGGGGATCATTGACCGGAATCCCGGGCATCGTTTGAATGGTTATTTAGAAAAGGTTATTGACGCCTTTCATCAGCTCAGAGGAAAGGGCGTTGAGGCTTCAGACTTAAAATAAGATGAGTATTCCGCAAAAATCTATTTTTGAAGAAATTCCGCAGACCGATCTTTTTCATAAGATTAACGATGTTTGTGCTGTTGTCGATTTTGTCAACAGTAATGAAAAGCTCTTTGAGATCACGTTGCATAAGATCATGGCTTTGTTCGGCGCGAACCGCGGTTCCATTTTTATTTTAAAGGAGGGTAGCCGCGATCTTGTTCTGGCTATTGCAGTCGGAATGCAGCGTAGCGAAGAAAAGGAGATGGTCAAGCGCATGGGAGGTGGTATTGTCGGCAAGGTTGCCGAAGAAAAGCGCCCCATTGTTGTCGAGGATATCGCCAAAGATGGACGGTTCGCGAATTTCAAGGCGCGAAAAGGATATCGGACGTCTTCGTTCATTTGTGCCCCGTTAATGATCAAGGATGATTTTGTCGGAGTGATCAATATAACGGATAAAGAGTCCGGATTGCACTTTAACGCTAATGAAATGCAGCTGCTGGATTTCTTATCAAGTCAGATCGCTCTTAATTATAGGCGCATTCAGCTTTATCAGAAGTTTCAGAAAAGCATTAAGGAGGCCCAGAGCTTAAAAGATAAACTCGGGCAAAGCGATCAAGAGGCTGTGTATCTTAAGAAGCAGATCTATATCCAGGAAAAACTCGCGACGCTCGGTAAATTAGCCGGCGGCATTGCCCATGAATTTAACAATCCCTTAGACGGGGTTATGCGCTATACGAATTTAAGCCTCGAGCATGTCCACGATGATGTGGTCAGGGGATATCTGTTGGAGGTAAAGCACGGGCTCGACCGCATGGCCAATATCGTCAAGAACCTTTTGGCGTGCACGCGCAATCAGTCGCTTTCCACAGAGCGGGCTGATTTTAAGGAAGCGTTGGATTATGCTTTAGCAAGTTTAAAAGCGGAGATCGCGCATAAAAATATTGAGGTTGAGAAAAAGATTCAGGATCGCGTTCCGTCGATATTAGACCTGGGGATCGAAGGAATTTTGACCAATCTCCTGCGCAATGCCGCCGACGCCGTAGATGAGGGCGGAAAGATCACGGTCCAGGCAAAGTATACGGACAATATTTTAACGATCATTGTCAGTGATACGGGCCGCGGAATATCAAAAGAAGAGGCGGAGCAGATCTTTGAGCCGTTCTTCACGACAAAGGACATGGATAAAGGATGCGGCTTGGGGTTAACCATTGTCGCTGAGATCATTAAAAGCTATGATGGAAAGATCCATGTTGAAAGCAAGCCCGGCAATGGAACCGTTTTCACGATCAATTTACCGGTTAAGGAATAATGTCGTTGAAAGAAAGAAATAAAAATTTTAGGATTCTTGTCGTCGATGATGAACCTCTGATCCGCGAGTCGCTCTATGAGATCCTGCGTATTGAGGGTTACCGTGTTCAAATGGCCCAGGGAGGGAAGGAAGCCCTGCAGCTTATGTCGAAAAACGAGTTTGATATCGTTGTCACGGACTTCAAATTGCCCAAGATGAGCGGGATGGATCTTCTAGAGGCCGTAAAGAAAGAATACCCGAAAACCGAGGTTATTATGATCACCGGATACGGATCGATCGAGACGGCGGTTGAAGCCATGAAAAAGGGCGCTTATGATTATGTTACCAAGCCCATTAATGACAATGAGATCAAGATCATTATACAAAAGACGATCGAAAATAAGCGGGTCGTTAGGGAAAATGAAACTTTGCGTGAACTCTTAGCGCGGGAACGTCGAAGTGCATACGGGGCGATGATCGGTTCCAGTGAGAAAATGCAGAGTGTTTATCATATGATTGATTCTGTGGCGAGTACGAATGCGACCATTCTCATTGCAGGGGAGAGCGGTACGGGTAAAGGGCTGATTGCCAGGGCCATTCATGAAAATGATAAGACCCGTCAGGGGAAGCCGTTTGTTGAGGTCAGTTGCGGGGCTCTTTCTGAAACATTGTTGGAAAGTGAACTCTTCGGGCATGTCAAAGGGGCTTTTACCGGGGCAATCAAGGATAAGGAGGGGCGCTTTGAATATGCCGATGGCGGAACGGTCTTTTTAGATGAAATCGATGCCTTTTCATTAAGCCTTCAGGTGAAGCTGCTTCGTGTTTTGCAAGATGGTGTTTTTGAGCGCGTGGGGGATAATGTGACGCGAAAGACGCATGCGCGGATCATTGTGGCGACCAATCAGACTTTAACGGATTTAGTGGCGACCGGAAAATTCCGTGAAGATCTTTATTACCGGGTTAATGTTATCGCGATACAGGCTCCGCCGTTGCGGGAACGCAAGGAGGATATTGAGCAAATCGCCGGACACTTTCTTGAGAAATACAGCCGGATCAATAGCAAGAAGGTTGGCGAGCTTTCAGACGAGGTTGTCGATATATTTCAGAATTATTTCTGGCAAGGAAATGTCAGGGAGCTCGAGAATGCGATCGAGGGGGCCGTTATTATGGCCAAAACTGAGATCGTTAACAAGGAGGATATCCCTAATATTTCTAAATTTATTTCTGATCCGGTGTTGAACAACAATAACGGTAAAACGCTAAGAAAAGCGGTCGAGGAACCCGAGCGCGAGTACATTATTTCTGTTCTTGATGACTGCAATTGGAACCGGAACAGGGCCGCGGAGGTTTTAGGGGTCAACCGGACAACGCTTTATAATAAAATGAAGAAGTATGATATTTTCGGGGATAATAAGAGGGACGAATGAAACCGGAAGAATTAAAAAAATTAGCGCGCGAAGTGATCGATAAGGAGAAATGGTGGGATATGCTTTCCCATTTTATCGATGTCCTGCGCGTCAATATTTTTGTGATCGATGCCGAAGGCCGCACCATTCTGCCTCCCGAGAGGGGGCGCTATGGCGGGCGTCTTTTGACTGACCAGTCCCTGAAGTTTGATCTCGCGGATGATTCAATCAATGTGGATAAGCAGTTTGATCAATACGGGGCATTCTTTGAATCATACAATCGTTATGGCCTTAACAGTTTTGCGATTCCCATTAAGATCGAAGATGATCAAATCATTGCCTACATGGTCATGGGACCGGTTATCTTGAACAAGCGTCTTTCGGCCTCTGAATATGAAGAAATTGCAGAAGGATATGGATGCGACAAGAGGGAGCTTTTTAATGAACTTGGCGGGATCCGCGTTGTTTCCAACATCATGGTCAATTCGATCCTGGACCTGCTTTCTGAGATTATCCGTGATAATGTTGAGTTGAGCTTAAGGAAGCGGGAGCTTAACAAGATGAAATCGGATATGGGGGTTTTATCAGAAGAGTTTAGTGAAACGGCTCAAGAGATTTATTCCGCAGTTTACCTTGATGGGCTTTTAGCAACGCTTTTGGATGTCGCGTTAAAAATGACCAATGCCGAATGCGGGTCGATCATGGTCAAGGATCCTGACGAAGAGGAATTAACGATCAAGGCTTCGCGCGGGCTTGATCCGCAAAAAGTTCATGGGGTAAAGGTCAAAATGGGTGAGGGGGTAGCTGGTGTTGCCGCCCAGGAAAATGCCGCTTTTGTTATCCATGGAACAGAAGGGGATAACCGCATTAAACAGTTCTTAAAACGGCCGGAAATCAAAGAAGCTCTGGTCATGCCTTTGCAAGATAAGGACCGCGTTTTCGGGGTCTTGAGTCTTCACACCAAAAGAGAAGAAGGAAAGATTGAAGGAAACCTTAATAATCTTCAGTACCTTTCTAAATTACTTTCCTCAGCGCTTTAATTTCTTCTATACAAGCAGTCCGGCTTCTCATTCTTTCAATACTTTTTATTTAATAAAGCGCAGATGCGCCGGTTCTATGTGGGCATGAGCATCGGGGATGCTACATAAACACTCAGAAAGTGTCGTGTCTGTGTCGAAGAGAAAAATTTTTGTTTTTTCCAGGCCCCCACAATTGGTTAATCTATATTTTTTTTGGAATTCATTTCGTGTCATATCTTGGTTTTTTTTCATAAAAAAAGCCCGGCAAGGCTTATTTTCTTTAGAAAAATAGACAAAAGGGTTTTTAGTCAAAAAGTCCCTCAAAGAAGGAGAGTCTTTTAAGAGGGTCATCCATAAAGAATACTTGAAAGTGGGTTTCTCAGGAATGATTTCTGCGCTAATGGAGATTTTATATTTTGTTAGGCCATCGTTGAGAATTGGGCGTGTACCGCCGATATGGAGTTTTTTGAATCCTCTTTTTTGCATTTCAATAATTGAGAAATAATATGTCGCTCCGACAACTCCGTAACGAACGTACTCCCAGTTTCCGTCTCTGACGCCCAATATGCGCATTTTTGGTTTATTTTTATGGTATTCAAGCAGTGTTCCGGCCAGTGTTCGATCCTGTTTTTTAATGAGAAATAGTTCGCCTATCGAAAGCATTTTTTTAGTTTCAGAATAGCTGGGCAGATCAACGGTTGCCTCGAAGCGGGCTTTAATATAAGGTAAATGCATATTGAAATAAAAATCCTCCAGGCTGGTAAGATCACGCGTCATTTCGCATTCCAGTTTGTGTTTTCGGATGCGTCTTGGGACATCGTTTTTCCCTCTTTTCCAGATCTTTTTTAATGGTTTAGAAATATCAATTTCCATGCGCACCCAGCGCGCAGTTTTAAAACCCGGCTTTTGTGACAGTATCTTTGATGTCAGATCATTTGTTTCGGTTAGTAATAGGTCGCAGCCGGGACTTCTTTCTTTCAAGATTTGAGGAATTTTCCGGAACCAATATCGGCCGAGGAATTGCTTGCGAAATCCGGAAGGGAATAGCCGCTGTGCCCAGTAGCCCTGCGTGTTCAAACAGGTCCCGGCATAGGCAAAG
>JAGLQN010000025.1 GCA_023136835.1 Candidatus Omnitrophota bacterium | reverse complement strand
ATTATTATTTTCATCAACATAAGGAACCCAATATCAGTTTCGCGATCATTGATTTCTCAAAAAAATACATGGTCAGTATCGCTGTTTTTAAGAATGACCACTGTGAGCTTTTACGGCAAATCCCTTACGAGCTTCTTCATGATATCATCCCAGAGATCATTGATTCGTTGAAAAACGCGCGCGTCTTGTCGGGTATCGCTCATCTTGAGAAGATCCATTTTGCCGGAAATCTTGAGGATAAAATGGGAATCATCCAGGATGTTGAATCTGCTTTTGAGGCAAAAATTGAGCGCGACCACTCTGTCGATGTTGTAACCGCTCTTTCCTTAGAGGATTATTATTTTGATATCAATTTCGCCCGTCGGCATGCTTTTTGCCCCTCCGAGCGTTTACAAGCTCTGCGTGTCACGAATCTTTGCCTGGCTTTATATTGTTTATTTATCATTTTCCTTGGGCTGGAAATATTCTACAAGTTCAAAGAACTCAGCGATCTGAATTCATCCTATACATTAACCAATTATGACTACGCGAAGAACTTGAAGAAGGAAATGGACGCGTTTTAACCATGCACGGAAAAATAGTCCGCTTTATTTTCATTGAAACACGCTTCAAATCGAAATTTATCATTTTTCTGGCGATTATAATTCTTTCTCTCTTCGAGATCGCCGCAATAGGCGCTCTCAATGGCAAGATCGCGGAGGGAGAAGCCCGGAAGGAATTGATCGTGTATATTCCGGAAATGGAACGCTTTCTCTATCCAGGCGCTAACCGGCCGACGATGATCACCCAACAATCCGCGCAACCGGTTAAGATCAATAATGAATTATTCGCTCTTAAAGGTATTAAAGAGTTAGAGGGGAGGCCTTTGGCCTTGATCAACAACGATGTCTATCAGGAAGGCGATATGATCAAGGATTACCGTATTTCCAAAATAACAATTGATTCGGTATTGTTAAAGAATATTAAAACAGGCGAAATGAAAATTATGCGTTTAGGGTTTTAACATTCCAATATCGAAGACGCAATGGAATCATACAATGCCCAAAAAAAACAGCAGCCAAGTTAAAAAAGTAAAATGGATACCAAGCGGCCAATTTACCGACATCAAATATGAAAAAGCCGATGGTATCGCGAAAATCACGATCAGCCGCCCAAAGGTCCGTAACGCGTTCCGTCCGCAAACCGTCATGGAAATGTCCCGGGCATTGAACAACGCGCGTAATGATGAAAAAATCGGTGTTGTTATTTTGACCGGAGAAGGGAAAAAAGCCTTTTGTTCCGGCGGTGATCAAACGGTCCGTGGAGATGCCGGTTATAGGGACGATGCCGGGGTGCATCGTCTCAATGTCCTTGATTTCCAGCGCCAGATCCGTACCTGTCCAAAGCCTGTCATCGCGATGGTCGCCGGATACGCTGTCGGCGGAGGCCATATTCTTCATTTAATGTGTGATCTTACCATCGCGGCTGATAATGCCATTTTTGGACAGACCGGGCCAAAAGTCGGATCGTTTGATGGCGGTTACGGGGCAAGCTACATGGCCCGGATTGTCGGCCAGAAAAAAGCGCGCGAAATTTGGTTCCTGTGCCGATTTTATAATGCGAGGGAGGCGTTCGAAATGGGGATGGTCAACAAGGTCGTTCCTTATGCTAAACTCGAATCTGAAACCGTCAAATGGTGCCGGGAAATCTTATCCAATTCTTCAATGGCCATACGCTGCCTTAAATCCGCGCTTAACGCGGACTGTGATGGCCAGGCCGGCCTTCAAGAATTAGCCGGAAACGCTACAATGCTTTTTTATATGAGCGAGGAGGGCAAGGAGGGACGCGACGCCTTCATCGAGAAACGCAAACCGAATTTCTCAAAATTTCCACGAAGACCGTAATGTTAAACCGGCCCCTTAAACAGACCTCCGGGGTCTGTTTGGTTATACAATTAATAAATGTCTAATGTCTCCCTTAAAACCTGGTTACTAGCCTTCCGGCCAAAAACTCTACCCGCCGCCATTGCGCCGGTCATGATCGCAACGGCCATGGCCTTTGGCGACGGCGTGCAGCATTTTCCAATCGCTTGTATTTGTCTTCTTGCCGCTCTTTCGATCCAGATCGGAACGAACATTGCCAATGATTATTACGATTTCAAAAAGGGAACGGATACAATTGAGCGAATCGGCCCAACGCGCATGACGCAAGCCGGCCTTATTAAGCCTTCTTCCATGAAGCTGGCCTTTATTGTTTCTTTTGCGATCGCCATTATATTGGGCCTTTGGCTTATCAAACGTGGGGGTTGGCCCATCGCCGTCATCGGTATTCTCGCGATCTTTTCCGGCATTTTTTATACGGCCGGGCCATATCCATTAGGATATATCGGTCTTGGAGAGTTTTTTGTCCTCATTTTTTTCGGTCCGGTTGCGGTTGCCGGAACCTATTACGTTCAGTCCCACGAGATGAACTCGGCGGTTGTTCTTGCCGGAATAGCCCCGGGGCTTATTTCTGTCGCTATCCTCACCGTCAATAACCTGCGTGATATCGACAGCGACCGAAAGGCCGGAAAGCGTACCTTGGCCGTGCGTTTCGGCCGTTCATTTGCCGTTTATGAATTCCTGTTTTCCATTATTGCCGCGTCTCTGATCCCCGTTCTGATCTATTACTTAATCGAAGATCACAAGGCTATTTTAGCGTGCACGTGCTTAGCGCTTATTTCGATCCCCACCATTAAGACAGTCCTCACAACATCTGACGGCCCATCGCTCAATGATGCCCTTGCGAAAACCGGACGCCTGTTAATGATCTACAGCATACTGTTTTCCATAGGATGGATCCTATGAACATCGTTTCTGCAACTGTTTATCATTATTCCCTTGAACTGGCCCGTCCGTTGGTTCTTCCCCAACAAACACTTATGAACCGTGAAGGCCTCGTTCTTCATTTGATATCCGATCAGGGATACGAGGGCTTTGGCGAAATTGCCCCGCTTCCCGGATTCAGCAGTGAGACTCTCGATGAGGCCTGTGACCAGGCCCTGGTTTTAAGATACCAACTTTGTGATCTGGAGGTTCCGGAATCAATCAAAACACTTAATGGTCATCTTGACCGATGGATCGAGAACCTTGATCTAAAACCATCTGTATGCTTCGCGGTCGAATCCGCTGTTCTTGGTTTGCTCGCAGCCGCAAGGAATGTCTCGATAGGTCAATTGATCCCTCAACAATCACACCGACAAGTCAGAATTGCCGGATTGTTAAGCGGTTCGAATGATGAGATCGCCGTCCAGACGAGAGATCTTCTTGATAAGGGCTTTAGAGAACTGAAAATGAAGGTCGCAGGAGACCCCGATGATGCGATTCGCAAAGTGAAAATCGTTAATGATGCCGCTTACGGTAAGGCGCTTCTGCACATTGATGTTAACAGGGCGTGGGATTTTGATACCGCTGTGGCTTTTGGTAAGGAAATCGGATGTGGCGCCGTCAATTATATCGAAGAACCTTTTAAGGATATCAGAAGAATTCCGGAATTCTTTGATGAGACAATGATCCCGGTCGCTTTGGACGAATCGATACAGCATTTAACCGTTGATGATATTCGCCTGATCTCCGGCGTTGATTTCCTTGTTCTTAAGCCGACCATTCTTGGAGGCATTGAAAAAACTAAGGCGATCATCGATCAGGCCCAGAGTTGCGCTCTTAGTACCACCATAAGTTCATCATTCGAGTCATCACTGGGAATATCGACGCTGGCTGATTTGGCGGGAACTTCGTCACACAGCACTATAGCTGCCGGGCTTGATACTTTAAAGTGGTTCAAAGAGGATATCTTAAATGAACCGGTACAGACTGAGAATGGAACCATTGCCGTCAGCCAAAAGGCAATTTCAAAGAAAGATATCAATTTTAATCTTTTACGGAAATTGGAATGACTAGCGCGCAACAATTTTTCATCGGAAATAATCTGCCAACGGCCCATAATCTTTCCATTATTTCCGGGGGCAAAACTCTTTCGTACGCCGAATTACTCCGCGCTGTCTTAAGAGCAGGGCGCCATCTTAAAGATTCCGGCATTTGCAGAGATGACCGTGTTGGAATTCTCAGTCATAACAGCGTTGAGTATCTCATCGTGTTATTTGCTCTCTGGCGCGTTGGCGCTGTTGCCTGTCTTTTTAGCACACGTCTGCCCGATAATACCCTTAAGAAGCAATTGAAGTCAATCAACTGCCGGCGTCTTTTAACATCGACCGACCTTGTCGCTATTACTGAACCATCGCAAAATACTGAAGCCGCTGACGAACAAAATTTTTGTGTTCCTCTCGGGCAGGAAGCAACAATCATCTTTACATCCGGAAGCTCTTCAACCCCAAAAGCGGTTCTTCATACGTTTGGAAACCACTACTATAATGCCAAGGGATCCAATGAACATATTCCGGTTATTCCCGGCGATCAATGGCTCTTATCGCTCCCGCTTTATCATGTCGGCGGACTCGGGATCATCATCCGTACCTTTCTCGGCGGAGGAAGCCTTGTTATTCCTGACCATCATCAGCGTATTGATGAAACGTTAGCAAGGCACAAGATCACTCACCTTTCCTTGGTACCAACACAGCTCATCCGATTGCTTCAAAATGCTGGGATCCATAGCGCCCTGAGAAACCTTAAGGTCATTCTTCTGGGGGGAAGCGCGATCCCCGATTCCTTGATCAGCGACGCTATAAAACTCGGCCTGCCCGTCTATACGACCTATGGATCGACAGAAATGGCCTCGCAAGTGGCAACATCTAAGCGGCTTTCAGAGGAAAACCAGATCAGCTCCGGAGAAATCCTCAACTACCGGCAGTTAATGATCTCTGAAACAGGGGAGATCCTTGCGAAGGGCGAGACTCTATTTAAAGGTTATATCGAAACAGCCCGGCTTTCTTTACCATTTAATAAGAACGGTTATTTTGCAACCGGGGATATAGGCGAATTTTCTGACGACGGCAGATTAGTTGTGCGCGGAAGAAAAGACAACATGTTTATCTCCGGAGGCGAAAATATTCAACCCGAGGAAATTGAAGCGATACTTTCCCGCGTGGAATCAATTGACCAGGCAATCGTTATTCCCGTCAAGGACAAGGAATTCGGATTTCAACCGGTTGCCATTATTAAATCAAGAGAGGGGCATTTCATAAAAATACCGGAAATTTTGGAATTTCTCCTTAATTATCTTCCCAAGTTTAAAATACCAAAAGCATTTCTTGATTGGCCGGATCAAATCAAATCCGACACATCAAAAATCAACCGTCTGGAATTATCGCAGGCCATTCTTTTGGCTCATCCCAATTATTCGTAGCATTTTCAGCGCTTTATAAAGTGAAAAGACGAATTTCCTGAATCCTCAGTCGTGAATTACACGCAGTCCAGCTCAATGAACGGGTCGTGAGATTTTTAGCAAGGGACTTGAGTGCATAGCCCATTTAACTTTGCGCGCAAGTCCGCGGGGAGAGGGACCTTCTTGCGTGTTGCTTTCTCAACAGAAACATGGACAGTTTGAGCCGTTCCAACGATGGTTTGCGAAGCATCAAGCATCGTGTAGGTAAGAGTAAAAGAAGTTTTCCCCACATTGGCAACCGTGGTTCGGATTTCAACCTGATCGCCGGCTAAAAGCGGTGATTTGTAATCCGATTCACTGTGCACAATGGGCAAAAAGAAGTCTTTTTCGTTGATCAATTCCGCAAAACTGAATCCAATGCTTTGGAATAATGATTCATAGGCATCGTGGATGATCTTAAGCTGGTTTGCAAAAAATAGGACTCCCGCAGCATCGGTTTCATGGAGTTTTATCGTTGTGTGATAGACATGCATTTTAATCTCCTTAAGAGTGCCCTATTATACCACGTTCCCAATCATTGGCAAATGACCATATTGACATATTGACAAAAGTAATAAAAGTTGTAAGGTTATATTAACTTGACCGACCAATAGACGGATATTAACTAGTAAACAGATGGCGAAGTTTGCCCCGCGAATTGGAACAAAGAGAAAAAAGCGATGAAAGCTAATGAAAATGGGTTCAAAGAATATTTTTCAGCGCCTTAATAGAAAGGAGGAAATAATGACACAAGCCATCACTCAAACGGTCACATTTAAAGGCAATCCACTTACATTAGTAGGAAATGATGTTCAAATCGGGCAATCGGCGCCTGATGCCACATTGATCGCGAACGATCTTTCTGAATTTCAATTATCGTCCCTGAAAGGCAAGAAGGTCATTCTCTCTGCTGTGCCGTCGCTCGATACTCCTGTCTGCGACCTTCAAACCAAGAGGTTTAACAGCGAAGCAGTCAATTCGGGAGATAATGTCGCCGTGATCACGCTGAGCATGGATTTGCCGTTCGCTCAAGCGCGCTGGTGCGGCGCGACAGGCAGCGATCAAATCAAGACCTACTCGGACTACAAATCAGCGTCCTTCGGCAAAGCTTACGGCGTTCTCATCAAAGAACTCCGGCTTTTGTCGCGTGCGATCTTTGTCGTTGACCAAGACGGAATATTACAATACAAACAATTTGTCAGCGAGATCACTAATGAACCGGATTACGACGAAGTTCTTGAAGCGGCAAGAAAATTGTCTGCGAGATAATTTTGAAATTTTCTAGTACTTTAGGAAATTTTAATAATTTCCTAAAGTATGAAAAAGCTGTAAGCATAAAAAAATGAATTTTTTGTGATCAATGAAGGAGGGATATATCATGGCTTATACATTACCAAAACTACCTTATGCTTTTGACGCGCTTGAACCCCATATCGACGCGAAAACCATGGAGATCCACCATGACAAGCATCATGCCGCTTATGTCAGCAAGCTTAACGCGGCCATCGAAGGAAATGCGGATCTTGAATCGAAGAGCATTGAAGATCTTATTGCGAATTTGTCTGCTGTTCCGGAAAAAATCCGCATGGCGGTGCGCAACAACGGAGGCGGCCATTACAATCATTCTCTTTTCTGGAATGTGATCGGACCAAGCTCAGGCGATCAACCGGAAGGTGAACTCGCCGATGCGATAACCAAGGACCTCGGCGGTTTTGATGCGCTGAAAGAAAAGTTTTCAGCGGCTGCCGCAACGCGTTTCGCAAGCGGCTGGGCTTGGCTGACGGTTAGTGATGGAAAATTATGTGTTTGCTCAACTTCTAATCAGGATAATCCGGCAATGGATATTGCGGAATGCAAAGGAACACCCATTCTGACTCTTGATATTTGGGAGCATGCCTATTATCTTAAATATCAGAACCGGCGCCCGGATTACATATCGGCATTCTGGAATGTTGTTGACTGGAATGCTGTTACCAAATATTATAAAACAGTATTGCAAGCAAGTTAATGCCTAAACCTGGAGTCATCTGTCTATGTCTTGTTCCGACAGTTCATCGAGCATCGCTCTCAAACTGAATAATGATGAGCGTTTTCTTTCCTTTGAATTTACAAAGATCACTTGTGGAAAGGAAATTACGGCCTATACCGATTACAACACATACTGCCGTGGAAAGACGCTCAAAGAAATCTTTGATGTTCCTTATCGTGAAGCGGTTGAAAATCTTAATGCCGCGACGGAAGAAGATCAATTTGTTCTTTATTTAGAATGGGATGCCCTGCGATCAGCCATTGCGCAGTATCTCGGCGCTGACGATGAAAGCATCGACAAAGACAGGTGCCGGATCGCATCTATCGCGCGTGATGATAAAGAGGGAGTTGAAATTATTCAGGTGATTTTGCCACCGAGAGATATGCCTAAAATCCTACCGTGTGATCATTCCGATAGTATTTAGACTCCAGACTAAAGACTCTAGACAAAAGGCTAAATAAGTTTTTAGGTTTTATCATTTAAAATAAATGAAATCAGTCCATATTCTGTAGTCTTATGTTGATTCTTTTCCTTTAGCCATAACGAGCTTTCCGGAACGGACCATTTCAATAATATTGTGTTTCTTTAAAAGTCCTTCGAATTCATCGAGTTCTTCTGTTGTTCCGGTCTGCTCAATAATGACCGCTTCTTTGCTCTCATTGACAATGCGGACGTGGAATTTTCTGGCAAGTTTCGCAATAACAGTTTTATTGGCAGCTGTTGCTTTAAGTTTCAAAAGCGCCAATTCGCAATGGACCGCATCAATATCACTATGCTCTTCAGCGTGGATCATATCAATAAGCTTTGAAGCCTGCTTAATGATCTGGTCGAGGGTATCCGGATCGCCTTTCGCCGTAATGGTCATACGTGAATAACGGGGATTGACCGAGGGAGAAACCACCAACGCGTCGATATTATAACCCCGGCGGGCAAAGACAAGGGCCACACGCACAAGGACACCGGGTTTATTCGCCACAAGCATACTGATCGTATGTGTATCTTTTTTCTTTATATTATTCGCCTTTGCCATTATGTGCTTCCTGTCGGTTTTTCCAATTGTGTTGTCGGCGGTTCAATAATGATATGATGCGCTGATTTTCCGGCCGGCACCATTGGGAACACATTGCCTTCTTTGATAACCTCTGCATGGATCACGACCGGACCTTTATACGCGAGAGCCGCTTTTAATTTCTTATGAACATCTTCAACTTTATCGATATGCACACCTTTAATACCATAGGCTTCGGCAAGCTTAACAAAGTCTGGATTCCCTTCCAGATCCACCCCTGAAAGGCGGTTGTCGAAGAAGAGCTCCTGCCACTGGCGTACCATACCAAGATATTTATTGTCAATAATAATAACTTTGACCGGCAATTTATGGATCGAGGCTGTTGCCAGTTCAGACAAAGTCATTTGAAAACCGCCGTCACCACAAACCGCGACGACCAGTTCTTTCGGCTTGCCGAACTGCGCGCCAATGGCGGCAGGAAAACCAAATCCCATTGTTCCCGCACCTCCGGAAGAGATCCATTTGTCTCCGCGTTCAGCCAAACAGAACTGAGCGGCCCACATCTGATGTTGGCCGACATCGGTCACTATTGTCGCGCTGCCCTTCGTAATTTGGTAAAGTTCATCAATAACTTTCTGAGCAGTCAATCCTTTGTCATTGCTGTACTTTAACGGGAATTCTTTGCGGTAGAAACCAACCTCTTGAAGCCATTTGCTGGTATCTTTCGGCTCAACATGTTTAACGAGTTCCTCAACAACAAGCCTTGCGTCACCAATCACATGCGCATCAGGCTGCACGACCTTACCTATTTCAGCCGGGTCGATATCAATATGTATTTTCACCGCGCCGATGCAAAATTCGTTATTATTGCCATTGATACGGTCATCCCATCGGGAACCGATCGAACAAATAAGATCACAGTTGATCAGGGCTTTGTTCGCGTAAGCCGTTCCATGCATACCCAACATCCCTAAATTGAGGGGAGAACTTTCCGGAAACACGCCTTTACCAAGCAGAGTGTTAACGACCGGTGCTTTTAATTTCCTTGCGAGAGCCCTAACGGCATTTTCCGCCTTTGAAATAGCCGCGCCATGACCAACCAATAACAGCGGCTTCTTGGACGCATTGAACAACTGCGCGATTTTCAAGATATCTTTTTGATTTCCTTTTCCGGGAACAGAATATCCGGGGATATCCATCTTTTGATTAAGAGAGCCGGTAAATGGCCCTGAAGTAATATCTTTGGGCAGATCGATTAAAACAGGCCCGGGCCGGCCGGTATTGGTAATATAAAACGCCTCTTTTAAAATGCGGGGGAGATCATTGGTTTTCTTGACAAGATAGCTATGCTTAACAACCGGCATGGAAATACCGGCAATGTCAGCTTCCTGAAAGGCATCCTTACCCAACATAGGGGAAATTGTTTGTCCCGTGAGAACGATCATCGGTACCGAATCCATATGGGCGGTCATAATACCCGTAACGGTGTTTGTCGACCCGGGGCCGCTTGTCACAAGCACAACACCGGGTTTACCTGTCGCCCGGGCATAACCGTCTGCCATGTGCGTCGCGCCTTGTTCATGGCGAACTAAGATCAGTTTGATCTTCGAGTCCACAAGAACATCAAAAATAGGGATAACGGATCCGCCGGAAAGACCGAAGATATATTCGACGCCATGATTTTCCAGGCATTTCACCAGAGCCTCCGCGCCGGTCATCTGCTTCTTTGGAGATGGTTTTTTGCGTGTTTTTGTTTTGGATTTTTTGAGCATTGATAACTTCCAGACTTAAAAATGTAACACTAATATTCTTATCAAGTTAAGTGCGAACATTATAATAAAGACGGCAAATTATGCAAGCTTTATTTAACTGATATAAATCAGTTTTAATAGTAAATATCGTTGAGGATAATCAACTTGTATTCCCGCTAAAAATCATATATTATTGTTGAGCTAATAAGAGGTAATGATGATCCATCCCAATGTCGATCAAACATCACAGAAAAAACAGGTCAAAGCCGTCGGCATGATCTCCGGAGGGCTTGACAGTACGCTTGCCGCTAAGATCATAAAAGACCTGGGAGTTGATGTCCACGGAGTTTATTTCGCGATGCCCTGGGGCTGCTGTGATAAGGCTATGGCCAGCGAAGCGGCTAAACGGATTGGTATCAAGTTTATCGTTCTTCAACTTGATGAACGTTACTTAGAAATCATTAGGAATCCCAAGCACGGTTATGGAACAGCGATGAATCCGTGCATTGACTGCCGCGTCTATATGCTTTCGCGCGCCGCCCAGTACATGAAACATATTGGAGCGAATTTTCTTTTTACGGGTGAAGTTTTGGGCCAGCGGCCGATGTCCCAAAAACGCCACAGCATGAAATGGATCGAAAAAGAATCCGGATTGGAGGGGAGATTGCTTCGTCCTCTTTGCGCGCAGCTCTTAGAACCGACAATTCCCGAGAGCCAAGGATTGATCGACCGGAATAAATTGTTAAAAATGACCGGCAGGTCCCGCAAACCGCAGATCCAATTGGCTGAAGATCTTAATATCACCGAGTATAACCAGCCGGCTGGCGGATGCCGTCTTACCGATCCGGGTTTTTCGAATCGAATGCAGGATACGTTGACGCACGGGTACCGTAATTTCCGGGAGACCATTGCTCTGCAATGGGGGAGACATTTTCGGATTAATGATGATTTTAAGGCCATTGTCGGGCGGGACCAATACGAAAATGAATCACTGCTGCGTTACGCGCACCGTGATGACACTATCATGTTGTTTGCTGACAAGGATAAAATGGGAGCAACGCTCTTGCTCAAGGGTTACGGGCCCTCGAAGGAAATCCTTTCAACAGCGGCAGGCCTCATTCAGCAATTTTCAAGATATAAAGACGCCGCCCCGATGGAAGTAAATTATTGGCCGGTTAGCGATCCCGGTAATGTCCAATGCGCCACCGCGCGCAAACTTGAAGCGTTAGAAGTTCAACGAATGTATATCTGAACTGCAGCAACTATTTGTTATCACCAATCCATTGAATAATATCGTCGGACTCGTAAAGGGCTTTGCCATCAATGCTAAGGCAAGGGACCTGGGTCTTTCCGCCAACGGTCATCAATTCCTGACGCGCTTCCGGATTTCCTGAGACATCTTTCAATTCCAATGAAATATTATTCTCCTCGATAAACGTAAGAACTTTTTGGCAATAAGGGCACATTGACCGGTAGAACAAAGTCAGGTCTGGCATTACTATTCTCCTTTAATGGGACACATGGTCTTTGGATGTAAACTGCTCAACAAGCTCCTCAGAAAAACGGATTACGTCATCTTCAAGCTGCCGGTCATATAAACGGTTCATCTCCTGAAGGCAGGTCGGGGAGGTGACGTTCACCTCGATCAAATAATCCCCGATAATATCAATGCCGACAAAATAAAGCCCGAGCTTTTTTAACTCCGGCTTAAGCACATCAATAATTTCTCGATCCCGTTTATTGATATCAGTCGCAAGCGGTTTGCCGCCGGAGAAAAAATTATTCCTGTGATCATCTTCAGAGTGATGACGTAAAACCGCGCCTAGCGGTTCGCCGTCTAAAAGTAAAATGCGTTTGTCGCCATCCTGAGCCGCGGGGATATACTTCTGCAAAATAGTATCTCGGCGCCAGTTCTGCGTTAATGTCTCGAGAATCACGTTCGTATTCTGCCCGTCGGTCTTAATGTGAAAGACCGACTGCCCGCCGTAACTATCCGTCGGCTTGGCAATGATATCTTTTTCCTCGCTCAAAAAAGCAAGCAAGTCATTCCGGTTCGATCCGATCAGCGTCTTTGGCGTGATCGATGTGAATTGGGACGCCCAGATCTTTTCATTAACCGTGCGGATCCCTGCGGGATTATTGATAACCGGAATATGTTTGGGAAGCAGGTCCAAAAGCCACGTGTTACGCAAATATTCCTCATTGAAGGGAGGGTCGCTCCGAATGAATAAAACATCCACATCATTCTCATCCAGGAGAGTCAGAAAGTCCTCAACAAATGGACGCTTGGCATTATACTGCGGCGTGACCTTAAGGACGTGAAACTGCGGCTTACCCTCTTTGAGGACGATCCCACCGCTGGGCAGAAAATAGACATTATGTCCTTTACGGTGAGTCCCGACCATCAAGGCAAGAGAAGTGTCCTTTTTGGCAATAACGCTGCTGAGGGGATCCATCAGGAATAAATAGTTCATGCACATCACCTAAACTAGATTGTCAAACGACAATCATTGGTAGTTGAATAACCAAAAACCAAAAAACAAATCCCAAACAAATAACAATACCAAATAACCAAATTCCAAACACCTGATTTAAAATTGTTTTGTGAATTGTTATTTGCTTTTTGGTCATTGTTTGTAATTTGGTGCTTGTTTATTGGGATTTAACGTATTTTTTACCTGTCGCTTTTGGTTGCCTCGAGTTGAATGATTTCACGGTGAGCGGCAATACCGGCAATGCGGGCTAAAATGCGGTAAATATCAAAAATATTAATATCATGATGGACCCCGCAATCCCCGTATTTGCTCAAATGCGGGCACATCTTTTTGAATTCCATACCCCGGGCATTGAGATTATCACGCTGCCCCTTGGAGCTATGCGAGCGGTAAAAGCCGCCGATGAGATTATTTTCGATCTGATAAATACAAACCTCACTGACTTCCCGATCGATATTGTAGATCGTCGGAACTCCTTCTTGCAGTAAATAACGCTCGATCACCTGTGAATTCTTACCGACATGAAGTTTATTGCGGCTTTTGCGGTTCAACAGCAAAATATCGGAAGGCTCTTCGATGGGGAGGACGCCCATGCCATATGTCCCAGAATCCGCTTTGACAAAAATATAGGGCTTTTCATTAATATGATGCTCTCTATATTTTGCCTTGATCCGGCAGAAAAGATCGGACGCTGAATCCATCAGCTTTTGGCGGTCCGACGCGACGTTAATATCAACGTCATCAACAGCATTGTATAAACAGGAAAACAGCCACGGGTCAACATCAAGAATCCGTGAAAATTCATAGATCAAATCCCTCGTGTGATCAAAATGATGGCTTTTAAGCCGCGAATGCCAGCCTGCCTGAATCGAGGGATAAATGGGAACTTTCGAATTCTTTAATATTTCCGGTATACCGATTGTTAGATCATTGTTCATGATGATCAAATCAAAATGTTCCCGGCCGGATTCATAGTCTTCCAAGATCCTACGAAGACAATATATCTTTACTAATTCACCCGTAGCAGTTTCCAATTCCACGCATTTTGCCTGCTCACAAAAAACCGGCTGGACATTTAAAAATGTCGCGATCCTGACACGAAAATCGGCACGCTCGATGATCTGCTGCAAAATACGGATATTTTCCAAATACCACGCGTTGCGTGTATGTTCTTCGGCGATAATCAGGATATCTCTGCAATTGGGCACACGTTTGTTGATCGCCTCACGTATAAATGTTTGCGAATCTTCCAACCCATGTTCACACAGATTATTGAACCCGGCCGGAAAGATATTCGTGTCCACCACGGCGGCTTTAAAACCCGCATCCCGGATATCGACCGAAGAATAAAGAGGGAGCTCATTGGCGCCTTCATAGGACTCCAACCAACGGTGAATTTCTCCCTGCTTGGCATTTATCCTGTCAATCAAGGTAAGAATTGATTGTGCTGTATTTAATATTTCCATTATTTCACCTGAATTTAAGTATGCTATTACGCAATAATTTTCAGAAAATGTCGAGATGAATGTCGGTCTGCTAGATTAGTCGGAAGAAGGAGGCTTACCTTACACTTATTTTGAATGCTGATCGGGTCTTGCAATCTAAAGAAAGCTGTTTTTCTTCAACGATCTATTACGCGGACTGATTCGTCTTTGATATCGCCAAATACCAAAGCGTAAAAACATTGACACCGGGCAAAGCGATCAAAATAATCAACCAACGAGGCCTTTTAAGCAATTTTAAAATATCATAAAATAAGAGTAATGGTAACAAAGCGTTGAGAACCGGTATAAAGAAAAAGATCGCCAGCCACAAAGGCTGTTTAGCCATGTAAATAAAATAGACAATCTGAACCAGCGGAATCCAGACCAGCCAGCTACGCTTTCTTCCGAGCTTTTTGGCGATCCGCGTAAGAGGGAAACAGACGCAAATATAAAGAATCGTCAAAAACAAAATTAGGAAAACGAGAGCATCCCGCCTTATCTTTACAGGGATCACGTAAAGCTTTTCCTTTATAAAGGGAAGTTTACTGTGGATATACGCCCCTGTTTCTTTATATCCAACTATTTGTAACTGGATATACTTATTGGCCTTTTGGATTAAAACTTTGAAAAAACCCTCTTTAGGTTTCGTTTTTACCGGATAGGGCTTGGATTCTCCTGTGTTCCGATCGACCTGTGTCATGATCCATTGTTCTACGCGCTGACTAGGCTCAACGGCCATAGCCTGTAAAGAAGCTTCTTTCGGCTTAACCTCAGCGGGAGAAGCCTGTTCCTTGAACACGTCTATGCCTTCAAGGGTTGCAATCTCTTTGGCCGGCGTTGGTGTTTTTGCAGGATCTTCTTTTGTTTCTATTTTCCCGGCCGTTTGTGAAAGCTCTGTTTTTTCCGTACTTTTAGACGTTCCAACCGCCTTCGGAGTTTCTGCGACTTCCGGGACTTCAACTTCTTCAATTTTCTCTTCTTCAACCAGTGCGACAGATTCGCCGTCGATCGTCTCGATCTCATCTAAATAATAAGTGACCGGTATACCAAACCCGGTATCGATCCTGATAAAATCATCATTACGCTCAACAATTTCCCCTCTCACAATTTTTCCCGAGGTCATCTCGACAACCGCGCCGAAGACACTAGCCGTCGTGAAAAAAAGTATGGCCAAAACGAGAAGAACTTTTTTTCTTAACAATAACGAGCTTAAGGAATTGAACATATCAATTAGTCTCAACTTTAATGGGTTGTTGAAGGGTGCATTTTCGAAAAATCGAGAAGACGCTCAATGATCTTCTCAAGGTCCACAAGCTGCATGAGATCGGAACGTAATTTGGCGACATTCGGCACGCCGTTAAGATATCCGACATAATATTTACGGAAAGGGATGACCCCGTCGCGCAAGCCTTTTAACTGGACCGACAATTTCAAGTGCTCAATACAAAGTTCAATTTTTTCCCTTAGCGTCGGTTCCGGAAGATACTGTCCGTTTTTTAAAAAGTATTTCGCTTGCTGAAAGATCCAGGGATTCGTCATGGCCCCGCGGCCGATCATCACGCCATCACAACCGGTCTCAAACATGCGCTTGACATCGCCCGGCGTCGTGATGTCCCCATTTCCGATAACAGGGATCGAAACGACTTTTTTGATCTTCTCCAGCCAGTGCCAATCAGCCTCACCCCTATGGGCCTGGTTACGCGTACGGCAGTGTATCGTGATCGCTTTTGCCCCGGCCTGTTCGACCATTTTGGCCACATCAAGGATCACGATGCTCTTAGCATCCCATCCCAAACGGGTTTTAACAGTGACCGGTAACTTTGTCGCCTTAACGGTCGAAGCCACGATCCGCTCAAAATGAAGGAGGTCTTTGAGCAATGCAGCCCCTTCACCGCGGCTGACATGATTTTTGACCCAACATCCGCAATTGATGTCGATAAAATCCGGCCCGAAGTCTGTAGCGCGCTTTGTGGCTTCTTCCATAGATTCTTCAACGCCGCCGAAAAGCTGGATCGCAATCGGGCGCTCCTCATCCGTAATCCGGATCTTCTTGATTGCTCTTGGAATATCACGAATAAGAGCCTCGCAGCTAGTAAACTCGGTATAGACAATATCGGCGCCTAAACGCTTGCAGACCAGGCGAAAGGCGGCATCTGTCACATCTTCCATGGGAGCTAGGGCAATGGGTTGCTCGATTTCAATAGAACCGATATTCATAAGGTTTTATAGATTAATACTTTATACAATTGGCTGATAGAAAAACTAAATTACAGCCAAGCCTATCAAATTAACCTTGCAAAGTCAAAGGGTATTTGGTACCGTTATATATAAATATTAATATATTATACGGATTATGGATACAAAAATTTCATTTTATACGTTCGGCTGCCGTCTCAATCAAAGTGAGACCGCCGTTGTCACGCAAACCTTTAAAATCGACGGAAAGTACAAAATTGTTGATTTTGGCAAGCTGGCGGACATTGTTGTCGTTAACACGTGCACCGTTACAGAGAACGGAGATACTGATACCAGGCGATTGATCAATAAAATTAACCGGATCAACCCGAAAGCGCGCATCGCGCTTCTTGGCTGCCAAGCCCAAATCCAAAAAAACCGGTTGACCACTTTGCCGAACGTCAATTGGGTTATCGGCAACGCCCGAAAAATGGATTTCCTTTCTATCCTCAAGGAAGATGAGGCCCCGAAAATACCCCGGGTCATCACGCCAATCATTCCTCGTGACACTTTTAAAGTTCCGGCTAACGGCATTGACACAACACATACGCGCGCGAATATCAAAATTCAAGATGGCTGCGACTTTTTCTGTTCGTTTTGCGAGATCCCTTACGCCCGCGGACGCGCCCGAAGCCGCGTATTTGAGGATATTACTCGCGAGGCCGCGGCCTTAGTTACGGCAGGGCACAAGGAATTGGTCATCACAGGGATCAATGTCGGCACGTACAAGAACAGCCAGAAAACAATTATCGACGTGATTAACGCCCTGGAGCAGATCAACGGCCTCAAACGGATACGAATCTCCTCGATTGAGCCAACAACGATTCCCCCTAAACTCATTAAAAAAATGACCAAACCGACAAAGCTCTGCCGTCATCTCCATATTCCGCTTCAAAGCGGGAATGATCAAATCTTAAGAAAGATGCGGCGCAAATATTCCATCGAGGAATTTGGACGTTTTATCCTCAAGGCCTATGATGCCGTGGAGCAAATCTGCATCGGCACCGACGTTATCGTCGGATTTCCTGGAGAGACCGAAAAGCAATTTCAAGAAACATTCGAGCATCTCCGACAATGGCCGATCCACTACCTTCACGTGTTCAGTTATTCAAAGAGGAACATGGCCAAGAGCCATAAATTGCCTGAAGCCCTGTCTCCAGAAAAGATCGCCGCGCGGAGCGCGGTGTCGCGCGAATTAAGTTTGAAAAAGAGGCGGGCGTTTTACGAATCGTTTATCACAACGAAACAAAAAGTCCTTTTCGAACAATGCAAAAAAGGTTACTGGACGGGATTGACAGATAATTATATCCGCGTTAAGGTAAAAACCGATCAGAAATTGAATAATAAGCTTGTAAACGTTAAAATGAAAAAACTCGATAATCAAGCGCTAATCGCGACACTAGGTTAAACCTATGAATGAAAATAATCCGGATGCAAACGAAGAAATAGTTCCCGAAGAAAAACAAGAGGACGGAAGCGCCTCAACCGACGATCAAAAAATAGAACCATCCGAAGAAACCCGTCAAAAGCATAAGGAAGAAGAGAAGAAGGATATGAAAGAAGCCGAAGTAAAGCCTCTTGGGGAGATGACATTTGTGCCAAAAATAACCGAAAAAGGCGGGCGTGTTTGTATTACCTATGGCCGGGACCAGATCATGAACAAGCAAGTCGTTTCATTGATCCGCGAGTTTGGGATTGATCCGCTTGTCATGCAGGATAAGAACAATAAAACGAAACCGGTCGCGCAGTTCTTCACGGAACATCCGGATATCTCTTTTGTTATTGCGATCCTCTCAGCCGACGATTGGGTATACCCGAAGAACGGCAAACCCAAGGATGCCTTGATGTATGCCGATCAAGGAATTGTTTTTCACCTGGGATTTTGGATCGGGCGACTAGGCAGAAACCGTGTGTTTGCCTTGTATTATGACCAGCGCAGTTTCCGTTGGCCAACAGAACACTTCGATGTTATCTATACGCCATTGGATAAAAATACCGCATGGAAAAAAGAGCTTGTGAGCCGCTTAAAAGCAAGCGGCATTAAATTTATGACAAAACACCCATAAAATGGAACAGGATAAACGGAAAATTTATAAGATTTTTCTGCATTTCCTGTGGTTTCGTGATAAAATTTTTTTATGAAAAAAATAGATTCTGGATTTACATTAGTCGAGATAATGATCGTTGTCCTGATCATCGCACTCTTAGCCTCTATCGCCATTCCCAATATCCTCAGGGTCCGCGTTAACGCTCACGACGCCTCGGCTCAAGCGACTTTGAAAACAGTCGGCACCGCTATGGAAACCTACTTATCAACAAACAATGTCTATCCTTCCAATATGACAATTTTGTTGAATGCTACACCGCCTTATTTACAAGCGGATTATTTTAACGGTGTCCATAACGGATTTACCTTTACTGTTGATTCCCTATCAACTCAGCTCTATTCCATAACTGCAGTACCAGCAAACGCGAATCTCGGGAGTAGCAGCTTCACTGTTTCCACCGGATCTGTGTTAGAAACCAACTAGCCATCCAAGATATCCGTATTCCTTCCCAATCTCCGGTCAACCAAAAACATCAACCAAAAACAG
>JAGLQN010000249.1 GCA_023136835.1 Candidatus Omnitrophota bacterium | reverse complement strand
GATATAGGTTGCTGTGTAACTCCATACCTCCCCAACATTTAACTTGTTATCGTTATTGGTATCACCGCCAACATAATGGGGTGTAACCTTATCATCTATTAGCACAACATTTATCAGGTCAGTGCTACCGGTATTAGTAACAGTATATTCATATGTTACTGATTCATTAACTTCAGCACTGGGCGGACATGATTTTTCTAATTTTATACCTAGTGTATTTATTTGTGTTGTACACTGATCTGTATCAGTAACCGTGTTCCCTACAGCATCTTTGGCTGTTACGGTAACAATGTTAGTGACGGAATCGATATCGGGCACAGTATAGGTTGCAGAGTAAATCCAGGTCTCTCCAATATTCAACTTATTGTCACCGTTGGTATCGCCACTGATGAAGTTGGGTGTCCCTGCCTTGTTATCTGTGAGTACCACATCTGATAAGTCTGTAGTACCTGTATTATTCACTAAATATTCATAGGTTATTACCTCATTGACAATGGCACTGGGCGGACATGATTTCACTATTTCTATTCCTGGTGATTTTATTTCCGTTGTGCACTGAGCTGTATCGTCTACTGCTGTTCCGGCAGCATCTTCGGCTGTTACGGTAGCGATATTAGTAACTGAATCAGCATCAGGTACAGTATAGGTTGCTGAATAAATCCAAGTCTCTCCAACATTTAACTTATTGTCACTATTGGTATCACCGCTGACCAAGCTAGGTGTTCCTGCTTTGTCATCTGTGAGTACCAGATTTATTAGGTCGGCATTACCTGTATTATTCACTGTATATTCATAGGTTATTACCTCATTGACTATGGCACTGGGCGGACATGATTTTTCTAATTCTATTGCCGGATTTGCTTGTATAAGGATTGTGATCTCGTCGGCATCATAGCACGTTTCCTTGTCAAAGAAGTTATTGCCGTCTTTTACTTCAACCCGATATGTTGTGTTGGCTGTCGGACAAGCTAACGGATTAGATACATCGGTAGCATTCAAACCTGCCTCTGCTGTATCTGGTATCCATTTATATTCGTAGTTTCCATCTCCACCGATCGCTGTCGGACTTCCGCCAAGAGTAACACATTGTCCTGGGTCAATTGTGATTTCTGTCTCTACTCCAGAATAAGCATCCGCAGTTACTGGTCCTTTACCCACTTCGAACTCCTTTGTTATTGTATGGTTATATCCCTGGACGTTCACAACAGTCAATCTTGCACTATGTGTGCCCCCAGTGACAAATTGATGATCTACGATAGGACTGACTCCTGCTATGATTGTGCCGTCATCAAATTCCCAATTGAAAAAGAACAGACTTACACCACATACTGTGTCAGATTTACTGCCATCAAATTTAGCATTTTTATTACATGATGCATTAACATCAAAATCCGCCAGTGGTGAACATGTGGGCGGTGGAGGTAATTCATCTTCTGACCATAAATCCAAGGAAGCAGCAGATCTTATGTCATAACCAATCGGTCCTGCTGCTAGTGGATTATGGCTGGCAACATTTATAGCGCCTACTTCAAGGAAATTTCCACTCCATGCTGCTAAAAGCCCTGTAGTAGTCCCATCTCTCCATTTTACCTGATCTCCTGCTCCTCCTATTTGAATCCAATCGTCAAGAAAATTATCTCCGTTATAATCTAATAAGATCCTATAACTTTCTCCTTCACCAAAGTCTTCTGTCGAACTGGCTTCGAGAATTTGAGGACCGTCTGGTTCATATATTCTTCTAGTCCCCGTCCTTGGATCACCATTACCATCAG
>JAGLQN010000248.1 GCA_023136835.1 Candidatus Omnitrophota bacterium | reverse complement strand
ACCGGCCTTGCCCTCCTTGCTTTAGAAATAAAGGGATATAGCTTTTATCCCCCGCCCGCATTTTCGAGGAGAGCTTGGTTGCCGCGGCTGGCCGGTAATCACCGCGGGAAAGGAGTGCGGACTATGAAAAACTTAGAACTATTCATTTCCTATATCTTGGAGGTACAAACATACCTCTTGCCATCATTTCGATTATGTCTTCTCTGGAAAGATCTTCCCACGAAAAGCCAACCAGCTTACGACTGATTGAGCCACCGCCCATTTTACGCTGTGACAAAATGCTACAATTCGGCACAAAAGCTAAAGCCTCAGCAACAGCATAGCTACCATCAGATTCATTTCGTTGCCGTGTGGTCACCTGAACCAAACAGCCAGCCCCAGGTATTTCCATAGCCTTAGTGCTTTTCGTCCATCCTTCAGCCTCAGAAGATGCCTTGCAAATTAACTGAAAACTATCAGGATCGCCAAAAAATTGAACATCGGGCACATTTTTTTGTGCACCATTGCCATTTTGATTTGATAATGTTTTATCCATATTATCCCCTTTCGACTTTCTTGGCCGGCTTGGCCATTTTCTCGCTCATCTCAATCTTATTCAATGCCTCAGCCTTCTTGATCTTGGTAAGATTGATGTCTGTTTGAATCCGGTGCAGCTTAGCCTTAGCCTCTGCGACATCTCGCTCAGACTTAGCACGCTTCTCTTCAACCTCAGCCTCTTTGAGACTTATTTCAAGGCCAAGCAACTTATCCTCTATTGCTTGTTGCCGCCTGAGTTCTTCTTGCTCGGCCAAGCGCTTCATTTTCACTTCCTGATCGTCCGGATCTTCATCCGGGTTACCTTGCCCGTTGACAGCCCTTACCCTCTCTACCATAATTTCTTTCCCGGGAAGATCGGATAGGTCTATCCATAAATCAAGCAATTGGATAGCCATCTCAGGAGGAAGCTTAGAAAGCATATTGCCGAAACTTTCAAACATTGCCTGCCGAACGGTTGCATGGTAGCTATCGGCTTCTACCACAAAATCAGCCTGTGTTGCTGTTATGTCATTTTCAATTTCACCATTTTCGCCGGGCATATTGATGTCGACAAAATCCGGCAATCCTTTGTCGCCTGTGATGCGAAATGTTTTTTCTTGAGTAAAAAACTGCTCTGCAAGTGACAATTGAATTTCGCCCGATGTCTGGAATGAATACCTGTAATTATCAAATGGCTCAGCAGTGGTTACATGTGCTTGCCTCTCTCTTGTTTGGATTGCGATTCCAGATGTTGCATTGGTTTCAACGCCTCTGGCCTCATCGGATACGCCGCCAACGGATTCGATGAACTTGATATCTTGTTCCATGAGCTTGACGTGCTCTTCGGCAAGGTCACGCTCTTCAATCAGCTTCACCCCTGCTATAGAGTTAACCTCCATGTGTCCGTCTGGTCGATCGCGTTCTGCAATAAATACGTCGTGATCATCTATGGCTCCCGTTTCAGCCATAGATTGTTTTGTAGAAAGAATGAAAAGTGCTTTTGATCTACGCTTATTAAGATCATCCTGTGGGTCTATCTGATTAAGAACAATGCCATAACAGTTATTGTCCTTCTTTTTCTTGTAGCACCACATTGGAACGAGTGAAAAGTGCTGATGATTATAAATTCGTTTTCGATTTTGTAAAACATGGTTCCCGCAGAAAATCATCTTCCACATCACCATGCGAACCGCATCAAAGGTCGAGGCATGCCCACTATCTACCAAGTGCTTCATATCGGCATTTTTAGCGTCATACTCAACGCCGTTCAGTGCGCCCAGCCCCTTACCTCTTATGATTTTCTGCTTAGTTGGCACTTTGTATTCGCAACTTACAAGACGCACACGATCCCTCTGATTGTCCATCTCAAGGGGATTGCCCATCTCGCTCATCTCATCGCTTTCTGGGTCAACATCTGTCTCAACGAATTCGTCTATTGCGTTGTCGCTCTGATTGAGCGCAAGCCGGACAACATCTGCCCTGCCTGGGAACATAGCAACTGCAATGTCATAATCTACTATTTTAGAAAAGAATTGATATCGGCCATCTGAGTTATCCCTCTCCTTGGCAAGGCTATCATCCCATACGTTGCGCCAATCAGCGTATCTAACATACAGAGGCTCTTCGGAATTATCAGATCGTACGCCGTGGTCTAAATAACCCTTTCCTGAAATAATTGCGTCCTCAAAGGCAAGTGACCGTGCAAATCCGGCCTTGTTAACATCCGAAATATATTTGATTAGCTTAGTTTTCGCCTCAGCTTCTTTGGACTCTGCCTTTTTGCGTGGCAGGATTGCATAGTCAACACGGGTCCTCTTTTCAGTCCCCACCAACCAGTCTACGTTCTGTTTTATTATATTGAAAACCGAAGCTTTCTGGCCTCTTCCCTCAACGACCTCCTTATCCTCATCATCCCATTGGTCTCCATCCTTGTAATTATGAGCTTTGATGCGCTCAAGACGATTTTCAGTCTGTTTTTGTCGTTCAAAAGCAAACCAGTTTTTTATCATCCTGAAATATTTAAGAGTTTGAGGATCTGTGTCGAGAAAGTGGGGCGCAGTTTTTTTGGGGACGTTAAGGTCTTCGATTTGTTCTTCAAGTGTCAAGCCGCTTGCTGCGCTGGACATTGCTGAACTATCTTGATACGGGTCAAGTTCTGACATTCTTAATCACCGGTTATTAGTCGTGCGGGTTTGCATTGTATTTTTTTTGCATAATTGCAAACTTAAATTGGCTTGTCAACACTTTTTTTATATCATTAATCTGGCGGCTCAGGTAGCGGCATCCAATGCGTAACATGCCTGAAAACTTCTGAAAAGTCTCTCCATCGCCAATCTCTTATAAGGCCTATATCTACAGCATCTTTATTCCAAACAAGAACGGGAGTATTTTCCTCTGGTAGTCTATCTTTCGCATCAATCCAATTGCTCATATTAACTTCATCTCCTCAACAATCCCATCAATATCCTTGGGCCTGTCTTTCTCGGCCTGCGGTGGCATCTTGACAAGATCATCTATGCCATCCTCGATAAGACTTGCGATCTCAGCCATTTTACGGGATGTAATTAATCCCAAGTCGAATTGATGGCACAACTCTTCACATTTGGCGAACATGGCTTCATCGTAGGTTAAATTTCTCTCTCCGTGCATTGGCTGGCCGGCTGCATTGAAACGATAGAAAACCTTAACCAACGCCCGTGGATTATAATGATCCCTTGAAAACATCCATGCATCATCAAGGGGAATGGCATATGCCTCAATGGTGGGCTTCTTAAGCCGGAATGTAGGTACCTGTGATGGCTTCTTGTAGATCAGCATTACCGGGCTGCCCTCTGTGTCGTATGTGAATGCTCTTTCAAGGTCTGGCATAAGAATCCTCCCTCCTAATCATCTGGTTATGCTCCAGCGCTTACTCCCGTCATATTCCCATCTTTATCAAAAACAAATCTAACCCCATATCCATGCCAGTCGGACGAATATCCATGCCAGTCGGACGAATCACATTCTATGGTGCTTTCATTCTGATGGCTTAATTGACTCGAATAATATTCATCAATCCCACCGTTTTCTTTAAGTCTTTGCATTATGCTTAGTAATAAATCTTTTTCCGACATGTCGTTCCCTCCCTTCTATTCCAATGGATTATTCCATCTTTTTATAATTGTATCAAACAAGGCAATATTATTGAAAATAAAAGTGAGAGATATAATAGGCAACATCGCCAAGCAGTTAAATATTAAAAAAAGCGGCATGGTCGCTATAAGCATAAATCTCCTGCGGGTATTATTCTTTATCTTGCTTATAGCTACAAACCTGTAAAGATGCCCCGGAGTGTCGTTTCTTTTTTCTTTAATGATTTTCATACTCCCAAAACCCTAAGCCTTCTTGCCGCTTCTGCCAAAACAAGATCGGCATCTTTATCGAGCTCAGCCGGAATCCGCATCGTGCATTCTCGAAGTAAAGATTTGCCAGAATCACCTGCAGTAATTATTTGGTCGATACGTTTACATAAAGCCTCGGTTGGCACTTCGTTACTGTTTCTGTATTTTCTGCTCATCAATGTCCTCCTCTCTCTTATACTGCCATTGCATTAACCGGCCTTCGCCTGCGCCGCCCAGTTCCCGATGTGCTCGGATTATACCCAACAGCCAAGCTTCTAAACCCATCAGCCGGGTCACTCGCCCAATTATGTAAAGGCTTATCCTTAAAACCTCCATGCTTATCATCCGGTTGCCTTTGGTATGCATCCAGGGCATTAATTAGCGCCGCGCATTTTACTTCATCTATCCAACAAGTCGGCAAAAAGTTCCGTGTTGTTTCAATGCCATCAGCCAAGTCCGATCTTTCATTCACAATAAGTCGCTCGCCAGGCATTAATTTTCTCAGAGTTACAAGCCTTGTTTTTCCAGTGCTCAGGGACGTTATGCCAACATCGTGAGGCAAATAATGAGTACCATACAAATAACCCTTTTCCCGCAGATGCTTCACGTAGTGCGACAACGGCCTGTCGTTATTAATATAATAATCAATTATTCTATTTTCAAGCCTATGCCTCTGGTGAAAAACAATAACAGTCGCACCTCCGGTCGAAGATGTCGGACTCACCCTCACACCAAGATCCCAAGCGGTATTAACCGGCAACCCTGGCTCATACGGCACTGTAGTAATCTGGCCACGCTTTCGTAGCCCAGCCATTTGTGTAGCGAAATATGCTCCCCGGATAGTTGCTTGGAACGCTTCCTCTACCGTAGAGGGATATTCTTGAAGCATTTTTTCGCCCAGAATAGCTTCTTTTTTTACATACCAAGCCTTCTGCCCAGCCGTCAATCGAAGTGGGCTGCCATCCTGCCCTAATTCAGCTCCCTCTATTTTGTCAAAATACCCTTGCATTTCTGCAGTAATAACAACATTATCGATATCAAGAGTATTCTTTGCGTCCCAAAACCACGGGAAAAAATGGAACTTATAATCCATCTTGCTTAACGGCCTTCCTTCTTGCTGGGACTTCCGGGCTATTTGACAAAAATCGTAAAAATCACCATACCTGCCTTCTGCCGTGGATTCTATCACAACAATATTGCCAGGGTGAATTGCATTTAGTGACCCGGTCTTAATTTCTTCGGCCTTATCAGGATATTTGCGGCAAATCTTGGCATGCTCAGAAATATGTAATCGTTGAACAGTCCCACTCCTAATTGATGTAGCGACATAAATCACGCTGCCATTGCTGAAGGCAAGCTCTTGTCTGCTGTCTGTTGTCAGGGCGCATTGATTTTTAAGCCCATCGGGAAGGTTGTCGTATGGGAACTTTACTTTTCTACGGAAAATCTTTTGAGCATCATCCCTATTATGGGCAATAATGCCAGCTTCAAGGTTGCGGGTAAAGATGCAATCATCAAGAAAATAAATGTCTGTGAAGGTTGTGCCCCCGAATTGCCGTGCCTTGAGAAGCATATTGAGATACCAGAGGTTGTCGTAGAATTTCTTTTGGAGGGGGTTGCATTGGAATTTTACTTTCTTGCCATGCTCATTAATAATATAATAGAGATTATTGAGTCGCCACCACTTGTCCTTGAAATGGCCAACGACTTCTATTTTTTGGATATCTCCTGGTTGCGGAGAGATTTTATTTTTGATGGTCATTATCGTTGGGTAGCTCGTCAGTATTATCGCCCGTAACAGCTTCTAATAATTCTTTCCAGCTTTCGTCAAGGGAATGTTCAACCTTTAATTTTTTTCCATCTTTGCCAGTAACTTCACGCTTTTCTGTTACCTTGCCTTCGGTTCTATCGAGGAATTCTTTTTGAGCCGGGACATTGCCGCCCTTAGCCTCTTTCAGCATAGATTTATAGACTGCTCCGCGCTGTTTTGCTGAATTCTTTTTTCTTAATTCAAGCCCTTTGCTTTCGATTTCAGCGTATTCTTCAAGCGTAAAATGTTTCCGTAAGGTGTCTTGCTTGACCCCGCATATTTCAGCCATTTTCGTCCGTGAGGGGAAATTGTTGTCCCAATTACCTATATATTCCACTATCTTAAGGATATGCCTGTCTTTTGCGGTCATAATTTTATAGTTTTTATATAGCCGTATCAAATATTAAAATATTCTAAAATCTCGGTACACTATACTTCACCCGCCGGTGCACTATACTTCACCAAAAAGCCTAATCGTAGGGTACTATACTTCACCCAGTTTAAAAAAAAGTTACATTATTTCAAGTGTTTAGTTTTGGCCTATAAATAGAATAAACAGACTCCGGTTATCAGTACCGTATCAGCCTGTATAAATTTTGTATTCTATATCCACTTTCTCCACGAAATGACCCTTGAGCCGTTTTCTTAATATATCTAAGATTGATTAATACATTAACCCCATTGAAAAACTGCCTTTTTGATTTAGTATATCCATGCTTTCTTGCTCTGCTATATGGATATTCAAAGAATTCAGTACCGTTAATGGGCCTCCTTAAACGTCCTTGCTTAAAGGTTACACACCTCAAAAACAGCAAATAGATCTGAAAAGCATTCCCTGGTAGTTCGTTAATCTTGTCTTGTAGTCTGTGTGGTACTGATAGAAAAGTTCCCATATGCACGCTACCCTTGACGATGCACTCCCTTGAGTTACTTGCAGAGAAGCCGGCAAGGGCACCGGTTTTCGAGCGTACGACCCTATCTCTGCAAGTCTGGTCAAAAGTTCTTTTATAATAGCCTTTTATAAGCAATATCCCTCATCTTGTCAATAGGCAAAATCTTTTAATATTTCAATCGTTTATCTATTCCTAAAAAATTATTTTAATCTTTTTTCAAAAATAATGCATTTTCTTCTTGACATTAATATTATTATTATGATTAATATTATTATAACACAAACAATTAATCTTAAAGGAGGATACAACAATGAAATGCATATGTAAACGACCCGCCTGCCGGTATGAGTGGGAATCAAAAACCAACCAAAAGCCAAAAGCATGCCCTCAATGTAAATCTTATGACTGGGATAAGGAGGTTAAGAAAAAATGAGAACACCGTTAAACACTTTTTATAATATGAAACAGCGTTGTTATAATCCCAATGATAAAAAATATAAATGTTACGGAGGTAAAAATATTTTAATTTGCGATAAATGGCTTAAAAATCCGGTTTCTTTCGTTACTTGGGCAGAACAAAATGGGTGGAGTTGCGGAAAGCATATTCATAGAATGAATAATTTAAAAGGGTATTCCCCTGAAAATTGTGAATGGCTTTCTGTGGAACAGCACAGGAAAAAACACCCAGCCACCACTACGCGTCTAAATGTCTCAGTCCCTAAAGACCTACTGCCAGCATTAGACAAAGAGGCAAAAAAAGAGGGTAGATCAAGGGCTAACCTTGTCTCACGGCTACTGGAAAGGGCTATGAAAGAGCTCTTGTGGAGGTCTAAATGAAAAAAACAGCTCTTAAAAAAATCCTAAAATCCTGGCTAAAATTAACATTTTTGGTAATAATAATTTCTGGAACGCTCCGGCTCGCTATTGAGCTGGGGATGGGAGGGTAATTATGCCAACGTTATCGGGACGAATAGCAATGTTAAGAGCAATAAATGCAGAATTAAAAACAGAAAATGAAGAGTTAAAAAGCATTAAAGAATCGCTCGAAATAGCTTTAGCCGAGCAAGAGCGAATCGTCGACAAATTGATTAATGAACTTTTGGTCATTAAGGGAGGTCACAGCTAATGGGTAGAGCCCTTGAGTTTGCATTATCAACTTTTATAATCACAATCGTTAACGTTATATTTGCGTTATGGGTTACAAATATTATTGGCAATAGAATAACTGAACTATTTACAGGCATCGTTGAGGCGCTGGGAGGTGTTTTGTGAAAAGAACTAATTTACAGGCAATTAGGGAAAGTATCAGGCACTGGATGCTGGATATTGTAAGGCCGTTAAAAGCTGACAATATTATATATTCTTCTATATGGGCTTCTTCGGGTGAATCAGTTAAATGTTTTAATACCGATTGTGCGATGTGCATACTATTATTTACTGCGAATTGGTGTACTTGTTGCCCATTGTCTATAACGGTTGGCGAGTGTGCTGCTGAAAAATCTATTTATCGTAAATTTAGATCGAAACCAAATAAAGAAACTGCAACCGATATGGTACGTGCCCTTGTGTGTACTTACTGGGCAGAAAAGAATGGTGAAAATGATTACTGAAATCATACACGAAATAGTAGACTGGTTTTGCATAGTTATTATAATCGCATTTGGGATGCTGCATTGCGCGGTATATAATGTAGAAGCGACTTGGGATGAATGGTATCAAAACTACGAATATAACTTAAATCCGTCTGAGGGTAATGGATGGATTGATAGTATTGTTAGCCCAAATTAGAGAACTTCCGCCCGAATAAAAACCCCTGTCATATCGGCAGGGGTTTTTTGTTTTAATGCCGTTGTCCTGGTGGGCTAATTACTCTCTAAGTTAAAATATACTGTTTGGGCTATAGTGCCGTCTCTTGTGTTCATGGGCACTACCTCCTGTTTTTAAGTTAAATTATGGTTAAAATAATTGCCTATTCGGCTGATGATTTAATAAAGCACATATTGTGTTAAATACCAACACTTATTTTCAATTTGCCTTAAACTCTCTGTCTAACTTTTCAGCCGCCCGCTTCCTGCCTTCTTCTTTCTTTTTCCTGCGCTGATTAGCCTTGTGTTCCAGCCATCCATCAATATCTTTAACCAGCCCTTGTCGCTTCCTGCGAGTCATCTTGATTCTTTTTGACATAATATCCTGTTTTGTTTCTCATTTTTTAGGTTTAAATAATTAATTATAACGCCCCACGCCTCGTCGCATCCCTTGCAAAACCGATGCATGTATCCCTGTGAGATTAAAAACTCTGCCCAATCTTTTTGCGCTGGGTCTATTTTTCCTCCCTTAATCCTTTTCAACTCGATATAAAGCCCAGGGTAGATTCCTCTGCGTGCAGGGAGTTGAAGATCCGGATAGCCCTCCCGCATGCCTGCCTTTTTGCACTTAACAGCCTGCCCTATAGTAAGCCTTACCCCATTAAGGCTGCCGTTGAGGAACCTCAGCTCAGGATATCGCCTTGCGTATAGATGCGCCCTTTTAAAAATTGCTACCTGTTCGCTGTACTCTGACGGAATGGGTTGTGAGGATGTTTCCCGTTTCCTTTTATTTTTCATTTATTCCGCCTACTACTGCTATTGTGTTTTCCAGATTTAAAATAGCTGCCTTTAGATGCTTAATAACACTCTTTTCCGGGAATCCTTCGTTTATTTCGAAATCCGCTCTCTAATTCTTTCTTCATAGTTCCAGTTAAGATTGTTTTCATTAAACCCCAGCTCTTTTAAAATCCGTTTCACACCATCGAGTTTTTCTAAATGTGATTGCATCCGATCTTGATTAATTTTGACCAGCTTTACGTTTTTATCATATAGCTGCCTGATTTTTCGAGATACATTATACCCAAGATCTTGATTTTTATTTTTGTCATCAAGCCATTGTTGCCAGTACTGCTTGGTATTTCCCGATTTGGTATTATTAACATATGCGCTATCAACAATTTTTGACCGGCTCATAAGTATGTACTTAAACACGCTATCCGGTATTTCAACCTCTCTATGTGGAGCTTTTTTCTTACAATATAGCCGTGTTCCGTTTTTAGATAATAACAACAAACCTGCCTGTTCTGGGACTTCGTTAACGTCAATGACGCCATGCGGGGCGGTAAAATAAAAATCTGTGCAATATGGAAGATAGCTTTGCCATTTATTATCTTTAAGAAAGTCCTGCCGCGAAACTTTAATCTCATATACCCATGTCGTTGGGTTGGTATATGACCTCTTCATCGACCACAAGTCAAAGCGTGGTGTTTTTAAGGCTGTCCATGTTGGGCCAGCCTTACATTCCGGCACACAGATATCGTCTTTATGTCTCTTTAAGAGTAGCTTTAGAATTGTATTAGCAGTCATCAATCAACCTATTCCTATCGTCATAATATTCATGTGCAAAGATCTTGGATGAGCCAAAATTTACTATTGGATTTTTATTTATAAAATCAAACGGAATCCCTTCCGCAATTAAAAATTCTTTCATTACATTCATGGAATCACCGCCACGGCACGTCCAGATAATAATAACATTATTTAAACCTTTCCATACCGTATTTATTTTATCTACCATCTCGCCGCGGATCTTGCCAATGCCGGGAAAATCGTTTTCAACGATCGTTCCATCAAAATCAAAGGCATAAAACTTAAACGCTTTAGGCGCATCATTAATTGTGTCAAACCCTTCTTTTAGTTCCGGGGCCAAATATGCTTTTTGCATAGCCATATGTACATTAAACCATGTCGCCCTTGGTATCCCATTTGGAGACAGTAGCCTCCTGTTTAGCGGCTCCTGACCACCATGCCCCCAATCGTAAGAATGAATATCGACATTGCACGCTTTCCCGATATCTATATATCGCTTCCTATCAGATACGCTCATATTTGTACGATCTACCACGACACTAAACCCAGCCCTCAATGCTTCTGCTATAGTCGTTGTCTCTATAATTTTATATATAGGCTTTTTTGCGGGATCATACAAGGCATATTCGCCGCCTTGGACCATGGTTGTGATTGCATCGTTATTCACAACGACGTAACCCTTCTTCGCGAACTTGCTCGCCAAAAAACTTTTGCCGCAACCAATGTTCCCTGTAAAAATAATAAGCTTTGGTATTTTCATAATTTCAATCTCCATTTTTCATATCGCTCCGATATCACAAATAAGTGCTTTAATGTCTTTATGTGGATGCTCTAAGAGCTTGCCACTCTCTGTCGTTTCTGAATATATCTTATAAGCTTCTCGAAATTCTTTAACCCACCACGTTAATTCGCTGGTTAGTACCGTTGCCGACCATTCGGCGTATGGCCACCGCCTGGTCATTAGATGTTTTGCGATATTATCAAGCCTTGGTGGGAAAACCCTTGAGCCTTGTGTTCTACTATGCGCAATTATTTCATTTGCAAAAACAAGAGCCTTGTCTTCTGGTTTGGGAATATTAACATTCAATACCCCTATAAATTCAGCTATCGGTGGCATTTTGGTGTATTTCCGGGCATACATAATTTGCCTTGCCGCAGATTCTATTTGTGTGATAGTATAATCTTTCAACATATCGAAACGCATAGACATACCTTCTTTCGTTATACTGTCCCTGAAGTTATCTGCCATGCCCAACATAATCTGGACAAATCTTTCTTTGTCTTTTTTATTCATCATCATCCCTTTCTAAAAATTCCATTCCAGCTCTCATGTTAGCATCCGTTCGTTTACAGCCTGTATTTGGGTTGAAATTTTTTAAACTTGGACTGTTGTTGTTTTCGGGCTGATCTTCCCAGCATCCCTTATTCAACCACGTAGCCGGATGTTTCCATTCAGGCCTAAATTCACCGTTTGCGTTCTTGCGCCATAATTCTTGCTTTTTAATAGCAGCTAAAATTATTGACAATCCCGGAAGCTCTTTTGTTTTGATAAGTTTTTTCCATCTTTCAAGAGCTTCTTTTTTACCTGTATGGTTAGGATATGCAGAATAGAAAGTTAAAAACTCTTTTTCATTAAATTTTCTTTTCTTTTCTTTTCTTTCTTTAATATTTTTAATAGAAGATGAAGATGAAGATGAAGATGAAGATGAAGGGGTTGTTTTTTGTTTTACCTCTTGCTTAACCCCTTGCTTAAGCAAAGGGCTGCCACCCAGTTTTCCAGATTCACGCCTAACCGTCCTAATATACTCATCTTTAATCATTCTCTCGCAATAAATAATTCCCTCTTCATCCTCTTTTAAAACACCATATAAGAATAATTCTTTAAGCGCCTTATCGTAGGTCTTGTGATGGAGTCTTAATAGGTGTGAAACCATTTTCTTGGGGGGTATAAAACTATTTATAAGTAAATATCCATATTTTGGAGATTGATGCATAAGACACATCAAATTAATCAAAAGCCCTTGCGCCTGTAGTGAGCACGACTGGAGCTTTATATCATTTAGCCAATCTGCTGGATAAAACTGAAAAGCCGGCGATTTAGACATATTTATACCGTACAATTATAACCAAGAATTCTTGCAATATCTCGGCTGCTATTTTATGAGGATTTTTTATTATCTCGGCCCCAGTATAATGAAATGTTTTAAGATTATGTTTTGCAAAATATCTGTCCTTGGCTTTTTCATATCTTCTTTCTTTTTCTGTTCTTTCATGCCATTGTTGACTATCACATTCAACTACAACCGATTTAGAATCATCAATAACCACTCGTTTTTCTTTATTGCTAAAAATTGTTTTAACCATCGTTATTTTAAAATCTACTCTATACCTCCCGATTTTAAATTGAGGCGCAATATCAACCCCAAACACAACATCAAGCATGCCTATAGCATTTGGGCCAGCAAGTGGTATCCCGTTTATTTTAATATTGTGCAAAATAGCAGCAAAAAGGATTTGTTCTATCGGTGATTCTATCCCTTCCCCCCACATTCCGTATCCTTCTTGAGAAAACATTTCTAATTCAGACATAAAATCCCAAGATTGACTTTCGCTTAATCTTTTAGCGCACTCATTAACAAACCTTATTACATTTTCTTCCATATTATCAACCCCTTAATTTAAACGCAAAAATGGCTCCAGGGAAATAGGTGTGCCGCCCTTAACCATATCGGGAATACGGTTAGCCCTGGAGCCATTTTTATTTTTAAAATTATTAGTTGAGAATCCGGCACGATTCATAAGTCTTAATTATCCTTTCTACCCACCATACTACCTATTGTTTGGTTTGTCAAGAAGCTTATTTACCATTCAGTGCAATATTATCGCAGCTCCTCTGGTGTCTTTTCATGTATAAGAATAGCCGGTATATAACACTGCCCAGTTTCTTTGATATACAGCTCTTGCAGACAGCTCAATTCGAGCATTTTTTGCTCTATTGATTTTTCCAGCTTTTCAAAGTCTATGTCAGTCATTGGTATTTTCATTTATCCTCCTTTTCCAATTCAACCCTATGGCATTTCTCGCAATAATATTTATATTGTGTTCCGTCGGTACCAATTAGTTGGAGTTTAGCGCCGCACTTGTTACATAAGCTGCATGTTATTACTTCATCTTTAGGCATTTATCATACAATCCTTAATCTTTTACTTTAAGTCTCTTTTTTTTTAAATGCTCCCAATCGTTGGGATACTTCAATCTAACGATTTCCTCATAAACATACTGAGAATATTCTTTTTTATATCGAGTCTCAATCCTACAGCCCAAGCATAGTGTTATCAGATTCCAAGGGTTAATATTTTTCTTATCGTAATCGATATAGTGTACAGCTAAGCGCACTGGCTTCCCCTTACCCCGGTTACGGCATTCTGGATTCTGGCATTCGAAATTGTCTCGTTTTTTAATCGCCTTAAAATATTTTTTTTCGTCATCAAGTTCTTTCATTTATATATTAATCCTTAATTTTTTACTTTAAGTTTTATAACCAAATAAACATTCCGCTTAACTGGCTATTAAGTAAATTTTCTGCGTTATCCATGCCATATGCCACAAGACAACTTGGCGCCCCGGCGTTAAAATTCCCTTTTGTGCCATCGATATTATAAAACCTCAGTCGCCCCTTTAAAAACATAATAGCATCGGCCTTATTCCAGATGTAATCAAAAAACATTTTGGTTTCAGTGCGTGCGAAAATAAGAGCTATTCCGTTGCCGTGTTCAGATAGTTTTTTTAACCATTTGCCGGTCTGATTTCCGTAGGGAGGGTTCATAAATACCCTACCTTGCCAGTTCTGGGACAACCCGTCGGCCTCAATGGTATAATGTTTTTTAGCGGTTGGCCAAGGCTTATTAATAGGCGAGTATGGATCCAAATCGAAAGCGCCTAATGCGTCTACAATATATGGTGGCGTGAGCCATTCGCTTTTACCGTCTTTCGTTCTTTCGAATGATGTGTTCACCTTTAATCCTTAATTTCCCCCCTTAAAGCTTTGCGGCATCTCTTTAATTCTGCCAGGATAATTATAATTGTCTTTTACAAACACGGGGATGCCCTTCTCCCTTGCCAACCCTATAATAATATCTGCCCACTCCTTCGGAGGTTTTTTGGCGCCTTTAGTTGAATCAGCTCCGATTATTACCCACTGGATTCCGGATAGATCGGGTTCTATATCTCTCAATAATGGCTCGAAAGAAACAAATCTGCGAGGCTCAGGCATAGCAACAACTAAGTCTCTGATATTATTCTTCGTTCGTTCTGTACCATCATCGGTTGTTCCATACCAGCAATTCTCAAGCGGCGTAAATTCTGCATATCGTTTTGGGTTTTTTGACAGAAATAAAAAAATATGTGTTTTTGATAATCCGCAAAATTCTAAAACTTTATTTATCCATTTATGAGGAATCCATGCACCCCACATATCAGTCGAAGATCCAACAAAAATTCTTGATGGTTTTATGGGCATCTTTTGTTTTAAGTAGTGTTCTTTTATTTGGGGCTTATCGTCTTTGAGCAATCGCCAAAATCTCTGCATATAACAATATGGACAGCTATGTAGGCACTTTCCACTTATTGGATTAAATGTGTAATCACAATAATCTATGCCTGTACTTTTTTGTTTATTCATATTCGTTTAACCTCAATAGTAAGCCACAAAAAGCGTATGTTTATAACTTGCGTATAATTAAAATAATTATGTCTGATTTCGGAAACATAAAAAAGCCATTCCCAAAAAGATGCAGTATGCTTTGGCTGCCCAAGCATGAAGAGCCAAGGGAATGAAATTAAAAAAAGTCCAAAATTTTTAAAAATAATTCCTATTATATTTTCATTTGATATTAATTTCACAGTGCCAAAATTCCAACCTATTCTTTCTTATTCCCATTAATAGCCGAAGCCTCTCCAAGCATGGTCATAATTACATGAGACACGGGCAATGATAGCCTTACGGCCTCTCCCCTAATTTTCGAGTATAGATATTCATATTGGTTAAAATTAATTTCTATAATCATGGACGATCTATATCCTCCTGTAGGCAGAGCTTGTCTTCCGGATTTATCCACAATAGACCTTTTACCTGCTTTTTTTGATCTGGACTTCGCTTTCTCCGGCCTTGTCAGATTCCTGTAAGTTCCTATGGTTGGATGATCAATAGTCCCCCGCCTCCACCGCTGATAGCATGTTAGGCAACAATCACGACGCTCTGCTGGCTGATCGCAGCCGTCCATTATGCAAATATCCTGTATCGGTTTTTCTGTTTTCAGTTTTTTGGGCATAGTTTTTTTCCAATTTGTTTCAGGCGTGATATGTGTTACTACTTCCGGCAATTTGTCTTGATCTATTTCCGGTCCAAGGTCCTCTACCACCTCTTCCACGACCTCTAAATCAATAGGGACGTCGGGCGCCCCCACATCTTCGACTAAATCTTTTCCTTCTGACACGACGAAAACCTCCATTCCGCGCCAATCCTTTCCATCGTGATAGGCAGCCAATCTTTTACATGCATTAAGACATAGCTCTTTATTAATACCGGCAAAATGGTTAGGGCATGTCCTACATGGGCTGCCATCGTTAGTGCCGGTACTTGGGATTGATGTTCGCATTGTTGTTAACTCCTTTAGAACAATTCTTTTTGTGGAATCCGTAATATTTTAGACAAGCTTTGCCTTTCTTTCGCAGTAGGCTCTAACCTTTTATTGACAATTCGGCAAAAACGAGTTCTTTCAATTCCTGCCTTCTTAGCGAGTTCATACGCTCGCCAACCCTTTAGCCTATAAGCACTTAATAATTTTATGTTTAAAATATGCATAGTATTCTACCTCCATAAAAAGATACTTAAATCAGATTAATCCTAATGTCAAGAAAAAAATTGAACTTAAAAGTGAAATAAATTGTTGACACGTTTTTTCGGACATGCTACATAAAACATCAAACGGCAACTTAGCCGTATAAATCAAAGCTATACCCTTGAAAGGAGAAAATATAATGTTTTTGAAATGGGTTCATGTAACAGTATGTTGGGAGCTTAAGCATTGGTTTGGTTTTGGAAGAACTTGCGCTCTTGCACATCCAGATGGAAGATGGGAGGCTTGGGACAAAGACAGGTTAAGCACATCAAGCGGTAAGTGTGATTATATCTATCAGGGACTAAGAGAAGCAAGGCTGTCCATTAAAGGGAAAACTTTGATATAACCATTAAATCCAGGCAATTTAGCCGTATAAATCAGAAGGATTATATAAAGGTAGCCCATGCCAAGAAATATGAGTTTTGCACTGACAACGCAACAATTTAAAGATAAAATCAAAACTGTAACCCGTAGATTTGGTTGGTACTTCCTTAAGCCAGGGGACGTTCTTTGGGGCGTTGAGAAATGCATGGGATTTAAAAAGGGAGAAAAGATCAAAAGACTTGGCTTGATTCGCATTATTTCGGCACATAAAGAGGTCTTGTCAGAAATAACGCAAGAGGATTGCATAAAAGAAGGATTTCCAGACATGGCTCCATCTGAGTTTGTTCGCATGCTTTGTAATCATTCGAAATGCGCCCCCAATGATACTGTGAATAGAATTGAATTTGAATATATACAATCGATAGCGGCAATTTAGCCGTATAAATCAAGGCTATATATTATGAGGTAAAATTTGAAAATACATGATGAAGTTGCAAATATTTTAGCAAACTCAAGGATTGATGGTGATAAACTTTTCTTGCCTGATGAGCAATTAGATAGAAAGCTATATCTCAATGTGAATAAAGTTTTAACAAGCATGCATGGGAAATGGGATAGAAAGGCAAGGGCCCATATTTTTAAAGAATCTCCTGTCAACATTATTGATAATATTCTTTTATCTGGAGAATATACAGACCAGAAAAAAGAATTCCAATTCTTTGAGACGCCACATGGATTAGCAGAGAAGTTGGTCGGAATGGCAAAAATAAAAAAAGGCGAAACCGTACTTGAGCCTTCCGCCGGAAAGGCAAGGATAGCGAAATTAATAGATGGTTGTCATTGCATTGAATTAAACCAAGAAAATAGAAAATTTTTAATAAAAAGTGGCTTTATCGTTGTTGGTGAAGATTTTATGGATTTCAATGAATGCTATGATGTAATTATAGCGAATCCTCCATTCACCAAACAACAGGACGTTGATCATATTAATAGAATGATAGACTTAGCGAAACGACGGATTGTCTCTGTATCGTCTGCTTCTGTATTATTCCGAACTAATAAAAAGACCAAGCTCTTTAGGGCACGAATAGACAAGCTTGGAGGAATAATAGAAATGTTGCCAGGAAGGACATTCACCGAAAGTGGAACGAATGTCCAAGCATGCGTTGTGTGCGTTGATGTATAACCAGGCGCTGGGCCTGACGCCAAGGGCAGCGCCGCTCAGCTTAATCCATTATAAACAAAGAGGGGAGGAATAACCAATGACTAAAGAAGCACAAGCACAAACCGTCGAAAAAGAACTTCAAACCTATAAGGAGCAAAAGGCTAACATCCTTGGACCTACTACCAGCATGGAAGGTTTGTCGGAATTCCACAAGGTTATAGTGGATTCCGTAAGGCTGTCCCCGAACCCTGCCGATGGAGACGTCTATAAACACAAAGATGAATTCGGGGATAAACCAGCTCAATTCATTCTATCAGGGCAGGCGCTTCAACGGCTGGCAATTTGCGCAGGTGTTTTCTGGAATTCTGCTGAAACAAAAGCGACAGCGCAATCTCAAAAATATGTGGCCTACAGTGCAGTGGGTTGCATCAGGAAGACGGACGGCACGCCAGCTTGTTTTAAGGCAGAGGCCGATATTGATATTGATGTTGAGGGGGACGAACTTCGGGAAAAATTCATTGAAAAAAGAAAAGGCTGGGCAGCTAAACCATGGTTTAAAAAAATGGACACTACAGCCCAAGACGATTATATTGATGGCAAATTTCGCAAAGAGCTAAACTTCAAAAAGAAACACAAGACCAAGATCGCTGCTTCCAGTGCAAAGAATAGAGTAATCCGGGTATTGCTTGGGATTAAGAAAACTTATACACAACAAGAGTTATCGAAACCATTTGTCATGCCAAGGATCGTATTGCAGCCTGATTACAATGACCCCGAAGTTAAAAGAATGATGCTAACAGCGTCTATTCAGGCCATGACAGGAATTTACGGGGGCGCTCCACCAGTGCCGATGAGCGCCGAAATAGATATTCAAGAGGAGGATTATTCTGTTCAGTCGGTACCGCCGAAAGATAGTGGTAACGCAGAGCCGCCGTTTCCACTTGCCACTGATGATCAACCCGAACCTCCGAATACGCCGCCTGCGACCGACGATAATAAAGAACCTTCAAAGCAAGAAGTGTTTGAAGACCTATCTGCATCGGGGCAGGTTGAGACCTTAAAGCAACTGTGCGGCCTTAAGGGCTACGAACCGAAGCAACCAGTCGATAACTTGGCGGCTAAAGATCGATTAAGCTTCTGGCTTGCATTGGGCAAGCTCCGAGATATTGAGACGACTACGGTCGAAGGTGATATTCCATATTAATACAACTGTTCATGGCTGGAGTAAAATGATATGCAATGCCCAAAATGTAAAAACGAGAAACAAAGGGTTCTTTACACGCGGCCATTCGGGGAAGAAACATTCCGGAAAAGACAATGTCTGGCTTGTGGCCATAGATTCACAACATATGAAAAGGCAGAAAAAGAAGAATAGGGGGGGGCAAGATGCCATTTGAATGGATAGATATAAAAAAGCAAAAGCCTGAACATGAGCAAGCGGTTTTAATTGCCGCTGGGCACGTTGTCACTGCTGCCATAGCTGAACTAAGCCCTTTTAGTGATGCTATTTGGTGGGATGGATGCCATTTCTCTGGACATAGATGGGATTGGGATTTTGACGAAAAAGACATAACACACTGGATGCCCATGCCTAAGCCTCCAAACGTTGAAAAGGAAAAGGAATAAAATATGTTTAAAGTAATCCATACAGCTGATTTTCATATAGACAATCAAAATATAGACGAGGCCCAGAAATGCTTGGAATTTATAATAAAAAGAACAAAGATCGAACAACCAGATATCGTAATGATAGCCGGAGACCTCTTTGATTCAAGAAACGTTAAACTGGAAAGTCCTGCGGCCATGTTGCTTTTCGATATAATAACACAAATGGCTAATTTTACTCCAGTGGCAATAGTGTACGGTACGCCAAGCCATGAGGGGGATGCAACTGCCGCCCTTCGTTATCTCAAGGCGAAACATCCCATTCATGTTTCTGATAAACCAGAGCAATATTATATGATGAATGATAACAGTTTCGTTAGCAATCCCGGTGGCAAACAGCCGAAACTTGTTATCTCCGCTATCCCTCAGCCGACAAAACAATACCTTAAGTCTTCCAGCTCAATTGATGTGGCTAACCAAGAGATTGCCTCTACTATGTCCAATATTTTTGCTGGATTCGGTGCAACCGCAGCACGATATAAAACCCCACATATATTAATGGGCCATTTTTCAGTAAGCGGTGCGGCCATCAATGATAAAAGACAAATGGTTGGCCTTGATATAGAGATAAGTAATGACCAGATAGCCCTTACGAGCGCCGATTTGGTAGCCTTGGGACATATACATCTCCGCCAGAAAGTCGGCAATAATGGTTTTTATTCTGGCAGTATTTTTCCAACGGATTGGGGCGAGCTTGAAGACAAGGGGTTTTACATTCACACCTTAGAAAATAAAAAATTGATAGAATCCAATTTCATCAAAACCCCATCACGGAAATTAATAAAAATATCAGAAGATCTTACAAAAGATTGCGATATAGACTATCTATTATCAGCCGATAGCATCCCAGAGATTAAGGATGCAAACCTCAAAATCGAACTTAAGGTCTACCAAGACGAAGCTCAAAAGATCGACAAAGAAGAAATTAAAAAAGCCCTCATTAATATGGGAGCCAAGAGCGTCGGCGTCCACCTCCTCAGGATGCCACGCGAAAACGTAAGAAGCAAAAACATTCTCAAATTAACTACCCTCCAGGAAAAAGTGATCGAATGGGCGAAGCTCCGGGGTGAGACTGTCTCAGAATCGATATTGAAAAAGGCTGATTTGTTAGAGTTTGAGGATGCTGATAAAATAATACAGGGGGTGGCAAGTGCATAAAATAATACTTGATCTTTGTGGCGGAACTGGAAGTTGGTCAAAGACATATAAAGAAACTGGGTATGACGTAAGGCTCATAACTCTTCCCGATGATGATGTCAGAACGTATATTCCGCCTAAAAATGTATATGGGATTTTAGTAGCGCCACCATGCACTGATTTTTCTGTCAGTGGGGCGCAATATTGGAAACGAAAAGACAGAGAAGGGAGGACTGGGGAAAGCCTTGAAGTTGTGAAGAAATGCCTATCAATTATCGAACAATGCGATCCTGCTTTTTGGTGTCTTGAAAATCCTGTAGGAAGATTGCCAAGTTTAATGCCGATAATCGGGAAACCTTGGTATTTTCAGCCTTATTGGTACGGGGATGCTTATACCAAAAAGACCGGGTTGTGGGGAAATTTTAACAAGCCATGTAAAACCAATGTGGTTATTCCGGTTAGAAGTTGTACGCAAGGGTCATGGCTTATGAAGCTGGGCGGAAAATCAAAGCGTACGAAAGAATTAAGGAGCATAACACCGCAGGGATTTGCAAGAGCATTTTTTAAGGCTAACCGGTAAACAAATTGAGGAAGCTGATGGGAGAATGCAATACAAAAATAGATTGGAACGAATTCATAGAAGGACACAACCGGATACATGGTACTGAGTTCAGGTCCCCCCACGAGATGTTGAGTTCTTTATATAATCATTTTGAAACATTAAAGGGGGTTGCCGGCAGGCTTGGGCTGTCAACGGAAACAGTAGGCAAATACATGCGGAGGTGGGGACTTCCCAGGATGTCCAGGGGGCATCGAGGTAATTCAAGATACCAGAGAGTCTTCCGCAATTTGCCAAACAAAGACAAATTAACACAAAGAGAAATGGCGGAGGCCGTGGGATGCTCACCCGGGTATATACCATGGTTGAAAAAACGATGGGGATAAAACCGTATTTTGAGACGAAATTAGGGAAGTTGTACTGTGGGGGTTGCCTTGAGATAATGCCGGAGCTTGAGCCGATTGATTTGGTTTTAACTGATCCACCATATCCGAACAATGCGAATCATTTTAATAAAAGCATAGCGGATGCAAGAAAATTAATTTCTATAATTACTAAACCACTAATGACTTTTTGGACTGAGGTCGAAATCCCAAAAAATAAAAATCCTCTAATTGCTGTGCATATTTGGCATAGAAGCAATACTAATAGGCCAGATAACTATGAATCAATTTTTTATTTTAATCCAGATGGAAAAAAACGAGCAAGTAGAATTTTATCATATCCTGTTGTTTGTGTTGGTTTAACAGGATGTGTGGAAGCAACTGGACATCCAACTCAAAAAAAAGTTGGGCTTATTGCCGAATTAATAAAATTAAGCAAAATAGATGGATTAATATGTGATCCGTTTATAGGTTCAGGTACAACTGCAATAGCATGTGAACGCCTAAATCGCAAATGGATAGGCATAGAAAAAGAAGAGAAATACTGCGAAATAGCGGCCAAACGTATCGAACAAGAAACCTCTCAATTAAAACTTTTTAGATAAAAACGGAAGGAGATAAGTAGAGATGAATAAAATAAAAAAAGACCCGCGCATAGCAGCATATGATATTGAAACCATCGCCCGAACCGACATGAGCGATGAAACGATTAATGAACTTTGCAAAACAGGTAACATGACAGATGGAAAAAAAATAGCCAAAAAACGGGCTGAATTTCGATCAAAACTTGGAGCTGAACCATTAACGGCTATGCCATGCTGCGGAGGTTGGTACGCATCGGATGAAGATTGCGGATATTTTGGGTTGTCGGATACTAAGCCATCGTCTGAAGAAACATTCCTCCGCAAATATTGGCACAAACTGGCTGAATATGATGTCCT
>JAGLQN010000247.1 GCA_023136835.1 Candidatus Omnitrophota bacterium | reverse complement strand
TCAAATTCTTCATATGATTCGAATATCCACCCCTTTGTCGGATGGTGTTTACTGGCTTTCAAAACGGCTTTAAATGGAACTGAGTTATCTATAGTACAACATGTGTCATTCCTTGTAAGCTCCACAGATTTAGAAAGCATATCAACTTCGATACGTAACTTCAGGTCCATTGTCTCACCTATTGTTCTGGCAGGGGATCAGGAGTAATGTAAACGACCTGTCCATCACCGGTAATCACGTAAATTTTGCCGTTCTTCTCGAAGTATTCACTCAGTATTGCGTTCCTAATAGCATCTTCAAGTGTAGATGACATGAAGAATTCGATTATGTCGTCTTTGTTCCTTGGCGTTTCGTGGCTGGATAAGATAAATACAGAATGACCTATCTTCATTCCCATATTCACGTCAAATGTTCTGAGCTGTCCTTGATAAAACATAGTGTGTTTCATATTGTATCACCATAAAGTAGATAGTTTTAATGTTATAAAAACGTAACGGTCTAAGAGATTAACCTATTCGTGTAACTACGAAGTCGTGAATTGATATATCCATGCCATCTTCTCGCTCGATCTTCTTCAATAGTGAAAGCACTTCTGATGCTGGCAGTCTGAAAGTACGTTTAATCTGAGCGAAGGTTATTGTATCGAACATTTCTAAATACTTAACCAGCAGTTCATATTTATGTTTCTCACAGATATGAATCACTTTCACATTCATATCGTCCATACCCGGTAAATTGGATATCATACTTGTTGTGTGATACTCTAATTTGCATCCACATTCTGATTTAAATTCCATCTTTCTTCCTCATTATGTCTTGGTTTCTGTAAAATACATCGAGCACTTTACGTTCTGCATCCTTCCGCACTTTGCAGTTACTATCAGTGCAAACGTATTCACAATTGTCACGCAGACGGCATACATCACAGCAATGGGATAAATTCACTGGGCAATGCACCTTTTTGACGCATGATGTCATGTTATAAACTACGAACCTGTCATCGAGAATCGGTTCGATAAGGGGTTCGATATCCCTTTCCCAGTCGAAGCCGTATGCTCCACACTCTGGACGTGGCAGAGCAATCTTTTTGAAGTTGTGCCTGTTCATCAGGGCGACCATAAGCTTGACAGATTGTACTATTAGGCCAATACTTGGCTTTCTATCATAGTTGAACTTTACAGGCAACGAACAGAAGTGTGGCTTGCCGTCCCTGGCAAATAAGCAGGGCACATTACCACGATCTACAATGTGATGAGCAAGATAATGTGGCAGATTAGAATCGCTCTCCTTGGCTTCTAACGCAAGACCGCTTTCCATCACCAATTCGGCATTTTTGATACGATCACTGGTGGGTATGCAAATAACATCCGCATCGGTGTACCAGATATATCCTTGTTTTTCCTTCATTCTAATCAACTCACAATTTCAGGCGTTCCTTTTATGTCGCAATCACGGCACCATCCAATTAAAGGATTAACCAATGCGTCTTTATACAGCTTATCTGCTTCTTCTTCTGAGCTCAGTGGTTTGGTTTCATTAAGTATCTTTCCACATTTCGGGCATTTTATTATCACTTTCATTTTTTCAATTCTCCTATGCGATGTTTTTCTGTTATTGCCGTGCTTGGATTTTCTATATAATACATATGACCGTCATTTAGTTTTACCTGTGCTGAGGTCATTTTCCTGTTGTTCTCTCTACATATGTCAGAAGCTGTATTTTCATCATCTATAGTTTTCACATAGGTTCTACCCGACAACAAGGTGTGGTAATAAATATCAAATGGCATTTTATTCCCTCTTCAGGTTCTTAACAATTTCCATTATTTCAGTTCTC
>JAGLQN010000246.1 GCA_023136835.1 Candidatus Omnitrophota bacterium | reverse complement strand
CAAATCCTCAGATACTTACAATTTCTATTTCTAGCGAAACCGCTTATAGAGCCGGTCAAGTTGCCCCTGCTGGTGATTTGAATGGAGACGGTTTTGCAGACCTTCTAATAGGCAATCAATGGGCTGACGGTGATTACCTGCATGAGGGTAAAGCATACATTTTCTACGGTTCGGCTTCGGGGATTTCTAATTCAGCAGATGTGATAATTGATAATCCCAACCCGGAATACAATGTAAGATTTGGTAAATCAATAGATAGCATTGGAGATTTTAACCATGATGGTTTTGACGATATAGTTGTTGGATGCCCATATGGCAGCTATGCTTCAATTTACTATGGTTCACCTGAAGGTGTTTCAAGCGAGCCTTCCCTGATATTATCTGGAATAAATTGGCTCGGATGGTCTGTATCTCGTGTCGGAGACATAAAAGGAAATGGACAAAATTTTATTGTAGTGGGGGAAGAATTTGGTACTGCATACCTTTATGCACTGGCAAAAACTTATATTAACATCGACATCATACCAAAGACCTGCCCCAATGAATTCTCCATAAAAGGTGGCGGTTCTATGAAAGTGGCTATTCTCGGCTCTGTGGATTTTGATGTAAATAATATTGATATAGAATCAGTTCGATTAGAAGGAATCGCTCCAGTTCGAAGTAGCTTTAAAGATAAGAGCAGTCCGGTCGTACCTCCTCCAACTGAATGTGAATGCACCACAGAAGGACGAGATGGGTTTCTCGACCTGTGCTTGAAGTTTGATAAAAAAGCGATATTAAGCGCATTGAGTAAAGTTAATGTTGGTGACAATTTTGTGCTGACACTTACGGGTAGCTTGAATGATGGAACACCAATTGAAGGACAAGATTGCATTGTTATTGTTAAAAAAGGAAAGAAAGATTAAACTTTTGTGAGTTTGCGATTGTTAACAATAAGAAGGGTCAGCAATGGCTCTGCCTGTTTTATTTGGATATTTATAGCTTATCGCAAATGAGCCTCACTTGCCGATATCTGCTATTCACGTAACAAATTGAAACGCTTTAAAATTGTGATATACAAATACAATCCACAAGAAAATTATTTGATTCATAATTTGCGCAGTTGGCAAGTTATGTTGATTTCCA
>JAGLQN010000245.1 GCA_023136835.1 Candidatus Omnitrophota bacterium | reverse complement strand
TACCCACAGATTTTATTAACGAGGCGTTTTTTAAAGATGGTTTCCTATGCTGAAGGCGAATATGTCTGCAGACAGGGAGAAGCCCCAAGCCACATCTATATTATTAAGTCCGGAGAGGTCAAGGTCGTTTACGATCTTGATGGTGTTCCGTTGGAATTAGCGTCGTTTGGAATAGGAGATTGTTTTGGCGAGACATCGGTGATCGGCATCCAATCGCATTCTTCAGATGTGGTTGCTGTTGAACCGGTAGAGTTGATCGTTTTAGAGCGCTAGGCGCTGTTGAATATTTTTGAAAAGGATAAGGAACTTTTTGGGCTGTTGATTCTTAATATCGCGAGGGAAACCTCAAGGAGATTGTATAAACTGGACGAAGTTCTGGCAAAATACGTTTTAAACAAATAGAATAAAAGGAAACGGCAAGGGAAGGGGTTTTTTAAAAAAATATGACACGCATTCAAAGAGGTATCAAAGTAACGCTAGTGACGATCGCGGTCAATATGGTTCTGGCCTTTATTAAAGTGTTTACGGGACTGATCGGTCACTCCTACGCGCTTGTTGCTGACGGGGTTGAGTCGGTGACAGATGTTTTTACCTCAATCGTTGTTTTTGGTGGCTTTAAGATCGGAGCGAAACCTCCGGATGAGAATCACCCCTGGGGGCATGGCAAGGCCGAGTCTCTCGCGGCATTGTTCGTTGCCTTGATCTTATGTATTGTTGCTGTCGGGATCGCCATCCAAAGTATCAAGGAGATCGCGAGCCCCGGCTTTGCGCCCGCGGCGTATACCTTGATCGTTCTTGTTGGGGTTATTTTTTCCAAAGAGCTGCTCTTCCGTTTTCTTTTAAAGAAAAGCAAAGATCTAGACAGCCTTGCCCTTAAGGCCGATGCCTGGCATAGCCGCTCCGATTCGCTGACGTCGCTCGCGGCGTTTATAGGGATCAGCATTTCGCTTCTCGGCGGGGAGAAATACGTGAGCGCCGATAATTGGGCCGCGCTTTTTGCGAGCGGCATTATTTTATTCAATGGCCTTAAAATTTTGAAGTCGGCCACGAACGAACTTATGGATACGATGCCCGATCCGGAAGTTGAAGCGCGTATCCGGGATATCGCCAAGGGAGTCGAAGGTGTGACCGGTGTTGAGAAATGCCGCGTGCGCCAAAGTGGTCCCGGATTTTTCCTGGAGGTCCACATCGAGGTCGACGGGAATATCTCAGTCTATCATGGCCATGAAACGGCCCATCAAGTCAAAAAGGCCTTAATGGAATCCGATCTGGGGGTTATCGACGCTGTTATCCACATTGAGCCGGCGGACTCTCAGGGAACCTGATCTATCATGAAAAATATTGCTATTGTCATCCCTTGTTATAATGAAAGCAAACGCCTGGATCCTTTGGCGATCACCGCCTTTGCGCGAAGCCACCCGTCGGTCATTTTTATCATGGTCGATGACGGCAGCACGGATAATACCTTAGAGATCATCGAACGCATGCGCGAGAATCTTGATGGGCAGGTCACGTGTGTTTCCCTCGGATCGAATAGCAAGAAAGCGGAAGCTGTTCGTCAGGGATTCCTTGCGGCGTTTAAAATGCCGGTCGAGCATATCGGCTATTGGGACGCCGACCTCGCGACGCCTCTCTATCATATTGATGAGATGGCGGCCGCATTCGATGATCCCTTGATCGAAATTGTCATGGGTTCAAGGGTACGCCTTCTCGGGCGCAATATCCGGCGCGGTTTATTCCGGCATTTCTCCGGAAGAGTGTATGCGACCTTTGCGTCGATGGTTTTGAGAATGCTGGCTTATGATACCCAATGCGGCGCTAAACTTTTCAGGAACACAGAGCAGACACAGAAAATCTTTTCCTTTCCGTTTACGACCAAATGGGTCTTTGATGTCGAGATCCTGGCGCGGGCTATTGTGTATAACCGGGAAAAGAAAACAGGCTGCGACCCGAATCTTTTTTGCGTCGAATATCCTCTTCATGAATGGATCGACAAGAAAGGGTCAAAAAGAAAGGCTGTAGATTATTTCTTCAGCGTGCTCGATTTGATCAAAGTTTATGGTATTCTTACCTTCAAGAAAAAAGGTTCGGAGTATATTAACCGGCTGGCCGGAGAATGATTAAACCCGTACTTGTTCTTACCATCTGTTGTCTGATCCTGGTCTTTGCATTTTCCCCGCATGTTTTCCCGTTCACGACAGATTCACTGATCTACATTTCAACCGCCGAAAATATAAGAGAAGGCAACGGTTTGGCTTTCGATAATGTTTTTGTTGAACCGCCGGAACCTGACGTGCTTGCTCTTAAACTTCACCCTCCGGGCTATTCTTTCTTGATCGCGTTACTCCATAGCCTCGGGTTCAGCGCGTATACGGCCGCGTTGATCATTCCGAGATTCTTCTTTCTCTTATTGCCGATGGGGTTTTTCCTGGTTTTCAGCCATATGATGCCCAGGAAACTTTCGATGGTCACCGCCGGCCTGTGCGCGTTGATGTTCCCGTATTTAAGATGCGCCCTGATGGCATGGGCGGACATCCCGTTCTTATTTTTAAGCCTGATCAGTTTTGTTCTTATTTTTAAGACGGTCAGTACAGGGAACAAACAACAGCTGGCCTGCGCGTTCTTGTCGGGGGTCTTGACCGGTGGCGCTTTATTGACGAGAAATGCCGGCTATGCGCTTGTTTTGAGCATCGGATCAGGTTTTATCCTGATGTTCGCTTTGAAGATCATGGTTTTTAAAAAGCTTCTAAAGGTTGTTTGTTACTATCTTGCCGGATTTTTCTCCCTGGTTATGCCGTATATGATACGGAATTATTTGGTCTTCGGAGAAGTTAATCCTTACCGGCTGCCGCCGGCGAATGTTACCCTCAGCGAAAACCTCGCGGATTACAGCCAGGCCCTTTCCCAAATGATCTTTGCCAATCCTTTTTATCATGGGGTCTTGCTGGTTCTGATGGCCGGCATGCTGGCCTGGTTCATGGCCGCCGCGGGGCAATGGATAAAAACGGATAAACACAAAATATTCTGCGCGGCTGTTCTGATCATCTATTTTCTTTCGGGTTCGCTCTTAGTCATTCTTTCAAAGACAATGTATTTTATGCCGGAGAAGATCAACGAGCGTTATCTTATTCAGTACGCGTGGATCATTGTGGCGGGTTTAAGCTACGGCGTGTATTTCCTGCTGTCAAAATTAAGAACCGTGAGGCCTATAGATACGCGAGGCGTTACGTTCTTAATCTTCACGGCATTTCTGCTTGTCCAAATATTTCCGGCAGCGGATCTTTATTTTCAGCAGAAAAAGACTCTTTATATCGCGAAGAAAGTTGAGACCCACGCGCCTTTGCTCTTTGAGATACCCAAAGATCACGTGATTGTTTCCAATATTATGGATATGACCGCTTTCTTTTCACGGCGGGACGTGCGGTTGCTTAACGGGTACATGCCTTACGGGTTGCTCAGGATTTTGGGAGCAAAAAGAAAATTTGCCGTATTTATTGTCAAGGCGCGGCATGAAAATTACAAGTCCTACTTGTATCCGTCGGCATGGTTAAAACCCGAGGGATACCGTCGTGTCTACTCAAACCGTGACGTTGCTTTATGGCTTCCTGAATAAACAGACCGGGGTGTTTTTAGAGGGGCCGCCGGTCTAAGCGGAAGAAGATATTTTATAAAAAGTTATTGTTTAAGTTCCCGGGTAGTCCTAGAATAAATTATCAGTATGAGGGTATTATGAGTGAAATCGGACATAAAGTCGAAAAAAAGGGAAACATCTATATTTTCCGGATGAGCGGGACGATCAATGCCCAGACATTGAACCAGTACCGGGAAATTATCGATGATCTGATGAAAGAAATCGATGTGTCCCATCAAAATGATCTGAAGTTTATTATGGATTATAGCGGCATTGATGATGTTGATAGTTCTGCCTTGGCCAATATTGTGGACCGGCTGAAAAATGATGTGCGCTATGATCATAAGGTTATGTTTATCAATGTTCCTGAGAAGTTCAAGGATCTCTTGGAGATTTTTAAGTTAAAAGATTCCATAGAAGTTTATGATTCGCAGCAGGAGGCCGAGGAGGCACTTGGCGCATAACGCCGTTCTTAAAATCGAAAAGCAAACACAGAATAAAGAAGGAGAAGGTTATGACTATCAAAAAAGCGGCAAAACGGTTTTTGGAAAACGCAAAAACAAAGAGAACCGCGGCAAAAAGAAAACCCGCGATCAAGATGCTCGACAGAGATGAGATCGAAGGCATTATCCGGGAGCAAGCTTATAAATTGTACAAGCAGCGCGGGTATTCTCACGGCTGTGACGTTGTTGATTGGCTTGAGGCCGAAAAGATCGTAACGAAAGTCTAAAAACTAAAGGGAGTTATGAAGCGATCGGTCCTTTTGGTGTTTCGGATCCTGCGTGACAGTGCTTTTAAGTCGTTTGGAATTTCTTCCTCAAAAAAGGGTGACAGTCACCATTTTTCTATGTAATGCGCAAGAAAATTGGCGGTTGTCGCCTTTTTTCTTGTCTCGCCAATAAAAGGTATAATGAACCCTGAACAACAACAATATATTTTGGAAAATATCAACGGAAAGTCCGTTGAAGCCATTGCCAGGCATCTTGGGATCAAGGAATGCAAGATCAAAAGATTCCTTGAAAGACGACCAGGTAGGGGCGACCGGCCGGTCGCCCCTACTGCAGGGTCATCCATTGGGAAACGGAACATTATTCTCTCTGTCCTCCTGATCATCATCTTGGGCCTTGCCGTCTATGGCAATTCACTCAGTGGCGAGTTTATTTGGGATGATACGCACTTGGTTGAGGATAATGTTTATATACGCGACTGGTCGAATCTCCCTAAATATTTTACCGAAAGCATAGGAGCAGGCGCGGATGCCGCGACTGTCTACAGTTTTTACCGTCCCCTGCAAATTATTACCTATGCGATCGATTATTCCTTCTGGAAGCTGGATGTCAGGGGCTATCATCTGACGAATGCCCTCTTGCATGTCTTTGCGGCCCTGGCCGTATTTTGGTTCATCACGGTTCTCTATCAGGACTGGCGGCTCTCTTTATTTACCGGCCTTTTCTTTGTGGCCCATCCCATGCATACCGAAGCGGTCAGCTATATCTCGGGTCGTGCGGATTCGTTGGTTCTCCTCTTCATGCTCCTGTGTTTTATTTTCTATATCAAGATATTGAGGGAGGGAAAGGGCGCTTACTATGTTTTGATGACGATGAGTTATATTTTGGCGATCCTCTCCAAGGAGCTGAGCCTTATTCTTCCTTTTCTGCTGCTTTTATATCATTATACATTCCGTCAGAAACTGAAATTAAAAGTGATCTTGCCTGTCTTGGCGGTCAATGTTTCTTATATCATCACGCGGATGACTGTTTTAAGCTTTCTGCGTTTCCACGTGGCTATAAAGACGACGTTTACGCAAAGGCTCGCTGGATTCTTCATCGCCATCACCAATTATATAAAGATCATCGTTTTGCCTCTTGACCTGCACATGGAACACGGCAACAGTTTCTTTAAGCTCACCCATCCGCAGGTGGGGCTTGGAGCGTCGGCGGTCATTGCTTTATTTATTCTGATCTTTAAAACAAAACCGGCCCGTAATATTGTGTTTTTTTCTCTTGTGTGGTTTTTTATAGCACTTTTTCCGACATCGAATCTTTATCCCATTAATGCCTACATGGCGGAACACTGGTTGTATTTACCATCGATCGGGATCTTCCTTTTATTGGCCCGCGGCCTTACGCTTCTCTACCAGGAGAGGGGATTGAAGCAGTTAAGTATCGCGGCCGCGGTGCTGTTTTTAGGATTTTATTCCTACCTGACGATCGATCAAAACAGTTATTGGAAGGCGGCCATTCCTTTTTACAAGCGAACCCTTAAATACGCGAATAAAAGCTCGAGGGTTTATTTTAGTCTTGCCAATGAATACCGAAGGATGGGGCAGAGTGAAACAGCGATCTCTTATTATAAAAAAGCGATCAAGATCAGGCCTGATTATTGGGATGCCTATTATAACCTCGGCAAGGCCTACGATAATCTCGATAAGAAAGAAGACGCGATATCGGTTTATCAAAAGATCATTAAAGGCGACCCCAACTTCTATAGCGCGTATTATAATCTCGGGAACCTATACTATGAGTCCCGCAGGTATGATGAGGCGATCGGAGCCTACGAACGTGTCATTGAGATCAATCCGAAACACATTAAGGCGTATAATAATTTGGGTGTCGCGTATGTTGGTATCGGACAGAGGGAGGATGCAGAGAATTTGTTTAAAAAGGCGGTTGCCATGGATCCGAAGCATAAAATGGCCTACGGAAATCTCGCTATTCTTTATTTCGGCCAGCAGAAGTTTGACCTGGCTGTGGAATATTATGAAAAGGCCCAACAATTAGGGTTTTCTGATCCTAAGTTCTTGCAGAAAATTAATCCCTACCGCGGTAAATCGCGGGAATTTGCCCAATGAAGAGATCAAGAAAAATATTGGTGGACAGTGCCCTCTATGGTATGATATACAAGTTTAAAATTAATAAATAAAACAGGAGAACCAATGATAGATTATTTGTTTACCGAAGAGCAAGAGATGATCCGCGGTTTAAGCCGGCAGATCACTGATGAACAGATTCGGCCTGCGGCTGCCGAACTCGACAGGACCGGAAAATTCCCGCGGGAGATCATGAACGTGATGGCACAATCGGACCTCTTTGGTCTTTATATTGAGGAAAAATACGGCGGAATGGGCGGCGGCATCACGGATGTCTGTATTGCCACCGAAGAATTCTCCAAAGGATGCGGCGGGATTGCCATTTCCTACGCGGCATCGGCTTTAGGGACCTATCCAATCATGTTATTCGGCAGCGATGAGCAAAAACAAAAATTTCTTCCTCTTTTGGCCAGCGGTGAAAAGATGGCGGCCTTCGGGCTTACGGAACCCTCTGCAGGTTCCGATGCCAGCGCGATGTTAACAACGGCCGAGAAAAAAGGCGACAAATATGTTCTCAATGGCATGAAGCATTTTGTCACCGGCGGCAGTGAAGCAGATTTTTATACGGTTATCGCGATGACGAATAAATCTAAGGGCGCGCGCGGCGCGAGTTTGTTTATTGTTGAGAAAGGAACTCACGGGTTTGAATTTGGTAAAAAGGAAGATAAGCTCGGGATTCGAGCGTCATCTACAACCGAATTGATCTTTAATGATTGCGCTATTCCTAAGGAAAATTTATTAGCCAAAGAGGGTATGGGATTTATTACCGCGATGAAGACCTTTGATATGTCCAGGCCCGGCATCGGCGCGCAGGCTGTCGGTATCGCGCAGGGAGCGCTGGATTATGCTTTGAAATACGCCAAAGAGCGAAAGCAGTTTGGCAAATCGATCTCGACTTTTCAGGGGATCCAATGGATGCTTGCCGATATGGCGACCGAAGTTGAAGCGGCAAGAGCTCTTGTTTATGCATCCGCAAGAGAAGTCGATTCCGGAAAAAAAGATGTCGGCAAGGCTTCAGCCATGGCCAAGTTATTTGCCTCGGATGTCGCGATGAGAGTCACCACTGATGCCGTCCAGATTTTCGGCGGCTATGGCTATATGAAAGAATATCCAGTCGAGAAATTCATGCGTGATGCCAAGATCACCCAAATATACGAAGGAACAAATCAAATTCAGCGAAACATTATCGGCCTTGCCTTAATCAAAGAAACAGTTAAATGAACGTCGTTGTCTGCATTAAACAAGTCCCGGATACTTCCCAGGTAAAAATTGATCCCATCACAAAGAATTTGGTCCGTGAAGGCGTGGTGTCGATCATCAATCCTTACGATCTTTACGCGATCGAAGAAGGGGTTAGGCTTATCGAGAAGCACGGCGGAAAGGTGACCGTGATCTCGATGGGGCCTCCGCAGGCCGAAGCGGTCTTGCGCGAAGCCATATCCTTAGGCTGTGATGAAGGTATCTTGATCAGCGACCGCGCTTTTGCCGGCTCCGATACATTAGCGACGAGCTATACGCTTGCGATGGCCGTCAAAAAGGTCAAGGACTTCGATATTATTATCTGCGGCAAGCAGGCGATCGACGGGGATACAGCTCAAGTCGGTCCCGGCATAGCCGCGCATCTTGATATCCCGCAGATTACGTATGTCAGGAAAATAGAAGATTCCGGGGGCAACGCTCTCGTTGCGCAGCGGACGATCGAAGAAGGATATGAAGTGGTCAAAGCGCCTTTGCCGTGCCTGATCACGGTGGTTAAAGAGATCAACAAGCCGAGGATCCCTTCGCTTAAGGGTAAGATGAAGGCCAAGAAGGCCGAGATTGTCAAGTGGAGCGCCGCGGACTTAGATGCCGAAAGCGACCGTTTAGGCATTATGGGTTCGCCGACCGAAGTATGGAAGATCTACACGCCGCCCGCCAGGGCTAAGGGGAAGATCTTTGACGGGGATCCGCAAGAAGCGGTGAACACGATCGTCAGTGAACTCAAGGACTATTTGAATTAAGATTCAACCCCGCCTGTAGGTTTGGGTATTTACATGTTGGAAATGTTGGTTGAGGTTGGAAAGGTTATAAAGGTTACCGTCAATAAACGCTTTTATGTTAAAAAAGGTTAGACACCTAGTACCCAAACAATATTTAAATT
>JAGLQN010000244.1 GCA_023136835.1 Candidatus Omnitrophota bacterium | reverse complement strand
ATACCTGCTGAAGATAGTGTGAGTGCCGGTTCCCGCTCCAGCTCACCGATTGAGGGGAATTACGGGGACACATCACTTAATTATTTTTTCAGCCAACCCCGAATGCAGAGCTTCAGGGAAAGCACCCGCTCATCAAGCCCTACGAGCCACGAGCCAAGAGCTATGAACCATGAGTCCAAAGTTGTAAGTACTCCGATTCAGATAGAGATTGTTGAAACATTGCGTGCGTATGGTATCGAAGTAAGCCATGGAGGAGTTGACTTCTCAAAAGTTCCGCCTGATGCAGATTGGGTTATGGATCAGATTCGATGTGTAGAAGACGGGGATATAGTGGAGGATCTGGATAGAATGCCCTTTGTGCGGACAATTTACCCTGTTGAAAACTTCCCCTTAATGCCTACTGTGGGGGGAATAAATAATGAAGGCATATCCCTTAGTTTGGCAGAAGTTAGGGGGGAAGCGCAGCCGGTTGTAATTAAGAAACTTTGGTCTAGAGGGGTAAGGGCGATTACTAATCCCCTGTGCCGAAATGAATTCATCGCTGTTCAGGTTTATGAGCGTTTGGGGATTGGCCCAAGGTTTTATGGCATTATAAGGGATCAACAGGGAGAAATATTTGGTTATGCCATGCAACTGGTTATTGGCAAATATTTTAGGAGTGAATGGGTACTTCAATTTTCTGAAATGTTGGCTGAAAACTTTCTTTCAGTAATCTCAGATTACAATGAAATGATGTTCAGAGTTTCTGTTGCGGGACTGCAATTAACAGATGATTCTTGTCTGACCCGAAGGGGGCGTCTCGTGGCGATAGACGCTGTAAACCGATGGAATATAATGGATGAAGCCAATTTTAGTGATTTTAAACGCGCGTCGGCTAAAAGGCGGGTGTGTATGGTAGAAGATGCGCGCAGACATATACATACGAGTGATTGGGATTGGAGCAAAAAAGAGACAGGAATCATTATAAGTGCAGGGCACAGCCTTCGTATTTCCAACGCAGTTCCCTTTAAAGCGCTATTAAGGGAAGAATTTGGTCTGTGGACTCTTTCTTTCGATTCTCAAAAAGATACATTGAATTCAACTTATTGCGTAATTATCGGGGACTTACCCGTGGGTAAACACAAGATAACTTTCTATTGGCCGGAGACTGGGAATTGGGAGGGTGGCATAATCTCCGAGCCAAATCAACCTCCCATGAATTTGAGAGATTATCCGATATATGTTGTAGAGGCTGTTAACGCTGCCTCTTCGCCGGTTTTAAGAAGTCACCCGTCACCCATCATAAGTAAAGAGAACACGACTATCTTCAAGCAAAGGGTAAAAGCCATTATCGATCAAGGTGGCGTTCCAGTAATTTTTTTCGATCTGGATGATACTTTAACCGATGGTTTTGGGGCGCCGTTATTCAGCGGGATTGTGGAGGCGCTTCGGCAGCTTGATGAGGTGAGAGCGGTATTTGGTTTAAATACAGTGGCCGACATTGGCTGGACTAACCAGCGTGTTTTAAGGATTACTAATGATTTATTCCCAATACCGGTTATGATTTTAGGAACTGGCCGTCATTATTATATTTGGCATGCTATACAGCAAGCGTACCGGCAATATGAAGTGCCGGAAAAATCCCAAGACAAAGGGAAGGCGACAGAGATATTTTCCAAAGAGATGAACATCCCACTTTCATGGCTAATATTTGCCGGAGATTTTCCCGTCAGCGGACAGACGTATATCGACCATCCTTTGCTAAATATACCCATTAATACAATTATTGCCTTAGGAAAGACCTCTTATGGGGAGGGATTTTGTCCTCGTTATCCAGAGTCGACCGCGCTGCTTCAAACTATCCAGGAAGGCGTAGATTGCTGGGGGGCTAAGGAGGCATTAAGGTATATAGCGAATTTTGCGGAAATTATCAAGGGAAATCAGGCGAAATATGACCAAAATCGTGCCCAGATTTCCTGGCTTTCTGAACAAATACCTGTTGAAACCGACATCCCGGTCATATCAATATCCGACGAACAATTAAAGGGATCTCAACCTCGGGAGGTTCAGGTTGACTACAGAAAACAATCTTTCCGATTACTGATTCCATTTGAATGGGGGCCGGCTGCTGTTTACGCGTCTACTGAAGTGAAGGATGGGAAGTGGGAAGAGATATGGGTTATGCCTATGCGCACGGTATCGCATAGTTGGGGGGCCCGAATGCCGGCCAATATAGAGGAGTTTACACTTGTTCTTTTTGACGCGAAAGATGTTGGCGGTAAAGTTAAATGGTTGGATGGACCTAATTTCAAGGTGATATTAGGTTCATCCAGTCCTGTAAAGGTAACAGAGTCGACCAGACACTCCAACAAAGAGTTCACTGCTGAGCAGATATTGGCTGAGATCAAAGACTGGGCCGCAAGGAACTACGTAGATGAGAATAAACGAAAAATTATCGCCAACATTATATCGCCAGAACTTGTCAATGATATCTGTATGCTTCTTAAGAATCCCTTGGGCCGTGCGCGGATCCTGGAGATTTCCTACAAGCAGTTCCAACAATACCAGAAAGATGCAGGATTGGAAACCGGACCACCGGAAAGTCCTTTGGGTATAAAAGCAGCCTTCCTTTTCTTAATCACCCCTCTTAAAACAGAGATCCTCCTTCTCTTTCTTGAAAGAATGCATCAGGCATACCTCTTTAGTCAAACGCATGATCCTATTGATAGCGCTGTGATTGTAGAAGGTAGCGGTATCCTTGATGACACTTTAACAGGGGTTACAAAAACGTTGTTTGCTAAACAAGATATCGTGCGTCTTGATTCGTTTATGGCTGCCCTGTCTAAAGAGATAAAGACACTGCGATGGCAAGGGGAAGGCCAAAACGTTTTAGCATATCAGGACCCTCAAAATTGCGAAGTTGTGGTTAAATACGCAAAAAGCTTAGAACTCATACCCATATTTAACGGCGATATCCCTAATGGACATTCATGGGCATGCGATTATGGCGTTACCGATAGAGGAAAGCTTCATCGTAAGATTTGGGCGCATATCCGGGCATTTGAGACAAGCGGCGATTTTCCAGTACTCACTAAAGTATATATCGCAAAAGAGGCTTGGAGACGATTGCAGGATTCTGAAAAAATCCTTTTAAGGCGATTTATTGAGATGGGTATTGTTGCTATCATTCCTAATCCGATTAAATTTATTCCCAGCTATCCGGATGATATTCCTTCTAATCGACGGGCAGATGGGGAGATCTCCCTTTCCGTGTTAATCCTTCAAGTAAATACCATGCCAGTACAAAAAAATAAATTTTTGGAACTTTTAAATGAAGGCAATTTAACAGAGGCAATGCAGTGGATTGATAATTATATACAATTTGTTAAATATAACTTGTCTAATGGAATGTTGATAAAGGATTTGTCATTGAAAAATGTGGGGGTAGTAAACAAAGGGGAACCGAAGGCAGTGAGGGGTGCGCCATATTCTGTTTGGCAAATGTCGCATTTAGAAGTATTTGATTTTTGTTATTTGCCTCTTGATTTTATAACACTTCGTCCGGGGATGAGCGACATGAGCGACGCCCCAGATGAGGATGCTGTAATGCAAAATTCCCTGAATAGTTGTAGCGATGGATTTTTTGGCGTGGCATGCGAGGTTGGAAAAGAGAGGAAAGGATTGGCAAGGCGATTAGAGAAGTATTTTGACCAAAGGAAACAGGAAATAAGCAACACAGAAGAATGGCAGCCTTTTATGGCAACAGTTCTGGCCCTTAAACAAAAACAGGCCATTGTTAAACATCCTATATTTGAGCTGCTTTGCCAAGTTATGTTTGGAGAATATTCCCAGGATCATGGCTGGGAAAGGCCATTGGAGGTAACCTGGCATGATGGCACACAAACTCCCCTTGTTGCCGGGTTAAAGATTTACAATGGTAAGCCGCTCATTATTGCTGCTAATCCGACGGGGCAGGCAAGCTGGGAAGGTAAGGCGTGGGGTAGTGTCTGCCTGCCGCAAGGACTGGTGATACGTGAAGGGCAGGAATATAAGATTATTGACCTTTTTACCGGGGAACAATATATCCGGCCAGGAAGTCAATTGCTGCAGGAAGGACTGGGTATAGGATTATGCCCGTTCCAAACACATTTCTTAATGATCGATAGCATATCAGTATCGGAACAGGATTCTAAACCGGCAGACAATAACCCAATAATCCGGACGATTCTTTCCAGATTAGAAATTGATGACCGTGAATTTCCCATGATCGCTTTGGTCAATCAGGATAAGATTATTTTTAAGGATGGAAAAGGCGGCCCGTTAAGGATTTCAGCCGGTGATCAGAAAAAAATGAGGTGTTTCGCCACGGCTCTTCGTGCGGCCCAAATATGGTTAGGAGATGTTTTATCTAGCAGAACTATACATTTTACACTGACGCGGCATGGAAGAACCGCCGTATGGATAGACACTAACGGTCTGGATATTGCTGTAGCCCTGGGAGAAAATTCTATACAGAAGCCGCAGACGGAAGAAAGAAGAAAGAAAATAGGATGGTTGCTGGAGGCTTTAGATAAGATGTACAGGCAGGGTATAGATGAAATTCAATTTAAGGATGGCGCTATTGGTGCCATCCTGGAAACAGTTCTGACTCTGTCGGATGAATCTATCCATAAAGAGATCATGGAGATGTATCGGCAACAAATCAGAGGTTATGGCCAGGCTGGCAGCGATGAGGTTGCTAATTTTAACAAAAGCTTTATGACTTATCTTTATATTTTCCGGCTAAACCAAGATCTGAAAGAATTCATTCAGGAGACATTGGATCGCAGTCCTTGGTGGGATTGGCCGGGCCAGCATATGGATTATGCTTATGCTGTGCTTCAGAATAAAAAAGCGGTGATCCACACGGCAGTTTCCTTTGATGATAAGGAGATAAACAGGATATTGTTGGATTATCTTAAGCGTCCTGTGGCAGAGGATGAACACATTGAACAAGAGAGTCATATCAACAAGGTCAAAGAAGGCATTATGGAGGTTATGGCCAAAAGAGGAGGCCTGGAGATCAAAGCCATCATTGAGCATGGTATAGACGCGCCTGATGAACGATTGCAGCAGATGTGTTTGAAATATGCGCCCTTGTTTGCTGATACAGCGCTGGCCGAGCGTTTACTTGATAAGGCCACAGCCTCTAAGACAGAGTATCACCGTCGCTGTGTTATAGATCCTTTAGTCGCTATGGCCGTTCGTTTCGAAGACATCTTTTTCTATTTAATTGGAAAGTTTCGCCAGCAGGGAGATTTTTTCCGGCAGGTTGCAGTATTGAAAGTCATGACAGGGGCGCTAAGCAGTGGTTCGCTATGGCAGGATGATCGGGAAAAGGCCGAAAAATACAAAAACCGATTTTATCAGGCCATTGTAGATAAGTCCCAAGACCCCGGGAGTTATTTCCTCCTTTTCTATATGTGGAGGTCTTTCGCTCAAATGCATTGTATATACTATGATAGCGAGGCGCAGGTTCAGGCGATTGTGGACGGAATAGTTTCTCTATGGAATCTCCCGTGGGTCGTCAGTCAAGAATTCGCTGATGGCATGGTTACTCCGGAGAGCGCAATTAAACTTTCTGATCCTGCAAAAGTAGAGATATTGCAAGGTGTGATTAAGAAGGTTGTCGATGTTTTTCCTGATATCTGGTGTAACCGTGAAACCGTCCGCTATGCATTCCTGGATGAGCGGGATAATCCCGCCGGATTTTTGGCGGATATAGGGAGATTTGCGGATGAGGAAACCCTTGTTAAGTTAAAAGATTTAAAGCAAAGAGGAGGCATTCATTTTAGGGCTTCCCAGGAAGAACAAGGTGAACAGATCCAGGCGTTAAGGAGTCATTTTTCCGGCAAAGGTGGAGAAGAAAAAATCAAATGTTTGTGTCAAGCCTTGGAAAAACTCAGCAGATTTTCCGCGGACATTTTAGCCGGCGCCTATATTTCCTATCAGCTGGCAGATGGAATAACCTCGGTAAAGAGCCAATTTCAGGTTGGTGTTATGGACGTTAAATTAGGAGAGAATCCGCAGATTGACCTGGAATCCCATGAAGGCCGTCAGAAAATCGGCTCGTATCTGATGGCATTGGATCGCGTATTTTCTCTTTCGCCTGAACGCAATTTCGAACTCTCTATTCCTGATGCGCTTGAGGCGCTGATGGCGCTTTCCGATAACACTGTGGCAGCATTGATATGGGATAAGAGACAATCTTTGGCAGAAGCGGTTAAGCCCGCTGACTTTAATATGGCTTTAACGGCCTATCTTGCCTTCCTTGGAGAAGCAGAAAAATTGCGCGTCTGGTTGAATGAAAGGATGGTTCCATGGAGTAAGGATGAATACACTTGGCACACAATTCCTGAAGACCTGGCGCGGACGATAGACAGAGTAGCTTCCTTTAGAAATAACAAACTTGATGAGATGCTGATGGATTTTCTCAAGCAGCCATTTAAAGAAAGAAGGACAAGACAAGCGATTCTCGAATCCATGGCTAAATACAAAAGTCCACAGGCGAGGCTATTTATCCTGGATATACTCGATAAATACAGTGGCCATCTTTCTGGGCCATGGAAAGGAAATGAAGATTACTTCGTAGAAAAATGTATTGCATATGCTAGCAGATTTACTGATCGCGAGATGGTCAATGTCTTGTTAAAAAGGGTGGAGGCCAAGTTTGATGAGAAAGATTTTGTTGTTCGATCATTAACTACTATGGCTGGCCAGGATGAGCAGGTATTTAAGTATCTTATGGAATTAATTAATGGAATAGATACTCCTTTTGAGCATACGATAGCGGCTATAGCCGCATTAAGCCATGCCGTATTTGTTGCCGGATTTAACAAACAGGAATTTATCAATGAGCAGAATAGAGATAATTTTAAGGAACAATTAATAGCGCTGCTCCTTGAAAAAGCTGAAGCTGCGCGGAGTTATTTTCTGCTCTTTTATATCTGGGAGGCATTTAAGTTATTGAACCCGTCTCCGGCCACTCGGCAGAAAATTTGGGAGCAGTTCATGGACAAAGACACGAAGGTCTGGATAGCGCCGAATGGAGATTCTGGGCCGGTGAGCAATAAAAAAAGCATCGCGACGGACGTGGCAGAGATTTCAGCGACGATGCAGTCTACACTTATGTCAAAAGAAGACAGGCCGCGATTTAAGAGCAATAATTTTGCCGAGTTTCTGGAGGAATTGGAGGAATTTGCAGATAGATGGATAAGGCCTGTGTGGTTTGAGCGGCCCCACCGCGGTTTAAGAGATACCGTAGTAGCTGCCTGGATTAGCCGGTATACAGAGCTTAAGTCTTTATATCAAGGCGGCAAGCAAAGTGAGGATATTTTAAGTGTTGAGAATAGGCTTATGATATGGAAAGGGTATAGTGGGCCGATTACCGACGAAGCCCAACTGGATATCTTGGATGTCCTTAGTGGAAATTATGAGGGAATAGACGAGTCAACACCTTCTAAGTTGCAACGTATCGCGTTTATGCGGAGATATTTTTCGGACGCAATGGATGCATTAATAGCTGAGAAGAGTCGCTATACAATACAAAGATTGGCGTGGGGCATGAGAGCTGTCAGGGGTCTTTTTGTCTTGGGCGATCGGGAGATGTTTGAAAAAGCCGAAAATGGGCTGATTGAGATATTAAGCACTTTTGATGATACACAAGTGCCGGTTCAGTTTTCACTAACGGAAGGAGAAAAGCAAGAAGCTCAATTTGTTGCCGATGAGGCTGCAAAATTATTAGAATCAGGGTATCCGTTCAGTGACCGTCTTAAGAAGGCCATCAGAGGTGTGGGAGAACGAAGCTATGACTGGATGTGTATGCCTATTATTGATGACGTATTAAAGAAGATAAATGACAAGAAAAAATCCAGCTCGCCGGTTAAATATGAAAAGAGTAATCCCATTTCTGCTAATAATGCAAAGATTCAATGGCCGGATATTTTAGAGGATGATTTAAATAATTACAAAGTTAAAATAGAGGCGATTTTACCTGGGGATGCAGCAATACATAGCTCGTTATTAATAGACTTTTCATTTGATGATTTGAAATATATAGGAAGGGTGAGAGAGGATGTGTATAATGTGAGTGTTTACAGGAATAAAGAAACAAAGGATTTGTTTGTTTTGAAATATGAGAATGGAGAAAGATCTTTGAATTATAAGATTGCTCATTTGATTGGAGCAAAATTCTTAAAATTATTAGGCATACCAACACCTGCAAGTATGTTAATCCCGGCTCATGCCCAGATCCCGGAGATTATAATGCCTTACTTAGAGACTTATCGTTATTTTGATTGGTATAAAGACAAAGAATCTCTTACTAAAGGCCAGAAACGGCTTGTTAGAGGGATGGAAATTATCGACCTTGCGTTTGTTATCTTTGATAGGAGGATGGACAATATTTTATTCGATGAGACAACCAAAAGCCTATCCTTTTTAGATTCAGACATTGCATATAATGCAGGCAAAATAGTAGAGGCTTACCGGCAGAGAATAGGTTTAGGATGGGAGAATTTTGAAGAACGTCAAAGCGATGAGTTTTACAGAAGGGTTGGGACGAGGCCTGAAGATCATTTCTGGATGGCGCAAAGATTTAGTTTAATGAGTGATGTCCAAATAATAGCAATTGTTGAATCTGTATTCAATGAAATTACCACAAGCTCGCTTGATTCTAGTGAAATAATATATCAAATAATAAAAGCGCGAGACGAGGCAAGAAAGTTAGCGTCCTCCTCGCCGATGGAACGCAAGGTATTTATTCTGTCTGATATACATTTCGATACAAGGATTGCTGATGATACATTAGCGATGTTTTTTGATCGTAAAGCAATTGAACTAAGTCATGACCTACCAGAGAATCTTAGTTATCGAGAGGAACCAGTTCGATTACTCACAGAACATGAAGTCTGCTTACAGAAGAAAAAATCCCTTGTTGAACAGTTACGAAGACTCATTTCATACCCTGATCATAGAATTGTTGCGATCGGAGTCGAATTTAGCGAAGAAGAGCTAAAGAGTGGGAGAGATTATTTAATCAGTGAATTGTCTGAGTTAAAAACAATCATGAAGAGAAGAGGGGTACAAGATTTCGAGATGAAAGCCGAGGAGGCATTTTTATTGTTATTGGCTAATCCCGTAGAATATTTAATAGCGATGGATGATCCCCTTATAAAAAGCTATCAACTTATCGGTTTAGAAAGTGATGAACTTAGAAAACAGACTGAGGTTTGTCTGAAAAGGGCTAGGCGAGTCGGCTCAAATTTAATGGCAATTTCTCATCCAACGACTTTTGGCGATTTTGAACATTTCTTGGATTTTATTTATGAACGGCGGATACCAGGCAAGGCGGAAATTCAAAAAACAAAATTCATACCGGGTCATATTCAACTTGCAGAATTAGTTAATTTGTCCCCAAAAGATAAGGAGCATCTCGCCCAATTACCGGATGCCTTTTGTTTAACATCAGCAAAGAAAGTAAGTTTTGGGGATCGTCAGGGTATTGTTTTATTCGGTAAAGCAGGATTAAAAGGAATACTTGTTTATTTGGATAGGAATATAGTGAAGGAATTGAATTTACCGGAAAAATGTTCTAAATCCAACAAAGTTTTTCCTTACAATCCCAGTGAACCCAAAATCTCGGCAAGTTCACCGGTGGATATTCTTGAACAGGTCTCCAGCAGCCCGATCCCGGGAGATAAAAAGAGTCTTTCTAGTACTAACCAGAATGAGGGCATTAAAGCGGTGCCGGATTCTAATGAGCAATTAACAAAAGAGGAAATAAACCAATCCAAGATTCTAATGGCATATGTTGAAAATATGTTCACGAATGTTGGAGATTTTACAACAAGCAACGAAGATCGTTTTAATTGTTTTCTTGATCGAGAGTCAACTAATTTTACTCGTTTGACTCTTATAATGATGGCCGTAGCGCAAGGGGTCCGGATAGAAAGCCTTTCTGCTTTTCAACGGTATAAAGAGGTTTGGATTAAAGGCGTAAAAGAATATAATAGGCAGTTTTTCATGAATCTGCCTGGTATGGATAAGGGGGGTAAAAGTGATAATTCTGGGCCACTCTTTTTGGATGTTTTGAATGAAGAGATAAATTTCTCCTTTGAAAAAATGATAGTTCAATTTGTGCAAAAACAGGGAATGACGGACAAGATACTCGAAGAATCTAATCTTGGAGACGAAAGGGCGCAATATATTGATATTGCCAACACAATCAAGAGTTTATGCGCTTTAAATTTATATTTAGAGAAATTGAGTAAAAGAGACGCCCTAAAAGCTATCGTGCTAATCGGAATAAGCAAAACGATAAAGGAGAATCCGGGTGTAATTTTTATGGCTGATACAATAGGCAAGGTAAAGCCAGGAGATGAAATGACAGAAGGAATTTATGGTTCTTTAAACGAGCGAGCATGGGAAATAAAGCTATTTTTGGATTATGAGGTAACAGAACAAGATATGCAGGATGTCATCTTAGCTGCCAACTTAAAAAAAGACGAAAAGCAAAAATTTGAAAAAATTGCTAAACAAATAGCGTCTTGTCTTTATGGTAATATCCAAAGTGAAAATAAAAAGGGCAGATTTTTGCCAACTGCAAAAAGTCAGAAAGAATCCAGCTCGCCAGTGGGGTTTTCGGGGATGAGAATTTTCGGGTTCAAACGCAAGCAAAAAGGTAATAGGTGCCTTTCGAAACGTTATAAAAAAATTATTGAAGAAACAATTGAGACGGCAAAATTATATGTACGTGAAGAAAACAAAGAATTCTGGCAACTCCCCCGTGCTATACGTAAACATCTGGTTCTTTATACGATGCAAAATATTCTGCCTCAATTTGAAATGCCGAGCGGCTGGACTGATTCAGGAACAAGTATAATTAAAATGCGTTTTATCGAAAGGATTCTCACAAAACTTGTCAATAACGAGTTGGTAAGCGAAGAATTCCTTAAGGAAATATTACCTGAAGAAACACATTATAAATTCGAAAGAGAACTTACAAAAATCGGGGAAAATGTTTGTAGTAAACGATACGAAGACATGGGATGGTATGGAAGAACTTTCGCAACAATGGGAGGAAAAGTTCATCTTGGCCCGATCGGACAGTTTAGTAAGGATGAAAGAATATTTTTCAAAAAAATTGGCATATCTGTTCGGACACCGCGTACTCGACCAAAAAGTTACCTTCCATCCGAATCAATTGTTTTAAATATGTTTCTTTCAGCTGAAACAGCTTATGAATTCAGACGCCTGGTTATTGAACTTGGATTTATTCCTGAAGGGCTTGTTTATGACCAAATCGCCATTGAAAACAGGACCCTTGATGAAGTTAAATACATATCACTGATTCTAATGATGGCCTTACCATTTGAATATGATTGGAATGCCTTTGAAAAATATTCAACAAACTCATTGCTGGGGGGGATTGTTCCGATAATGCATGATGGGTGGACACCGGAGCAGAAGGAGTCTTTTAGGACAACACCGCGAACAGATTTTCTACATATGCATTATAAAGTTGATGAAACGGGCGAGTGGCGTTATCCATATATGCTTGATAATATGATCGCCATCCAGCGTCTTTCATGGTTGCTTTATCATAAGGGGATTTATCAAACCTGCGAATTAAAACACAAATATTTATACGCGAGACAAGCATTTTTGTGGGAGTCATTCATAACCGATGTGAAAGAGTTATTTGTATTGAATAATCTGGGCGATTTGATTGAAGAAGAATGGTTTACGCAAAAGGGAAGAAAAAGTGAATTCGGTGAGCGATTTGAGCGGCCTCTTATAGATGTTATTGAAGGGCTCAAACGTTTAGAAGTTGTGAAAAAGCAAGAAGTGGTATTTCAAGATAGAGATGGTGGAAAACACGAATTCTTTAATCCTGTTATTGTCGGTGAATTAGCAAGCACGATTATACGCGGATACATGGATCTTGTCGATGATCTTGTCTTTGGTGACGGGGAACTATTCGATGAGTTTATGCGTGAGCACAGCCTGTTCTTTGAGTTGGCTCTGGACGAAAGAAAGAAACTGTCTGAGATTAATACTACGCGAACTAATACAGAATTATTCGAGACGAGTGTACAGGCATTTTTTGAAAAGGAGGGAATGCGTGAACTTTTGAAAGCTTCAGAAAATGACGCAGAGAGAAGGAAATTACTTCTTGCAAAAATTTATGATGCCTTTCCGGCGAGATCACGGGAGCAGACAGATATTATTTATATGACTATGCAAAAAGTCAGGAACAATTTAGGTTTGATACAAACCGACCGCGTAGATCGGTTTGATTCTGATTCCAATAAAACCAGCTCGCCGGCAGCAGGAACGGAAAGGAATTTTTTGAGAAAAGTTTTTGACTATACGCGCCATCTGGCAAAGCTGTTTGGCCGTGTCGCATCAAACGACGCAACAGACGATAAAGATATTCAGCCAGCATCGACATCGTTATCCGAATGTCCCGAAGGCCGTTCCGAGTATGCGCCTACTCCTCCCGATCATATGTCCAGCTATTTTTTCAACAGCGAAACGGCGGCTATTCAACAAAAGGCCATCGATATCCTGTGCCGTAGAGGCTTCCCGCAACTGTCCGTTGATGAGCTGCCCATAAAGACTAAGCTAGCCGAAGAAATGTACTCGAGGCAGGTTTGTGGGCTTGCTATAAGCCCTGCCTCGGCCGATTTGGTAGAGTTTCTGTGTTCCGATTTCGATGATCCTGATTCATTGTCATACGGAACTGACATAAGCGCATTGGACCTCGTTGAGTGCAGGGCATATGAAATCAGGAGAAGGCAGGGTTTTAAAACGCTCTGGTCTGATAATCTGATCTTAATTATGGACGAAGGCATTTATCATAATGAGGGCCGGTTTTTTGACGATGATGAATTGGAGCGGTTAGGATTAAGGCTGGTTAAGGATTCCGTGAATGGCGAACCATTAATCGTGAGGGGGCTTGTTAATACTAAGAGGACTATTTCTGTGCCCGGCCCCTGGGTCGTTCCTTTTGTGAGAAATAAATACGGGGGAGAAAAGATAATAGCGGATTATGAAGCATTGTCTACATTGGCCGAAATGGAGGTTGATGCGGCCGATTTGAGCGCGGTTTTAGTGAGGTTGGCGGAAGAAGGAAGGATTGGTTTGAGGCTGGCTGCGGCCTTTGACTTTAAAGGGGCCGGACGTTTTGGTTTTTGGCCGAACGCAAACGCACCCGAATGGCTGAAGCGCTTGTCAGGCAAAAATGTTTATGTGCCGGGCCTTGCCAACAGCATCTATGGGGCAGAAACTTGGCAGACCTATTCCGCCATAGGGGCCTTGAGAGAGACAGTGGAGAGTCAGATTGTTTTGCAAAATGAGCTATTGGACAGGGGCGCCGTATTTTCCGGGGTAGAGGTCGCCGCATATAAGTTGTTCGATAAAAAGATGCTTCCTGAAATAGAAGATGGTCTCGATTATCGGGAGGTCTGGATGACGCAGCGTTTTAGTTACACGACCTGCAGGGCATCAATGTTTTTAGACGAGCGGGCGCCGAAACGGAGCGCCAGTTTATATCAAGGAGCCGTATTTTTAGACGAGGGGAGGTCGGAACGGATCCCTGATTTACATCAAGAGGCCTTGCTGCCCTGGTTGAAAAAATATTACGGTGGAGGCCCTGCCGAAAAAGTGAAGGAAAAGTATCTGGAGCGAGTTTACGCTGTCTGGGGCTGTAACCTTAGGGCCGCTCTTCCTTTAAGGGCGTACCGAACTGGTGAATCGCGCCTGTCTCATAACTGGGGTCCGCATCTGGAGCTCATTGACTTGGGCGGCATAGAGACCGCGGGGGATAGGGATAACTATCTGATATTAAGCTGCTGGGATTGGATTACGCTCTATATTGATACCATCGCCTGTTCCCTCTTATATCGTGAGGGAATGTCTTACGAGATGTACTCCCGTTTGTTGTTCAGCGAGAAATATTTTTATAATGTAATGCTTCCTGAAATATTTGATGGCGATGTTTTGGACAACGTAAAAGGATACTTCAAGGATAAGGAAAAGCGCAATCAATACATGGGATGGCGTGCTTCCGACACGGTGTCTATTGCAATGAGGTTGGCCTCCCTGATCGGCCCCGTGAACAGCGAAAAGAGAAAGCTTGCATCCGAGATCTTTTCAACAAGACGCGGCGGGTTCGACACGGATCGTGTCGGCAGCTCTCCGATACGGGTCGCCACCCTTCTGAAT
>JAGLQN010000243.1 GCA_023136835.1 Candidatus Omnitrophota bacterium | reverse complement strand
ACAAACTGGCTGAATATGATGTCCTAATAGGCTTTAACAGCCTCTCTTTTGATAGCAAGATACTTACATTGAGAGCGGCCGTCCATAGTATTGAAATACCATTTCGATTTGATCGAAAACGATATAACTCGTCCGGAAATCACATCGACGTAAGAATGGTTTTGCAAGACTGGAATACCTTTGAGGCCGGAAAGCTCGGATTCTTTTTGTCGATGTTTGGGCTGGAGGGCAGGGGTGACGGCCTTGACGGGAGTTTGGTGCAAGAATCCTGGAATGAAGGGCTACATGATGAAATAGGGGAATATTGCGTGCAGGATTGCAAACAAACATTCCAGCTTTTTGAAAGAATTGAAAAATACTTTTTATAGAATAAGGAGAACAGAATCATGGCAAGCAACAAGAAATTATACAAGGATGTAGTGAACACTTTCGGACATGGCCCACAAGTTGACGTAGCAGTCCGGGAAGCATCAAGTTTAATCGGTGAAATACAAAAGTATAAGCTTATGAGGCCACATAATGTCCCACAGGCAATCGCCGACATGGAAATTATGTGTAATCAGCTCCGGATAATCTTTCTAGGGGTTAATGATATCAAGAAGGAAAGGTTGTCTCGGCTACAGGAATTAATCAATCAAAAAATTAGATAAATGGAGCGACTATGGTAACGAGAAAAGAATTAACAAAATATGGATTTGTTCAAGCATCGAGGGATGATCGGCCATTCCTGTGTGATGATATAGAAATTTGGTCACATCCTAAAGCGGTTATTGCATTTTTCGATCCAAAAGAATATCCAGATTTACCGATAGCCAATTCAGTGGATATTAAGCCTTTAGACTTGGCTAAACTGGCCAAATCCGATTGGAAGCCAACCCTTGAGCAATGCTTAATCGGAAGATTCAAATTAAGTCCATTTTATCCAAAATCAACATATATGAAAGATTGAAATTTAATCCTTGACATTTACTTTGAAAGTGATAAGTTGCAGGTATGAAAGTTAAAATTATAAAACAATTAACTTGTAAAAGATGCGGATATAAATGGAATCCACGCAAAGAGGAAGTTTTGATATGCCCTCGATGCAAAAGCGCTTACTGGAATATAGAGAGGAAAAAGAAATGAAAATACTACGGCTACGCCTACGAGGTAGCATAGGCGTAAAAAAAGGACTCGGATTAGATGAGATTGATTTAGACCTATCCGGCCTATCCGGATTAATCGCCTTGTCTGGCGATAACGGAAGTGCCAAGACAACCGTGCTGGAAATGCTCCAGCCGTATGCACAAATGATAAGCCGCAAGGGGAAATTGCAAGATCATTTCTTTCTCAGAGATAGTGAGAAAGAATTTGTATTTAAATTCCAAGGGGACCATTACAGAACCCTGCTCAAGATTGATAGCGAGAGCGGACGCTGCGAAGGGTACATCTGGAAAAATCATAACAAGAAAAGTGAAGTCGATAGTAAGATATCGAATTATAAGAAATATATCATAGCCCTCATGGGGAGTCCTGAGCTATTTTTCAACTCAATTTTTTGCGCTCAGAATTTCGATAAACTTAGCGATATGAGGGCCGGTGAATTAAAAAAGCTTTTTGGTGAATTTCTGAGATTAGGACTTTTGGTCAAATATGAAGACACGGCAAAGCAATGCGCGAACATTTTTTCCGGGAAAGCAGAGGGCTTGAATAGGGAAATCGAGACATTAAAGATTTCTGCCAATGATTATGATCAATCGGCCACCGAGCTATCAAGTTTGATAACCGAAAGCCAAAGATATGAACAAGGCCTCATCTCCCTACATGAAGATTTCGAAAAGGCCGATGCTGAACTCTCTGGTATCAGGGGCAAGATGCAAAAGAATGAACTGATCAAGGCCGAGTTGGACAGTCTGCAAATTACGCTAAATCGCTTGGCCGACGAAATCGAAAAAGATCAAGACCAATCAAAATCCGAGATTGATATACTGAGAGCGAAATATAAAAACACAGAATCGGGAATCACCGCATTGAATAGTCTCTTGGCGAACGAGGCTGAAATCGTGCAGGCCGCGTCTGAAAAGGATAAAACAGAAAAGGCGATCGCAAACGATAAGGGGCTTCTTGAGGCTGCCATAAAGGAATGTTTCGCAACGTCTCGATCGATGGCAGAGAAAGATATAGAGTTGTCCACACTCAACCTAAAATATAGGACTGCTATCGGGGAAGCCAAAAGTGGCAAAGAGCGATTGTTATTAAAAATCAAGCACACGATATCCCAGAAGTTGGCAAAAAAAGAAGCTGAAGCATTAAAGATTTCATCAAAATATGACAAGCTTGTATCAAATGCAAGAAAAGATTGGGCTATATTGGAATCAAGACTAACAACTTCAAAGCTTTCAGCCATGGATCTAAATAATAGGGATGAAGTGTTGAGAACGGCCAATGAGCCAAGCTGTGAATCAAAAGCTTGTCCATTTATCACGACTGCATTATTAGCCCAGCAAGCTATTCCAGGAATAGAAGCAGAGGCAACCGAACAAGAGGCTATCGTCATTAATTTAAAAAAGACATGCTCTGACACTCTCGAACCAATTAATGCCGCCATAGAGTCTCTTAGGGGGCCGAACGCTGGAGGCACCCTTGCAGAAACGCAACAATCGGCGGAACTATCTACCGATATAGCTTTCATGGAGGCCGACTACTCTGCCAGCCTCGCCACGCTTAATGCCGATATGGAAACTCTCAAGAGCGATGGATTTATCACAAACAAGGACAAGGAAGCGATTGAAATAAGAATAGCTGAATTAGAGAATAAGCTTGAGAAGGTCAAGCTCCTGTCGAGCGAACTGCCAAAAGTAAAAACAGCATTGGTTGAGAAGCAAGGGCTTGAAAAGCTTCTCGCTGAAAACACTGCTGACGGGAAACGGGTAAAAGGCCTGTGGGAAAAAAGAATTATCGAAAAAAAAGAGCAATTGGAAGAAACAAACGCAATGGCCAAAAAAAAAGAATCCGGAATAGACGAAGACGCGGAAACAAATCTCCTCATTATGAACAAGAAAATATCGGCAACAAAGGATTCTATTGAAACGCTAACAAACAAAATATCCGACAACACAAAAAATATAACCCTAAAAGAAAAAGAGGTCGCCGAAAAAGAACAATCGCGAAAAGACCTCAAGGCCAAAACGGGAGAGCGTGAGCTTATCCTTAAAGAATCAAGCGATTGGCTATATCTCAAGACAGCTTGTTCGGCAAATGGCTTGAGAGCCTTAGAAATTGATTCTGTTGCACCTGTCATAACGGGATACGCAAACGATCTATTGCTCTCCACCTTCGGGCCAAATGCGATGATTAACTTGCGTACGCAGGATGATGAAGGCCGTGAAGTCCTGGATATCCAAATTCTTGATGAAGACGGGGACGCTGTGACTCTGGGGAATAGATCGGGGGGGCAGCAAGCTTGGGCATTAAAAGCGATGCGGTTGGCGATGGCGCTGATAAACAATGAAAAAAGTGGTAAAGATTTTCAGGCATTGCTATCGGATGAAGAAACCGGGCCACTCGATAATGAAAATGCCCTAAAGTATATAAAATTATATAGGGCGTTTATGGCTCAAGGCCATTTTGAACAATGTTTTTATGTTACGCATAATATAAATTGTGTTTTGATGGCAGATCATGTTTTAAGGTTCTGCGAGGGAAAGATTGTGATTGATTGATAAAAGGAGGCTGCAGTATTAATATGACCCAAAAAGAGTTATTCCAATTGCAAATAAAGATATACCAAAAAGAAGATGAGCTTTTTGCATTGCAAAAACTGCACATCAAAGAGACCGGACGCAGATATATTGTTAGCGGGCCATTAATTACTGTTGATGAACAAAAAATTAATTTACCAGTTTAGAGCATGCGGCTCTTTAGCCGCATGAATCAAAGTTATGCGGAAGGAGAAAAAATGGAACGAATAACAGGAGAGCTTGATATTTCAGGAATGAAACGATTTCAGATGCCGGACACAACCGTAAGATTTAAATGTCCAAAATGCGGTGATGAAATAGATATCCCATTGATAGATCAAATATATTATCCTGATGATGATGGTGAACACAACATAGCGTTTGAATGTGAAAATTGTAATATTGTGATTACTCGAAAGGTTGAAATTGTTTCGACAATCGTGACTCTTAATGTACACAACTCAGAAATCACATAACTAATCACTTGAGTAAATCGTTAAAGACATAAAGGAGATACATAATGCCAAGTTTCTTAGAGCAGCTTATTTACAATTTTACCAAGATTAACGAACGAATAGCATCTCTTAGAGATATGATGGTGGGAACAAGCGGAATGGTTGAACGAGGCTTTTATTATAGAAATTCCTCAAAAAATCGCAAATTTAAGAGCAACCAGCGCAAAGAGAGAAAGTCGTTTCGTCGCAAAAAGATGATGGCAAGCGCAAGGTAATGATGAAACTTAGAAAACATCAACAAGAAATGTCAGACATAATAGACGAGGTCATCTGTGGCCGCTTCATAAAAACAATTATTTGCGAATGCACCCCGGGCTCCGGAAAATCACTACTCCCTATTATCGCAGGGAAGCTCCTTGCCGCCGGTCTCGCAGACGCTTTATGCTGGGTTGTACCACGTAAAACATTACAAAAACAAGGCGAATCCAATTTCCAGGACCCACTATTCCGGGAAATGCTTGGGCATAAACTCAATATCCGCTCCAGCACTAACGATATAAATCCATGCCGGGGGCTGGACGGATTTATTACAACCTACCAAGCCATCGGCATAGACGATAGGCGAACCGTTTTGTCTGATTTTTCAAAGAAAAGATATATTTTAGTATTAGATGAAAACCAGCACGTTGAGGACGGTGGGACTTGGCATGAATCATTACAGCCCATCATAGACAAGGCTAAATATATTATCCTTATGACAGGATCATCATCAAGAGGCAATGGAACTCCAATCGCCCTGATGTCTAATCCCCATCCTGAAACAACCGCCAGAATAATCTACGGTCGCAAGGATGCTCTCAATGAAAAAGCGATCATTCCGCTTCACTTCTCTTTCAGCGATGGGACGGCAGATTGGATAGACTATGATGGGAAAGAGGTGAAATGTGATTCTATTGCCAAAGTAGGCAGAAAAGATGCAGGGAAAGCAATTTTCACAGCAATTAGCACCGACTATGCAGAAGGGCTTGTGTCGAAAGGGCTATCACATTGGAATACACACAAAAAAAGAGTGCCAAGCTCAAAGCTATTAATAGTGACCGCCAATGTTGCTTTGGCAAAAAAAGCAATGTCATTTTTAAATGGTAAATATCGGGTCTCTGCCGAAATAGCCACAAGCCACGAAAGCACTGAAGCAGAGATGGCAATAAAAAGGTTTAAGGCTGGTATAACTGACATCTTGGTAGGCGTTGCAATGTTCTATGAGGGGTTTGACTGCAAGCAGGTTAGTCACATAATAGCACTTACGCATATTAGAACGAAAGAATGGTTGGAACAAATGTTTGCACGGGCTGTCCGCATAGATCC
>JAGLQN010000242.1 GCA_023136835.1 Candidatus Omnitrophota bacterium | reverse complement strand
CGGGGACACGCTGCTTTTGCGGATTGACTTGGGATTCCAGGTCTGGAAAGAGCAGCGCGTGCGCTTGGCCGGGATTGACGCGCCGGCGATGGATCAGCCAAAAGGCAAGGAGGCCTACAAATTTGTTCTTAATCAGTTAGCTAAGGTGGGGTTTGTGATGGTGAAGACGAACAAAATAGATATTTACGGAAGATACGTGGGGCATGTCTTTTATTCATCGACAGCCCTAAGTAAGGAAAAGGTCTTCTTAAGCGGCCGTTATTTAAATCAGGAATTGCTGAGCCGCGGCCTGGCAAGAGCCCTGTAAATTAATCTCAATTTACCAAATAATATCCTGAACATTTTCAGGCATACCGCTAAATTTCCCCACAAAGCGCGCTTCACGGATAAGATCCAGATCAAATTTGGCCTTGACCGCCCGGGCCATTTCAAGGGAGAGGTCGAAGACGTCTTGCGCTCGGCATCCTTGCGATTTAAAAATAATATTGGCGTGATGTTCAAAAATCTTGGCCCCGCCTGAACGTAATTTCATCGCGCCGGCCCGCTCTAAAAACGATCCGGCAGCCTCGCGTTTTTCCGCGTTTGACGTCGGCTCGATATTCCGGAAAAAACTTCCGGCACAAGGATAAACGCTCAAATCCGGGTGTTTTTCCCGTCGAAGAGCTAAAATTTTATCGCGTTCTTTTTGTAGAGATATCTTATTGCCCGGTTTTAAAAAAAGCCGGACAGAGACAATGATATCTTTGGTTTTCTTGAAAATAGAATCGCGGTAGGCGAACTGAAGGTTACGAGCGCTAAGTTCTTTCGGATGACCGCTCTGATCAAAAACATGGACCATTTTAACAACATCCCCGACCTGATTACCGAAAGCTCCCGCGTTGCCGACGACAGCGCCACCAACCGTCCCCGGAATACCCGTCATACTGTTTAATCCTTCTAAACCACATTCAGCCGCGTATTGGACAAGATCATCGAGCAAGGTGCCGGCTGAAACAATAAGGCAATTGCCTTCGCGCTCAATCAAAGGTTCCTCACTGAGATAACGGATCACGTAAGAGTCAATACCGTCATCAGAAACAAGGAGGTTCGATCCGCTTCCGATAAGAATAAATGGAATATTTCCCTGAATACAAAACTCAATAGTGTCTTTAAGTTGTTCCGGGGTCCTACAGGTAAGAAGGGCGGGGCATTTTCCCCCTAAACGGAAAGTCGTAAAATCGGATAGGGAAGCTTGACGCGCGATAGGAATATTCAAATTCTCAAGAGCCGTTAGGTTCAACTATTTTCCTTATTTAGTATTGAGAGATACCGGTTCGCTGACCAGCCACCCGGAATGGCCGTCCTCATAATATTCTTTTTTCCAAATGGGGAGGCGGAATTTGACTTGATCAAT
>JAGLQN010000241.1 GCA_023136835.1 Candidatus Omnitrophota bacterium | reverse complement strand
TCGCGAACTTGTTTTTCAATGTTTCAATCATAGCGGTTGTATCATCCACTGAAAGTGTTGTCTGCGTGATATACGCGGTCGAGGCCCGCGGGGCAATGTTCAAGGCATCAATATCTTTTTCATTTTCAATAATATGAAGCAGATTCGGATCGACATATCCAGCGGTTCCAATAAGTTCCTGGTGCCCCTTATGACCAAGCAAGATCGTTTCATAGTTCAATTCGGAAAATTTAAGCGCCTCATTATGGACTTTTGTCACCAGAGGGCATGTCGCGTCAATAAATTTGAGTTTTCGCGCTTCGGCGGCTTCGATCACGCTGGGAGGAACTCCATGGGCACTAAAAATGATCCGGACGCCTTCAGGCACCGCGCCGATATCCTCAACAAAAATAACCCCTTCTTTACGGAAACCATCCACAACATAGGTATTATGAACGATCTCGTGATACACATAGAGAGGAGCCCCGTATTTTTTCAGTGCTTGGGCGACAATATCCACAGCAAAAGCCACGCCGGCACAAAATCCTTGCGTTTTCGACAGATATATTTCCATGAACCTCAATCTCCCTTTCAATAAAAATAGCTGCTTACGGGAATTAAGTTGAATTCCTCATCACTCTTCACTATAATTGGTGTACCCTCGTTTCGCCCTTTGGGCTCACTGAGGGCGAGCAGTCAGAAAGAAAGTAAGCTGACTGCACGATTATATCACGCGGATAACATATGTAAAATTAAATTTACCGTAGGAACAGGTTTTAAACTTGTTCCTATATCGGAATTCAAAGAAATGCCCACTATCGAACGAAGACAGACCCCAACCGTAATGATCGGAAATGTTGCCTTAGGAAGCGCCCATCCGGTTCGCATCCAATCGATGACCAATACCCCTACAGCAGATGTCAAGGCAACAGCACGGCAGACCATTGAATTGATCGAGGCCGGCTCTGAAATGGTGCGCTGGACCATCAATGATGATTCCGCCGCCAAGGCCGTACCTGAGATCATCAAAGTCTTATCGGATAAGGGCTATGGCTCAACACCTATTACCGGCGATTTTCATTTTAATGGCCACACCTTGCTTGAAAAACATCCTCAATGCGCGGGGGCCCTCGCAAAATACCGTATCAATCCCGGTAATGTGGGCAAAGGCGATCGTCATAATGAGAATTTCGCGCGTATTATTAAGATCGCTATTGAAAATGGAAAGGCCGTCCGCGTTGGAGTTAATTGGGGGTCGCTTGATCAGGAACTCGTCACCGATTTAATGAATAAAAATGCCGCTCTGAAAAATCCGAAGGGCTTCAATGACGTCATGTATGATGCTATGACCCAAAGTGCTTTAACCAACGCCCAATACGCGCAAGAGCTTGGTTTGGGAAAAGAAAGAATCGTGCTTAGCGTCAAGATGTCCGTTCTGCAGGATATGGTCGCTGTTTATTTACATCTCGCTCAAAAGTGTGATTACGTGTTGCATTTAGGTTTAACCGAAGCCGGAGGCGATACGCGAGGGATCGCTTCAAGTTCCGCGGCCCTCGCAATCTTACTTCAGCAGGGAATAGGCGATACAATCCGCGTCTCGTTAACTCCCCAACCGGATGTCCCGCGTCTACGGGAAGTGGAGGTCTGCCGGCATATTCTTCAATCCCTGGGATTGCGTTATTTCCAGCCAACCATCACAAGTTGCCCGGGATGCGGACGGACCAGCAGCGACTATTTTCAATATCTCGCCAAAGATATCAGCGAATACATCAAGCAAAAAATGCCGCTTTGGAAGAAAGAATTCCAGGGCATTGAGAAACTAAAGATCGCCGTGATGGGCTGTGTCGTCAACGGGCCGGGCGAAAGCCGCCACGCGGATATCGGCATCAGCTTGCCCGGCGCTTCTGAGGAGCCGATCGCTCCGGTTTATACCGATGGTAAACAAACAGCGACTTTGAAAGGCGAGGGCATCAAGGAAGAATTTATCCGTATTTTAGAAGATTACATCGCGAGAAAATATTCTTAGGAAGAGCGCGCGAATTTGTTTATATTAAACATAAAGAAATTTTTTGTTGTTTGTGTTCCTGTAATCGTTTTGGTTGTTGGAATAACGGTTATAAAATCGTTTTCGCGAACAGAGCAAGCAGAAAAAAGGGGCAAAACAGTATGCAAGTTGATTGACCTGTCCCCAAATGAAAGTGTCCACTTCATCCCTTCCTCCGACAACAAACATTAAGTTTGACAAATTCTTTGAAATAAATTTTTTTACTCATTCTCATTTTGGAATAAAATACAAAAAAAGAAAAAAGGAGAATTAAAAATGAGGTAAATTATTTGGTTGTTATTCATAGGTATGCTAAGTTTTACTAGTTGTGTAAAACCACCTCGAGAGAATAGTGTAAAAAAGACATATTATGAAAATGGGAATATTAAAAAAGAAATAACTTATAAGGATGGAAAAATTGAGGGTGTAGTAAAAGAATATTATGAGGATGGCGCATTACGAATAGAAACATCTGATGTCAGTAGTGTTCCGTTTTATTAATTGAATAGTTGCATCTGGTTACGTGAATTAATAAAAGCATTTATATCATCATTATTTGTATCTAGTCGAGAAATGTCAATTTTTTCAAAATCGTGACACTTAAAATCTGTATGTTGCAGAACATTTCTGAACAATATCCTCAGTGTCCAGTGAAGGGGGACAGTCCCGAAAAAGGGACAAAACAGTATGCGGGTCGATTGACCTGTTCCCTTCAGTACAGGAATTTTATATCTTAACCGTTCGTTCAATCTTACGGCCTTTAAATAAAACATACTCGCCATAGCCAGCCTCTCTGGCCAATACCACGGCTTTTTCAAAATCCCGCCCCACATCCTTTGGGTCATGTGAATCCGAACCGAAGATAAGAGGAACCCCGACATCCGCATAGATCTTGAGATTTAAGAGCGACGGGTACATCTCTCTGACCGGTTTGCGCAAACCTGAAGTGTTAATCTCAATGGCAACACCACATTCCTTAAAAACCCGGGCGGTCTTCTTGATCTCATCGGTAAAATCTTGTGTTGACCGGTGGCCGAATTTTTTCACCAAGTCCACATGCCCCATAATGTCATACATGCCACTTTGAGCACTCTGACGCAATAGGGCATAATAATCCCGATAGACTTGATCGACATCCTGTTCATCCCATTTCTCAAATTCTTCCGGATTATCAAAACCCCAATCCTTGATGAAATGCACCGAGCCGATCACAAAATCATAAGGATAATCCTCCAGGATTGCTTTCGTCTTATGCTCGTATCCCGGAATATAATCCGCTTCAATCCCGATTTTAACGCGTAGACAATTGCTGTATTTCTTGCGGACATCTTCCATCATTCGATAGTACTCGGGAAGCTGTTTAACGTTCATGGTAATGCCCGGGTCTTCATAGTGGACGAACGGGGCATGGTCAGAGAATCCGATTTCTTCCAATCCTGCTTCGATCGCCGCCTCGGCATATTCCAATGGTTCACCAACAGCGTGACCGCAAAGGGGCGTGTGTATGTGATAATCCACAATAGGGATCATGTTCATTACTCCTCATAGTTCCATACAACAATTTACAAACAGCCAGTGTTCCTTCAGGGTTTTATCACCTAACAAGCGTTCATTATAACACAGGCCATTAAAATTTAAAGATTAGAATAAAATGTATGTATGTTTTTTGTGCTTTACAGAAGAAGGAATAGTTTGATACTTCGTCCTCCTTTGTTGAACAATGGAGGACGTAATGTTTTCCTCTAATCGCGTATTGAAGAAAAACATACGGTTTCGCTCAGTATCAACACTGAGTCCCTCGATTCTGCTCGGGATGGTGAACCTGTCGAACCACAAGCTTCGACATTGATAATGTCGGGGCCCATCGGGGCGTATCGAACGGGTTGACTTCAACTTATGACTATGATATTATGCCGCTATTATGAAAGAACATTACAAAAAAATAATCCAATCGATCGGAGAGGATACCGACCGCCCCGGGCTTAAGACCACTCCGGAACGAGCCGCCAAAGCGTTCCAATATTTAACTGCCGGATACAAAGAAGACGTTGATCGCGTCATCAACAACGCTCTTTTTCCATCTGACAATGATGAAATGATCATTATCAAAGATATCGAATTATATTCTTTATGCGAACATCATCTGCTGCCGTTCTTTGGCAAATGTCATGTCGGTTATTTACCTAATGGTAAGATCATCGGCCTATCAAAAGTCGCGCGTGTTGTCGATATTTTTTCCCGCCGTTTGCAGATCCAGGAAAACCTCACTAGGCAGATCGCCGAAACACTATTGAATCATATTGAGGCCAAAGGTGTTGGCGTCGTCATTGAGGCAAAACATCTGTGCATGATGATGCGCGGCGTCGAGAAACAAAACTCCATAATGAAAACATCCTGTATGTTGGGCGATTTTCGATCGAAGAGTTCAACCCGCTCCGAATTCCTGAGTTTAATCACATAACCGGTTCCATGAAAAAAAGACCTAAAGCCCAAGGAGCTGCCCTCGTAACAGGAGGCGCCAAACGCATCGGTAAGGCCATTTGTCTTTCATTGTCATCTATGGGATATAAAATCGCTTTGCATTATCATAAGTCAGGTACAGAAGCAAAAAGAGTTGCGAAAACAATTTGGCAAAAGGGCGGTATCTGCGAGCTTTTTTCCTGCGACCTTTCCGATGAACATCAAACGATAGCACTCATTCCTAGTGTCTTAAAAAAATTCTCAAGATTGAACGTGTTGATTAATAACGCGTCAATTTTTGAACCGACAACCATTAAGAGCTCAGAACTGATATCGCTTGATCGACATTTTGCCGTTAATTTTAAGGCTCCTTATGTTTTAACCGCCCAATTTGCCAGAAAGTGTCAAAAAGGGCATATTATTAATATTTTAGATACCCATATCGTCGATAATAAGACATCCCATGCCAATTATTTATTGTCCAAGAAAGCTCTCGGCGAATTAACAAAATTATCCGCTGTCGAGCTCGGCCCCTATATTCGCGTCAATGGCGTATCTCCGGGATTAATTTTTCCTCCGGCACAAGCAAGAACCGGCTATTTAGAGAAGCGCGCTAAAAATATTCCTCTGAAAAAGAAAGGGGATGTTAATCAAATTACTCGATCTATTGAATTCTTGTTGAATAATCCCTACTTGACCGGTCAGATCATTTTTAACGACGGCGGAGAACATTTAATGTAAATCAAAGAAAGAAGCAAGAAGAAGGAAGAGGGACGCAAATACAAAATGGCAACAATACGTATAACAAACTTGAAACTGCGCGCGGTCATTGGAACCAATGATTGGGAGCGGGATTGCAAGCAAGATGTTCTCATCAATGTTGAGATCGGCTTTGACGCTTCAAAAGCCTCAGAAAGCGATCAAATCAAAGACACTATCGATTACAAGGCTTTAACCAAGCGTATTATTCAAGTTGTCGAGCCATCGAATTTCTTTTTATTAGAGAAGCTCGCGAAACGCGTTCTCAACATTATCATGGAAAATCCTTTGGTCAAGAAAGCCACTGTTCGTATCGATAAACCGCTTGCGTTGCGCTTTGCCGATTCTGTTTCGGTCGAATTAAATGAAAGACGAGAAGGATGAACCGCGTTATTGTTGGCTTAGGTTCGAATGTCGAGCCTGATAAAAACATTCAAAAAGCAAAAGAGATCCTTTTCCAAGAATACAATGTCTTAGCCGAATCTTGTTTAAAGACGACAAAACCGATCGGAACTATTCCGCGGGCGGATTTCATTAACGGGGTCCTTCTCTTGGAAACAAGCTTGGAGAGCGAACAATTGAAGACAGAGCTTAAGGAAATCGAGTCAAGGCTCGGCAGAAGCAAAGAATATGATCGCAGCGGCCCGCGAACGATCGACCTTGATATTGTCTTATGGAATGGATCCATCGTTGACCAGGATTTCTACGAGAGGGCTTACCTAAAACGATCCGTGCTGGAACTTGTTCCGGATCTAAAATATTAACGGCCTACAAACGAAAGCATACTGAAATGTTTGGTTATCTAGTTTTACTTTTTACCATTTTACCAGCTATTGAACTGGCTCTTTTGATCAAGATCGGTTC
>JAGLQN010000240.1 GCA_023136835.1 Candidatus Omnitrophota bacterium | reverse complement strand
AAGTTCGAAGATATGATCGCAAAAGAGCAGATCATAACCTTTACACCGTTCAACCGGCCTAATGATCATTATGATGATATCGATATCTGATCATTTTTTACTTGCAAATGAGGGCTTAATTGATAGTATAAGCACAAATCACCAATAGAAACACGAAAACCACTTCGCAATAATATCTGAGTGGTTTTCCAGTACTCTAGGAAATTTTAATTTCTAGAGTAAGAATATTCGGAAGAAATTGGATTATGCGATTTAAAGATGAAGTTGTTATGGTAACCGGTTCATCACGCGGTATCGGAAAGGAAATCGCCCAAGCCTTTGCGGAAGAAGGGGCGATTGTCATGATCATTGACGTTAATGCGGAATTAGCCGAGGAAGTCAAGAAAGATTTCATCGGGCGGGGTCTAAAAGCTGAAAGCTTTTGCTGCGACGTAACAAATCTTCAAAATGTGGGAGAAATCGTCACGAAAATTCTTGACAAATATAAGAGGGTTGATATATTAGTTAACAATGCGGGCATTACGAAAGATAATTTGCTTCTACGAATGAGTGAAAACGATTGGGATGCCGTTGTTAACGTGAATCTCCGCGGTCCGTTTGTCTGTACCAAAGCTGTTACAAAAGCGATGATGAAGGCTCGAAAAGGGCGAATCATCAATATTGCGTCGATCATTGGAATACGGGGAAACGCCGGTCAAACCAATTACGCCGCGACAAAAGCAGGTGTTATTGGTTTTACCAAATCGATTGCGCGGGAATTGGCATCGCGCGGTATAACCGCAAATGCAATCGCCCCGGGCTATATTCAAACAGCCATGACCGCCCAATTGAATGATAACGTTCGCGAAGAATTGCTCAAGCAGATCCCTCTGGGGTTATTGGGAACCGCAAAAGATGTTGCCGGAGCGTGCCTTTTCCTTGCTTCAAGCGAAGCAAGCTACATCACAGGACAAACGATCGTAGTCGATGGCGGAATGGCCATTTAACTATTTGTGCAGGCTAAAAAAAGGAGGAGAATTAATGGCAGTCGAAGAAAGAATAAAGTCAATCATTGCAGAACAACTTGGTGTCAAGCCAGAAGAAGTTATACCCGAAGCATCTTTCATTGATGATCTCGGTGCTGATTCCCTCGATACCGTTGAACTCATCATGGCATTAGAAGAAGAATTCGGTGTTGAAATCCCTGATGAAGATGCCGAAAAAATGACCTGTGTCGGCGATGCCATCAAGTACATCAACGAAAAAGCTCCTCAAAAAGAATAGATTAATCACGACAAGTATTTGCTTTATCACAATTACAATGCCTCGGCGTGCCGCCGGGGCCTTGTATTATAATTAGATCCGGTCACCATGGAAAAAAGACGCGTTGTTATAACAGGATTAGGTGTAGTATCCCCGTTCGGCTGCGGATCAGAAAAGTTCTTCGAGTCCCTTATCGCAGGAAAAAGCGGTATCGGGCCGATCACACATTTCGATGCCGCAGAATTCGATTGCCGCATTGCCGGTGAGGTCAAGGATTACAATCCTCTTGATCATTTTTCGACTAAAGAAGCGCGGAACTTGGCTGCATTCGTTCAGTTTGCAACGATCAGCAGCGATGAGGCCATTACCCACGCAAAACTTGATCTTAATAACATCGACCTAGACCGCGTTGGTGTCCTTATCGGGTCCGGAATCGGCAGTATTGAAACGCTCCAAAATGAATACCAAAAATATTTAGACAAGGGTCCGAAGAAAATAAGCCCGCACTTCATTCCAAAAATTATTATCAACGAAGCCGCCGGCCAGGTCTCGATCCGCACGGGCGCGCGCGGTCCTTCAACCTGTATCACGACTGCCTGCTCAACGGCAACCAATGCCATTGGCGATGCTTTCCGGTTTATTCAATACGGCGATGCGGATGTCATGATCGCCGGCGGAACGGAGAGTGCTACGACAATCCTCGGCATCGGCGGTTTCTGCGCGCTGAAAGCTTTAACCAATCAGAATGATGAGCCCCAAAAAGCATCGAAACCGTTCGACCTCAATCGCGACGGATTTGTCATGGCTGAGGGGGCCGGCATTGCCATCTTAGAATCTTTAAATCATGCCAAAAAGCGCGGGGCACTGATCTTAGCCGAAATGGTCGGTTACGGACGAACGTCAGACGCCTTTCACATCACAGCGCCCGAATCATCAGGTAAGGGAGCGGCACGGGCAATGGAATATGCCATGAAAGAAGCCGGGTTAACCCCTGAGGATATTTCCTATATCAATGCTCATGGGACATCGACCAAGCTCAATGACAAGGTTGAAACTCTTGCCATTAAAACCGTCTTTAAGGATCACGCCAAGAATGTGCCGGTCAGTTCCACAAAATCTATGACCGGCCACTTATTAGGAGCTGCCGGAGGTATTGAATTCGCTGCTTGTGTGTACGCCATTC
>JAGLQN010000024.1 GCA_023136835.1 Candidatus Omnitrophota bacterium | reverse complement strand
CTTCTTAAAATGCTCGCGGGGGCCCTTAAGCCGGATTCAGGAAAGATCAAGTATGGCCATCAGGTGGATAGCGGATATTTTTCGCAAACACGATTGGATGTCTTAACTCCGACAAGAACGGCGTTCGATGAGGTGAGCATGTCAGGGAAGAATGTACAGGCCGTAAAGGTAAGAAGCCTTCTGGGATTGTTCAATTTTCGCGGTGATGATGTTTTTAAACATGTGAAGGTTTTATCCGGCGGTGAGAAGAGCAGGTTGATCCTGGCCAAGCTTTTGATCGATCCGCCCAATTTTATGCTTTTGGACGAGCCCACGACGCATTTGGATATTGACGGCGTGACGGCTTTAACGGTAGCGTTTAAGAAATATGAAGGAACGGTATGTTTTATCAGCCATGATCTGTTCTTTATCAAGGAAATCGCGGATTGCGTTATTGATGTGAGTGAAGGGAAGATCAGAATTTATTCCGGAGGCCTGGATTATTATTTAGAGAAGAAGAAAGAGTCGGAAGAAATCTTAAGCGGACAGAAACGGAAGCAGAAATTAGATCAGAAACAATCTAAGAAGGAAAAGTATAAGAAATATAAGGAAGGGAAAGAAAACAAAATTCTTTCGAATCTTAAGGCGCAGCATAAACAGGCCTTGAAAAGGATCTCCCAGATCAAGAATGAAATACAGAAATTAGAAAAAGAACAAAAAGATCTTGAGACGGAAAGTTATGTGAAATCGCGCCATCTTTCGAAGTCTTTCGACAAGCGGAGCCCTGATGTGCTTAAAGAATATGGAAGGCGTTTAAAGGATATTCAAACTCGAATTCGCGAAATTGAGGCTGTGATCAAGAAATTAAAAGAAGAGAGAGGCCGCATCAGCAAATAATAGACTATAGACTTTAGACCATAGACCGAAGACTAGCGGTTGTACGTCGGGTTTTTTGCTCTATAGTCTTGAGTCTATTGTCTAAGGTCTAAATGGATGAAACTGAAACTGGATCTTCATGATATTTATTCGAGCGGCAAGAGGCTCGAGGATGCATTAACGGCTGTGATGGCCGAGGCTCAGAAGAAGCGCGCGAAATGCGTGGAGATCATACCCGGTAAAGGCAGCGGGCAGTTAAAAAAATATGTTTTACGCTTCCTTGAAAAAGGATATAAAGAGGTTTATCATAGAATCGAGAAAGATGATAAGAACTGGGGCAGGATTTTTGTATGGTTCCGGTGGAAGTAAATAAGGAGAAATGGTTTGAAAAAGTTAATGATCATTCTTGTGGGATGCCTGCTTTTTAGCGGATGCGCGAACGCGCGGCATCTTGATCAGCTCTTGACGTTAAAAGATCTGGCTGATGAGCAGGCCCAGCTGAACGCGTATGTTCAAGAGCAAGACCGAAATTTTGAATTGATGTTAGAAGAAGCCAAGGCCGGTACGCTACAGCAGTATTCGAACAAAAGAACAATTCAGCGGAAATTCGGTGATCCCGTTTATGCCAGAAATGTGATGGAAGATGATCAGCAATGGGAATCCTGGCTGTATCGTTATGCGACACAATATTTTGGTGTTGAAAAGATTTACCTTTATTTTGATCTTGAGGGCAATCTTGTTAAATCAAAATACCTAGAGGGAACAAATGGGGAAAGCGGGCAAGAAACCACGCCGGAAGATGGATAGCAAGAAGTTTGAAGGTGCAGAGGGGCCAAAAAAGCCCAAGAAAGAAAAAGATTGGTCTTTTGAAGACATTGCACGTTCCAAGCCACATCGACGGTAAATAAAGAAGAATGATCAAAGTAACTAAAGTGACCTTGACGGCAGTTTATGAAAGACTGCTTGCGGCCTTTGGCCCTCAAAAGTGGTGGCCCGCGCAAACACCATTTGAAGTCATCGTTGGCGCGATTCTTACCCAGAACACGAACTGGGGTAATGTTGAAAAAGCGCTTAT
>JAGLQN010000239.1 GCA_023136835.1 Candidatus Omnitrophota bacterium | reverse complement strand
GGATTTGGCGGACACAACGCCAGCATCATAGTTAAGAAATTCCAAGAATAAAACTTTTCACCCTAATTAATCGCTTGGAAAAATTCAAAGCTATGCTATAATTCACTTTGCTTATTCAGGTAAAAATCAAACTTTTACATTATAAGTCAAGCTTAATCATTTAAAAAGGAATATAAGCGATGAAAAATTACAAAATTGCTGTTATCCCCGGAGATGGAACTGGTACGGAAGTCATCAACGAGGGGCTTAAGGTTCTGGAGGCTGTAGCCAAAAAATGCGCGTTTAAATATGAAACCGTCACTTATGACTTCGGTGGAGACCGATATTTGAGAACAAAGGAGGTTCTCCCCGAATCTGCCGTGGATGAATTAAAGACGTTTGATACGATTTATTTAGGAGCGATCGGGCATCCTGATGTTAAACCCGGCATCTTGGAAAAGGGTATCCTTCTGAAATTACGCTTTGATCTGGACCAATACATTAATTTAAGGCCTGTTCAGCTTTATGATGAACGTTTCTGTCCCTTGAAAACCAAAAAACCCGAAGACATCGATTTCGTGGTCGTGCGTGAAAACTCCGAAGGTCTTTACAAGGGCATGGGAGAATTTAAAGATAAGGGAACTCCTAATGAAATCGCCACACAGATCTCCCATAATACCCGTAAAGGCGTCGAGCGATGCATCCGCTATGCCTTTGAGTATACAAAAAAATTCGGCAAGAAAAAACGTCTTACCCTTTGCGGTAAGATCAACGTTCTAACCTACGCATGGGATCTGTGGGAACGAACGTATTATGAAGTCGCCAAAGAATATCCTGAAATAGAAACGGATTATGCCCACGTTGACGCCACAACAATGTGGTTCGTCAAGAATCCGGAATGGTTCGATGTCATCGTAACAGATAATATGTTCGGGGATATTATTACCGATCTGGGCGCTATGATCCAAGGCGGCATGGGCTTGGCCGCAGGAGGCAACATTAATCCACAAGGCGTGTCCATGTTTGAGCCTATTGGCGGCTCAGCACCGAAGTATACCGGGAAAAACATTATCAATCCGCTCGCCGCCATATGTTCACTGGCCATGCTCTTGCAGGAACTCGGCGAAGAAAAAGCGGCAACGATGATAGAAAACTCGGCTAAAACTGTTGTTAAAACAAAACTCAAATCTCTTGCCGCAGGGAAGATGGGTTATTCAACTTCCGAGGTCGGGGATCTGGTTGTTGAAAATCTGCAACCAATAAATGAGGTTTTAGATGCAAAAATATAATGTCGCAATCGTCGGCATCCGCGGTGCCGTCGGACAGGAAATGCTTAAGATCCTTAAGGAGCGTGATTTTCCTTACGATCAATTGAAACTCATTTCAACCTCTATTAAGGAAGATACAACCGATGCTCAGGGGAACCACATTGAGAAAATAACTGAAGATTCGTTTAAAGGCGTTCATATCGGTTTATTCTCGCCGGGCGCGTCTGTCAGCAAGGTCTGGGCGCCTATTGCGGCCAAAGATGGCTGTGTTGTCATTGATAATACAAGTCAATTCCGTACGGATCCGGAAGTTCCGTTGATTGTTCCGGAGGTTAATCCAGAAGAGATCAAAAACCAAAAAGGGATTATCGCGAATCCCAATTGTTCTACAATCCAAATGGTCGTGGCCTTAAAGCCGTTACATGATTATGCCAAGATCAAGAGGGTCGTTGTTTCAACCTACCAATCCGTGTCAGGCGCAGGAGCGGAAGGTATTACTGAGCTAAAGAAACAGTCAGCCGACCCTTCCTATCCGCCAACGAAGTTCCCTCATCCAATTGCTTTTAATATGCTTCCGCATATTGATGTGCCTCAGCCGAATTTCTACACCAAGGAAGAGATAAAAATGGTGAACGAAACTCAAAAAATCCTCAAAGATGATTCGATTCGGATTACGGCAACATGCGTGCGTGTGCCTGTCATACGCGCGCACAGCGAATCTGTGAATATCGAAACAGAGAAGAAGATCACCCGCGAAAAAGCGATCGAGCTGCTTTCAAACGCTCCCGGCGTTACCGTTATTGATGACATTACAAAAAATCAATATCCTCTGCCGTTAGACGCCGCCGGTAAAGATGATACTTTTGTCGGCCGCATCCGGGAGGACGAATCGATCGAGAATGGCCTGAATCTCTGGATTGTTTCCGATAATCTCCGCAAGGGAGCCGCTCTTAACGCGGTTCAAATTGCCGAAGAACTTACAAGAAAATCGCTTGTGTGATGACTTCTGAGTGATTTTCTAGTACTTTAGGAAATTGTAATTTCCTAAAGTATCAAAAACGGAATTCTCTAAAGTATACGTTTTCCTATGCGACGCATTCATTGTGTACTATTCATAGTTTTTGTATTTCTGATCAATAGTTTCCCCGGCAGCCTCTATGCTGATCTGGACAATAACCAGGTTATTAACCATGCAATGGCACGCCGCATCAGTGAACTTAGAGAGAAAAGCGGTTATTCATCCGAAGATTTTAACGCATGCCAGGTCACCTGGACTGTCCGTGAGTTAAAGAAACCGGATTCTTACTCGCAATTCCAGCCGCATGAGATCACTTTTCAATACAATAATCAAGAAATTATCAAACTTGTTAATGCCCACGACGGCAAAGCAGAAAGCATACAAGATCTCGGCCTTCATTGCCTCGAGTTCAATGATTATGTTTATTTGTTTTTTGATACATCGCCTTATGAAACTCGGATGAAGTTCCATCTTTCCGACCTGTCTTATGTCACTTATAGTTCCGATCAAGGGGCTTCATGGTCGGAACTTAAAAGCCTGCATCCGTTCTCCGCAAAAGCCAAATTCATCCTTCCCTATAACAGATTTGAACAGTACACCAAAATATTTGGCAATACCAACAACCACGTTCTATCGATCTTTAACCTGCTTGACGAAACAACCTATTTATTTGACGCTGAATTTAACATCCTTAAAACTCTTTCAGTCTACAACCGTCTTTCTAATTTTGACAATCCGACTGACTTTTATTGGCATAATGATACCTTGTATCTTGTCCGTGGCAGCTGCGAGAAAGTGAGGGGACGGCTTCAATGCCCAGCACGTACATACATGGAGACATCGAAGGATTTCGGAAAATATTGGGAAAGGCAAACTCTCGCGTTCACAAAGAAATCCTTTTTCATCACATTAAACGACACATTATACCGGTTTTACTCAACCTCATGCCGTTCCAGCTGGTTCGGCCTTATTCCCGCCATCAACCGGTCGAACAAGTGCGGCTATATCAAAGTGGAAAAACTCGACGAGAATGGCAAGTGGGAAAAAGCGAAGATCTTAATAAAAACTGTTAGCCGGTTGTTCGACGTTTACAGGGATGAGAAACCGATCCTTGTCTGGCAGGACCTGCGATTCCATAAAAGCCGCCCGTGCGGATACATTCCCTTAGTTGGCTGCGTCGACTCAACTCCTTTTAGGGGCCCGACCGTCATATATGCCGGGGAGCTGGACATTACGAATTGGCATATTGATGAATCGATCATCACCTACAAAAATTAACCCTTCCATAATGCGCAACATAAAATTAACCATTGAATATGACGGAACAAATTTTAACGGTTGGCAAACCCAAGCCGCGCGCAACAAGCAAGCCGTTTCAAAAACCCAACGAACGGTCCAGGGCGAGATCGAAAAAGTTCTGAGGAAGATCTTCAAGCAAAGTCTAAAGCTGATCGGATCGGGAAGGACCGACAGCGGCGTACACGCCCTTGGACAGGTCGCAAATTTTGAAACCCGCTCTGTAATGCCGGTCGAAAAAATGCGACGCGCTTTAAATGCTAATTTGCCGGAAGATATCGCGATCATAAAGACTGAGGAGATCCCACTGAATTTTCACGCGCGATATAGTGTGAAGTCAAAGGTATATCGCTACACGATCCTTAACCGCAAAGCGCGTTGCGCTCAACAGAGAAACTTCTCTTTACTCTATCCCTACAAACTTAATCTCCGGGACATGAGAGAGGAAGCCAAATCATTAATAGGCCGTCACGATTTCAGGTCTTTTACGGCCTCTGATCCGGCTAAGCGCAAGAAGGGAATAGAAGAAAATACTGTGCGTACCATTAAGCGCCTTACGATTACAAAAAAGGGAGATCTTCTGACGCTTGATATTGAGGCCAATGGCTTTCTTTACAAAATGGTGCGTAATATCGTAGGGACTTTATTGGAAATCGGAAGCGGTAAGCGGGCAAAGCAGAGTATCAAGCGAATACTCGCCAAAAAAGACCGGAATACTGCAGGAATAACCGCAAAACCAAACGGTTTAACTTTGCTTGAAGTGAAATATTAGATGAGATATTACGGAAGTCTGACACTTCGCTACGCTTCACTTGACTTCGTCAAGTACTGCTTCGCTGCGGGCGCACTCTCCGTACCCTACGGGTACTCTGAGTACTGCTTCGCTTCGACTACATGTACCAAGTTACGTCGATGAGCGGATTTATTTAAAAAAAGCGCGAAATCGCACTCGGGCGGGTCGCTCATTTCTGTAACTGCATCGAATTAAAACCGAATTAAAATGTTGACATCTCTATAGAAAATGCTATACTTTTGTACTCATAAACCGGAACCAGTGTTTCTTATTAATAAACAGGTATTTCCATGCCAACACCAATACAAAAAACCTATATGGCCAAAGATAGCACTGTTGAGCGCAAATGCTACCTTATTGATGCCAAAGATAAAGTTTTAGGAAGGGTCGCGACTAAAGCCGCTGTGATCCTGCGCGGTAAACATAAACCAACGTTTACGCCGCATGTCGATACAGGCGATATGGTCGTGATCATAAACGCCGAGAAGGTTTTCGTAACAGGCAATAAGATGCATCAGAAGGAATATCAGCGTTATTCCGGATATCACGGCGGACAAAAGATCATGAAGCTTGATGAGATGCTTAAACGCGCTCCGACACAAGTTCTTCGCCTGGCAATCAACCGCATGATCCCAAGCGGACCATTAGGCAATAAGGTCAAAACAAAATTAAAAATTTATGCAGGGGAAAATCATCCCCATGAAGCGCAAAAGCCGATACCTTTAGAGATATAAGGAGAAAATACCGATCATGGTTGAAATTGTTAAATATGGTGCTACAGGCCGACGCAAAAGTTCAGTTGCGCGCGTTAATTTGACTCCGGGAACCGGAAATATAACGATCAATAAGCGCGGGTTTGAAGACTATTTTTCGCGTGAGACAGATCGTATTCAAATTTTAGAACCCCTGCGCCTTACCAATACATTAGGAAAATTTGATATCAACGCAAAGATCACCGGCGGAGGCAGCACCGGTCAAGCGGGAGCTCTTCGTCTAGGCCTTTCCCGCGCCTTAGTATTATGCGACGCAGAGAATAAACCTACACTGAAGAAATCAGATCTCCTCACGAGAGACCCGAGAATGAAGGAAAGACAGAAGCCTGGTCAAAAGGGAGCTCGTAAAAGATTCCAGTGGGTTAAACGTTAATTTCAGTAAAAATTGAATCTTTTTCTCCCTTAAGAGGCGCGAGGGAGAACAAAAAATAAACCTATCTCCCTCTAGGAAAAGAGTTGACGAGATAGGTTTTTTATTTTAATATAAGCTTTCACTGTTTCCCCGTCAAGAAAGTTGTAAGTGATTATATTTGTAAATGTTAAGAAATTTTTAAAAGTAAACTACGGAGTGAGAAAATGATTAAAGTCGGAATCGTTGGTGTTAGTGGTTATTCAGGTGAAACAACACTGGAACTGCTACTTAAACATCCTGATGTGCGCGTGACCTATGTCAGCGCGAATAACACTAAAGGAAAAATATCGGATATTTGGCCGCAGTTAGCAGGAAAAACAAATCTTTTCTGTAACAAGTTTGACATAAAAAAGGCTGTGACTCTATGCGACCTGATTTTCCTGGCCGTTCCACACACTATATCAATGAGTTTAACGCCGAAACTGTTAAGCGCCGGCATCCCGGTTATTGATCTGAGTGGCGATTACCGTTTAAATAGCATTCGCGAATATAAAAAATGGTATGGCGCTGAACACAAAGACAGTAAGAATTTAGAAAAAACCGTTTATGGGCTACCGGAACTCTATCGGGAGAATATCAAAAAAGCAAAACTGGTTGCTAACCCGGGATGTTATCCAACCGCTGCTTTACTTGGCTTAACACCGTTCGTATCGATCTATGGTAAATCGGTTAAATTGATTATTATCGACGCCAAATCCGGTGTCAGCGGAGCGGGGCGCAAAGTGAAAGCCGATTTTAATTTTTGTGAGATCAATGAAAATTTCAAAGCGTATAAAGTCCTCAATCACCAGCATGCGCCGGAAATTGACCTGTATCTATCAAAGACATCAAAGAAATTGCCAAGGATCAATTTTGTGCCGCATTTATTACCGGTAAACCGTGGGATTTTAGAAACAATTTATGTCCACTTAAATCAGAAATTATCATTAAGCGTTTTACACAATATTTATAAGCGTTTTTATAAAACAGAGCCTTTTGTTCGCATTGTGCCTTCCGGTCAACAACCGGAACTTAAAAACGTTGTCGGAACAAATATGTGTGATATAGGACTGGCCATGAGTTCCAATAAAGATATGCTTGTCATTACAAGCGCGATCGATAACCTGATCAAGGGAGCGGCAGGCCAAGCCACTCAAAATATGAATATTATGTTTGGATTTAAAGAAACGGCCGGTCTCAACTAGGCAACCAGGAAAAGGTAACAATCGCATGAACATTATCACTGGAGGCATTGCAAAACCAAAAGGCTTTAAGGCTAACGGCATTCATTGCGGTATTAAGTCCTCCGGAAAATTAGATCTCGGCCTTATTACAAGTGACTCTCTAACCGTAAGCAGCTCTGTTTTCACCAAGAATTCCGTCAAGGCCGCGCCACTTATGATCAGCCAAAAGCACGCGCGGAATAATAAAATCCAGGCGGTCATTGTCAATAGCGGAAATGCGAATTGTTTCACGGGAAGTTTTGGCCTTATTTATGCCGAACGCACAGCCAGTTTAATTGGAAAATTGCTTAAGATCCCAAAAGAAGATGTTATTGTGGCATCAACCGGAATTATCGGAAAACCTTTACCGTTTAAAAAGATCCAGAAATCTGTTTCTGTGCTTGTTAAAGGATTAAGCATCGCAGGATCAAAACGCATGGCCGAAGCTATATTGACAACAGACACAAAACATAAGGAAATCGCCGTTACCATTACGCTCGGGGGAAAGAAGGTGACCATCGCCGGGTGTGCCAAGGGCTCAGGAATGATCGCCCCGAATATGGCCACCATGCTTGGATTCATCACGACCGATGCGGCCATTAGTCCAAAAATGCTGAAAGCCGCGTTTAAGAGCGCTGTCGATCAGTCTTTTAACTGCATTACAGTTGACGGCTGTATGAGCACCAACGATATGGTCACAGTCATGGCCAATGGTTTTGCTCAAAATAAAACCATTTCGAAACCCGGCAGAGATTTTAATCTATTTACAAAAGCACTTCACTTTGCGTGTCTTGATCTGGCTAAGAAAATCGTTCTTGACGGTGAAGGAGCGACAAAATTTATCAAAGTGAATTGCCTCGGCGCGCAAAATGAAAAACAAGCGCACGCCGCAGCCTTACAGATCGCGAATTCCAATTTGGTGAAAACAGCGGCCTGCGGGGACAATCCGAACTGGGGCCGTGTTGCCGCCGCGGTCGGCTCACTGGGGATCAGTAAGGTTACAGAGACGAATTTACGAATTAAATTTAGCCCTTTTGATAAGAAGGAAATCCATATTACGGTTGATCTCAATATCGGACCGGCTAAAGCAACTGTTTATACATCCGACCTGTCATTGGAATATGTTCGGATCAACAAGAGGTACAATTAATGGAAGATATTATTCGAAAAGCTGGCGTTCTTATTGAGGCGATTCCTTATATCCATGATTTTCGCCGTAAAGTTTTTGTGATCAAGTACGGTGGAAGTATTTTGGATAATGAGACAATCCGCAAGAATGTCTTGGAGGACATCGTGTTTTTAAGTTTTGTCGGGATACGCGCAATATTGATCCATGGCGGCGGGCCGCACATCAGCAGCCGCATGAAAGAAGCAGGGCTGAAATCAGAATTTTACGACGGGATCCGTATTACAGATCAAGAAACATTAACAATCGTCAGCGAGGAGCTTGAAAAACTCAACCAGCGTATTGTCAATGAAATTAAGGATTTAAGGGGTGATGTCACGGGGCTTAAGGGAGACAAGAATATTATTCATGTTGAGAAACGCAAAGCGGCAAAGGACCTTGGTTTTGTCGGGACGATCACATCTATTGATGAAGAAGCCTTGCACACACACCTGCGCCATGGCCATATTACCGTTGTTTCGCCAATGGGGATAAGCGCCGAGCAACAGCCGCACAATATCAATGCCGATGAAGTTGCCAGCGCGGTCGCGACATCTCTGAAAGCCGAGAAATTAGTTCTGTTAACCAACGTCCAAGGCGTTATGCGTAGCGCCGATGACATTGATTCGCTGATATCGACTCTGAGCATTGACCAAATTGATGATCTCATCAAGTCCAACGTGATCCACGGCGGCATGATCCCGAAAGTCGGCGCCTGCGTTGAAGCCTTAAACGGCGGCGTTAAAAAGACGCACATTATTGACGCGCGCATCCAGCACGCGCTTTTACTTGAAATTTTTACCGATCGTGGTATCGGAACACAGATATTAAAAACATGATTATTTCGTCACTCGCTAATCGTTGTTCGTTGCTCAAAATAACGAATGACGGGCAACCAGCAACGATCTAGAAAAGATGAAAAAAAACGAAATTTTTAAAAATTACGACGAGTATATTCTTTCAACCTATACCCGCACCCCCGGTATTTTTGTGAAGGGAAAGGGCATGGACTTGATCGATATTAATGGAAAAAAGTTCCTGGATTTCTTTCCGGGATGGGGTGTGAATAACGTCGGCCATTGCCATCCGAAAGTCATGGCGGGTGTTCGTGACCAGATCTCAAAGCTCATTCATATTCCGAATAATTTCTACCATCCGAACCAGGTCAAACTGGCCAAAGAAATTATTCGTTGTTCATTTCCGGGAAAAGTGTTTTTCGCAAATAGCGGTACGGAAGCCTGCGAAGCCGCGATCAAGTTTTCCCGTATCTATGGAAGACCAAGCGGGCGCTACGAAATCATAACCATGAAAAATTCTTTTCATGGGCGCACGTTAGGATCACTAGCCGCAACCGGCCAGACAAAATACCAGGAAGGTTTCGGGCCACTGCCCGAAGGGTTTAACTGCGTGCCTTTTAACGATATGGCCGCGTTAAAAGCCGCAGTTAGCGATAAAACCGTTGCAATCATGCTTGAACCCGTCCAAGGGGAAGGTGGAGTGAACATAGCCGACAAAAACTATATCACCCAAATCCGCGAGCTCTGTGATCAAAAAGATGTTCTCATGATCTTTGACGAAGTACAGACAGGCATGGGACGCACCGGAGCCATGTTCGCGTTCGAGCATTATCATGTTAAACCGGATCTGATGTTACTGGCCAAGGCTTTAGGGGGAGGACTGCCCATCGGCGCTTTAGTTGTTAAAAAACCGATCGCCTCAACATTTCAACCGGGAATGCACGCATCAACTTTTGGCGGAAGCCCTCTGGTCTGCAAAGCCGCCCTTGGCGCTTTTAAAGCGATCGCCGCTGATAAGATGTTAAAAAATACAAAAACCATGGGTATCTATATCCTCAATAAATTAGAGAAGTTCAAAGGTAAGTTTAACTGCATTAAGGATGTGCGCGGGCTCGGGCTGATGATCGGCATTGAATTGAATATCGAGGGAAAGGCCATTTATGAGGACTGCTTTGAGAATGGCCTTATCATTAATTGTACACAAGGAAATATTTTGCGCCTTATGCCGGCGTTAAACGTGACACGGAAACAAGCCAATAAAGCTCTTCTCATACTAGAAAAAGCTTTCGAGAAAATAACAAAATAAGGCCGCCAAAAATAGTAATTTTTGGCGAGCCTCGTCATTTTTCCTTAATGACGAATAATGAAAATGACGGGAGCTGCGCATATCATGAAACGTGATCTATTAAGTTTACAGGATCTGACAGGCGATGAGATCATTGACCTTCTAGAACTGACCGAACAGCTCAAGCAGGATAATTATCAGTTGAATAACCGGCTTAAGGGCAAAACGATCGCGCTTGTTTTCCAAAAACCATCCAACCGGACACGCGTATCATTTGAAGTCGGCGTTTTTCAGCTCGGAGGCAACTGCCTGTATCTGGGACCGACTGAGATCAATTTAGGTGTGCGCGAATCGACGGCCGATGTTTCAAAAACGTTATCACGTTACCTGGACGGAATCGTAGCGCGGACACATGCCCATCAGGATGTCATTGACTTGGCCCAACATTCCAGCGTCCCGATCATTAACGGATTGTCGGACCATTATCATCCATGCCAGGCATTGACCGATATTTTCTCCATCAAAGAAAAGTTCGGAAAGACCGAAGGGCTGAGTCTGGCCTATATCGGCGACGGCAACAACGTCTGCCATTCACTATTATTGGGCTGCGCGAAAGTCGGTATTCATATGCGTATCGCGACGCCGCCAAAGTACGAGCCACAGAAAGATATTGTTCAATTAGCACAAACATACGCGAAAGAAACAAATACAGAGATCGTTATAACGCAATCGCCGCAGGACGCGGTGACAAAGGCCGATATTATTTATTCCGATGTGTGGGTCAGCATGGGGCAAGAGAAGGAATCGGATAAAAGATTGAACGATTTCGACGGATACCAGATCAACGAAGAACTTGCGGAATTGGCCGCGAAGGATTTTATTTTTATGCACTGTTTACCGGCCCATCGCGGAATGGAAGTGACCGCTGAGATCATCGACGGTGAACATTCCATCGTCTTTGACCAAGCGGAAAATCGATTACACACGCAAAAAGCGATCTTAATTTCTTTGTTAGGAGAGAAGCCTTAAATTCACAAGAGTATTATTATGGAACAGTTTGTAATCCTAAAAGAATTTTTGCAAAGACATGAAGCTGAAACAGCACAGGGCCTGCTTGAGGAAAATGGAATAAAAAGTATTCTTCTGGCAGATGACTGTGGCGGGTTAAGGGCCGGCATGACATTTGGCTGCGCCATAAAACTTAAAGTTGGTATTAACGATTTGGAAAAAGCAACAGAAACAATAAAAGTATTGGACGACTAAGTATAATAGTTTTTCCAATAAACATCACAATAATCAGGAGCGATTAATGAAAAAAGTTGTTTTAGCTTATTCCGGCGGATTAGACACGTCTTGCATCATCCCGTGGCTGAAGGATAAAGGATATCAAACAATCGCCTTTATCGCCGATGTCGGTCAGGGCGATAATTTCGAAAAGATCAAAAGGCGCGCGCTTAAAACCGGCGCTTCAAAAGTCTATTGTTTGAACTTGCAGAAAGAATATATCACAGATTATGTTTACCCGTCTTTAAAAGCCGGCGCGGTTTATGAACATAAATATTATCTCGCTTGTGCTTTATCCCGTCCGCTGATCGCAAAACACCAGGTTTTGATCGCTAAAAAGGAAAAGTCCAATACGATCGTTCATGGCTGCACAGGAAAGGGGAACGATCAAGTCCGTTTTGAAGTCACCGCGCGATTAATGGATCCGAAAATTGAAGTTATCGCCCCGGTACGTATATGGGAATTCAAGACGCGCAATGAGGAGATCGACTATTTACAATCAAAAAATATCGCCTTATCGGTAACCAAAAAAAGCCCGTACAGCATCGATACCAACATTTACGGGCGCGCGATCGAATGCGGTGTTTTAGAGGACCCTTGGCGTGAACCTCCTGAAGAGATCTATGCCCTGACGGTCAGTCCTCAAAAAGCGCCGAATAAGGCAACGTACGTGACCATTGATTTTGTTAAGGGGCTTCCCAAAAACGTTAATGGAAAAACTTATGATCCGGTTTCCTTAATGAAAAAGCTTAATGTTATCGGCGGTAAGAATGGCGTCGGGCGTGTCGATATGGTCGAGAACCGTCTTGTCGGGATCAAGACCCGGGAGATCTATGAAAATCCCGCCGGAACGATCCTGCACACAGCGTTGCACGAACTAGAGTGCCTTATTTTGGATCGCGATACCATGCGTCATAAGCAGGCATCGTCGCAAAAATATGCTGAACTGGTCTATAACGGCCTTTGGAGTACGCCGTTAAAAACACAATTGGACGATTACTTTGATAAGATCCACGAAAAAACAACCGGGACTGTCCGCCTAAAATTATTTAAGGGAAATTGTACCGTTGCCGGCCGGAAATCGAAATACTCCCGGTATAAAGAGGAAATCGCAACGTACGGAGAAAAAGATATTTTTGACCAAAAACAAGCCGAGGGGTTTGTGAAACTTTGGGGAATGCCGTTTCACTCCTAAAAAGCGAGGAAAAAATGACGAAACTTTGGGGAAGCCGTTTTGAAGGCAAAACAGACAGCTTAGCTGACAAATTCAGTTTTAGTATTGAATACGATTACCGTCTGGCTAAATATGATGTGATCGGAAGCATTGCGCATGCCCAAATGCTTGGCAAGTGCAAGATCATCACTCAAGCCGATGCCAAACGAATCGTTTCGGGCTTAAAAAAGATCGAGAAGCAGATCAATAAGGGGATTTTTAAGTTCGATCCGAAAGCTGAGGATATTCACACTAATATACAGTCGGCATTGAAAAAACTTATCGGGAACGCCGCTGATAAACTGCATACAGCGCGCTCACGCAATGACTTGATCGTATTGGACATGAAACTTTTCTGTCTGGTCGAACTTATACTGATTATCAACGCCGTCGCGCGATTGCAGAAATCAATATTGAAATTTGCCGATAAGAATAAAGATGTTATTGTTCCGGCGTATACGCACCTTCAAGCCGCGCAAGTCGTCTTATTAGCGCATCACATGCTGGCCTACGTCGAGATGCTCGAGCGTGACAAAGGCCGCCTATCAGACACGTTTGACCGGACCGATACCATGCCGCTTGGAAGCTGCGCCTTATCGGGAAGCTCGCTTCCGACAGACCGTAATTATGTCGCTCGAGAATTGGGCTTCATCGCCACGACGCGAAACAGCATTGACTCGGTCAGTGACCGCGATTTTATCGTTGAGAGCCTATCCAATTGCGCGATCTTAGGGATGCATTTTTCACGCATAGCCGAAGACTTTATCGTGTGGGCCACGAGCGAATTCAATTTTGTTGATATTGACTGGTCGCTTTGCACCGGATCATCCATTATGCCGCATAAAAAGAATCCGGACATCCTTGAACTGATCCGGGGAGAGACTGCAGGACTTTACAGCAATTTGAACGAAATGCTTGTTCTGCTTAAAGGCTTACCTCTGACCTACAACCGCGACTTGCAATTGGATAAGCCGCCGCTGTTTCAATCGATCGGGAAGGTCAAGGATATGCTCGGGCTCCTGACAAAATTATTTGAAAGCCTGAAAGTCAATAAGGGGGTCTTGAAGAGTCGCGTTACCGATGAATCGTTCTTTTCCGTCGATATCATGGAATATCTGATCAAAAAAGGAGTCTCTTATCGTGACGCCCATGACATCGTCGGCACTATGATCAAAAAATGTACGGACAAGGGGACGCGAATCGCGGACCTAACTAAAGAACAACTGAAAAATTATTGCCCTAAGTTTGAACTGGACGTAAAAAAACTTTTAAATCCGCAAATGTCTGTTAAAATCAAGAAATCATTCGGCTCGACGAACCCGGCACTTGTCGAGAAACAGATCAAAAAATGGAAGAAATTGCTTTATGCATGATTTTAAGTTTAAAAATGGAGAGCTCTACTGTGAGTCGGTAAGAGTCAGCACCATCGCAAAAAAGGTGGGAACACCGTTCTATCTTTACAGCCATCACACTCTGGTCGACCATTTCACAAAGATCAAAAAGGCTTTCGCGCCCGTCGATCCCTTAATCTGCTTTGCGATGAAATCAAACGACAACCTGGCGGTTCTCAAAACATTAGCGGACCAAGGTGCCGGATTTGATATTGTTTCGGTCGGCGAGCTGAAGAAAGCCCGCATGATCAATGCCGATCCGCAAAAAATCGTCTTCGCTTCAGTTGGAAAAACCGAGGAAGAGATCGCGGGTGCCATGAAGGCCAATATTCTTTTCTTTAATGCTGAATCATTGCCGGAACTCGATGAAATCAACCGCATCGCCAAGAAACTAAAAAAAAGGCCGAAAGTCGCTTTACGCATCAATCCAGACGTTGAGGCCGCAACGCATGCGCGCACCACAACCGGAACGCTAAAGAATAAATTCGGTATTGATTTGCGCGCGGCACGCGAGATCATGAAAACCCGGAAGAAGTATTCCTATATCCGTTTCAGCGGGCTGCATGTCCATATCGGATCGCAGATCATAGCGAGCACCCCGTTCATCAACGCGCTCAAGCGTGTAATCGAATTTGTGGATGTCCTGCGCAAGGATGGCATTGATCTTGAATATCTCGATATCGGCGGCGGCCTAGGGATTATCTACAAGGATGAAAAGCCGCAGACCGCGCAAGACTTTGCTAATGCCATATTACCGAACCTTAAGCGAACAGGCCTTAAGATCGTTATGGAACCGGGCCGGTTTATCGCCGGAAATGCCGGCATCTTCGTAACCAAAGCTCTTTATCTGAAAGATAATGGCGTCAAGAAGTTCCTTATTGTCGATGGCGGGATGAATGATCTCGTGCGGCCATCGATGTATGACGCGTATCACGAGATTGTTCCGCTTAAAAAAACAAGCGCGAAGAAAACAAAGATGGATATTGTCGGGCCTATCTGCGAGAGCGGCGATTTCTTTGCCAAAGACCGTATGTTTCCAATTTTAAAAAAAGGAGACCTACTTGCCATTATGAGCGCCGGCGCTTATGGATACGTCATGTCCAGCAACTATAACGTCCGCGGACGCGGCCCGGAGGTTATCGTCAAGGGCAATAAATACGCAGTCACAAAGCCAAGAGAAACGTTCAAAGATCTGGTTCGCGGTGAAAGCATTCCGGATTTCCTTTAAGGTGAATTCTGATCGGATAACATGGGATTAAATAAATTTGCTCAAAAACAAAAGAAACTTATCAAGGTGATTTTGTTTATCATTGCCGTTTCAATGTTGTTATTGATTACAATCTTCGGTTTTGGGTTAAGCAAACAAAAAGAATTTAGGAAAATCGGAAGCGCGGAGAACCTTAAATGAGGAAAATTAATTTTACAAAAATGACCGGGGCCGGCAATGATTTCATCGTCATCGAAGCCCGTAAAGGGCTTAATTTAAAAAAACTAGCCCGTGCTGCCTGCGACCGCACCAACGGGATCGGCGCGGATGGCTTATTAGTCCTCGATAAGTCCAAAAAGTGCGACTATAAGATGCGTATCATTAATGCCGATAGTTCAGAGGCCGAAATGTGCGGAAACGGCGCCCGCTGCATGGCCGCTTATATTGTCCGTAACAAAAGCCCGAAAAAAAAATCATTTTCTATTGAGACGATTGCCGGCATCATTCTCGGTGAAGCCAAGGGAGAAGTTGCTCATGCGCGCTTAAGCCCGCCGCGAGATTACCGCGCGAGTGTTCCTGTTACTGTTTCCGGGCGCAAGATTGCGGTCAGCTATATTGACACGGGCGTCCCGCATGTGATTGTCTTTGTCGATAGCCTAGAGACTATCGATGTCGCCAAGATTGGAAATGTTATCCGCCATCATACAAAGTTTAAGCCGCGCGGAGCCAACGTGAATTTTGTTGAACAAAAAAGCAGGACTTTAGTTTCCGCGCGAACATACGAACGCGGCGTCGAAGATGAGACAAAAGCCTGCGGAACAGGGAGTGTCGCCTCAGCGATCATTACCTATCTTAAGGCAAATCCGAATATAAAAAACAAGATGAAAGCCAAAATGAACGTCCGGACAGCGGGAGGCGAGATATTGGAAATAACGTTCGATCTGATCGAAGGCAAGATTTCTAACGTTTGGCTAAAGGGAAGCGCTAATTTCATAGCGAAGGGGGAGTACTATGTTTAAGGGAGCTATTGTTGCCATTGTTACACCATTTAAGAATAACACGGTTGATGAAGAGAAGCTGCGCGAGCTCGTTGAATTCCAGATTAAGAACGGAATAAGCGGTATCGTTCCCTGCGGAACGACGGGAGAATCGCCCACGCTTGATAATGATGAACATGTCCGCGTTATTGAAATCTGCGTGGAAACCGCCAATAAAAGAGTCCCAATTATTGCCGGTACAGGGTCAAACTCCACGGCAGAGGCTATTGCCCTAACACAGCATGCCGCCGAGATCGGCGTCGACGGTGCTTTGGTCGTAACTCCTTACTATAATAAGCCAACGCAAAAAGGACTTTACCGTCACTTTAAAGCGATCGCCGATAGTTGTGATATTCCGATCATCCTCTACAATATTGAGGGAAGGACGGCCCGCAATATCGAAACACCAACGGTTGCTAAGCTTGCCCGGGATTGCGCCAATATTATCGGCGTAAAGGAAGCTTCCGGTTCACTTGAGCAGGCCAAGGCAGTCCATGAGGCCTGCGGCAAGGATTTTGTTATCCTATCCGGCGATGACGCTTTAACACTTCCCATGATGGAAATAGGCGGTGTCGGTGTCATTTCCGTCGTCGCAAATATTGTCCCATCCGATGTTACCGGGATGATCAACGCCTTTAATCAGGGGGATAAGGAAAAGGCCAAAGAGATGGAAACCAAATTCTCTCCTCTTGTAAAATCAATGTTCATCGAAACCAATCCCACCCCCGTTAAGACCGCGATGGGCTTACTCGGGATGTGTTCGGACGAAGTAAGGCTTCCTCTTTGCGAGATGGATGAGGAAAATATCGAAAATTTAAAAGTCGCCTTGAATAATTATGGATTATTGAAAGGACAACCGGCATGATCAAATTAGCTGTCAGCGGCTGTCAGGGACGCATGGGGCAGAGCATTACACGGTTGGCCCTTGATGACAATGAGTTTGCCCTTGCCGCGCTCCTTGAACGCGAAGACCATCCTGATGCCGGTAAAACCGTCCATGATCTAACAATCAGTGCCGATAACGCGATCCTTGATGGATGCGATGTGCTTATCGAATTCACGTCACCTGACGCGACCATCGCGAACCTCCAGGCGTGTTTAGACTATGGCGTGAAAATGGTCATCGGAACAACCGGACTTCAGCCCGAACAAATTGAGAAGATCAAGAGTGCCGCGGATCAAATCCCGATCGTTTTTGCGTCTAATATGTCCGTTGGTGTCAATATTCTTTTCAAACTGACACAAATCGCTGCCGAAAAGACAGGAACGTCCTATACGATCAACATATCCGAAGCGCATCACGTTCACAAAAAGGACGCGCCCTCGGGAACAGCGAAAACACTTGCCAAGATCGCGGAAAAAGCATCCGGAACAAAAGTCGAAAATATTAAATCCATCCGCGAAGGTGAAATTATCGGCGACCACTCCGTTGTTTTTACGAGCGGGGAAGACATCATCACCGTTTCCCATCATGCCAAGAACAGGGACATTTTTGCCA
>JAGLQN010000238.1 GCA_023136835.1 Candidatus Omnitrophota bacterium | reverse complement strand
ATACGGCAGATATAATTTCTTGTGCCGAGTACGAGCTTGACAGGTACTTAAATAGGATGGAGAGGGCAAACCAATTCCATATTGGGCTTGACTTTAATCTCTCCGACTTTACTGATAGGGTAAGGAAATAGGGTAGGGATGAAAAAGATTAATCTAATAGGGGTGAAATTCGGACGTTTGACGGTATTGGAGGAGGTTGTTGAGCGCCGAGAGGGAAGAATAGTCGATCTGTGTGAGTGCGAATGCGGCAAAAAAAGAAAAGTTAGAAGGGATGATATCCTAAGCGGCAAGACAAAATCATGCGGCTGTTTACGGGGAACTCACAGGATGTATTTGACGACTACTTATAAAACATGGAAATCAATGATACAGCGATGCATAAATAAAAAAACCAAAGAATACCCTAACTACGGAGGTATGGGTATTATTATATGTGAAGAATGGAAAACGTTCTCAAATTTTTTCAAAGACATGGGCGAACGGCCAGAGGGAAAAACGATTGATAGGAAAAACAATAACCTCGGTTATTTTAAAGAAAACTGCGCATGGTCAACACGGTGTGAGCAAAGTCGAAACACAAGGATGCACTCAAGCAACAAGACCGGTGTTCGAGGGTGTTACTGGGATAAGCGACGAAATAGATATCTATTGGAAATAAATGCAAACAATATTCGGTATTATCTTGGGGTTTTCAAGACCATCGAAGAGGCAAAAACAGCACGTAAACAAGGAGAACTAAAGTTTTGGGGAAAAAATGATAATCGGAATTGACCCAGGTATAAGCGGCGGAATTACATATGAGTTTAGAAAAGAAATCTTAGCTTTAAAAATGCCTAAAACAAAGGAGGAGGTTTTTTCCGAGCTGTCAAGAATATCGTTAAAAGCTGACGGATATGAGCCAATTGTGTGCTACATCGAGAAGGTCGGACAATATCGCCCAGGCAATGCTGGCCCAGCATCAGTCACGTTCGCACGACACGTGGGGAATTTAGAAATGGCCTTAATCGCTTTAAAAATAAAATACATACAAGTTTCTCCGCAAAAATGGATGAATTATTTTGTCGGAAAACTAAA
>JAGLQN010000237.1 GCA_023136835.1 Candidatus Omnitrophota bacterium | reverse complement strand
ATCATCATTGTATATCGAAAATGGATCAAAACAAACATCGATACCTTCCTCGGGAGTTGCATGATCGATCCAATGCCCTTGACTGCCATTATAAAACCATTCAACAAGATGACCATTTTCAGCCCGCATAAATACTGAAATGTTTCTCTGCTCAAAACCGTTGTCAACAGCATCAGGATATCCAGAATAAATTGGATAATGTACTGCGCTGGGAGCTGATCCAGCAGCGATCGTTGTATCTGGTGGAAACCCATGGTCTTCCCATTTAGCTTCAGCTATACCCTCAGAGTCTATTTCCACTTCGATAAGCCTTCCATAGGTCCCCCGTGCAAAAACCTTAATTGTATTTGCATTTGAAATCGCAGTTGGAGGACCAAGGATTCCTCTTGGTTCCACATCAGCTTCAATTTTAATCTTTCCTTCTTTTTTAGAAAACGCTTCTGTGCTTGCTATGGAGAAATTATCAAACATCCTCGGTTCTTTCCCGAAAGGCGTGAATGGCAGGGAAATATCAAGCGGCGTATCGTTATTGAAAGCCAGATCAGGCAGGATTTTTTCTCCTGATGACTTGACAACAAAAGTAATAGTATCCAGCCGGGGCAATATACGGGGTTCATTTACTGGCAAAGGAACGCCCAGAATGCAGCGGATCCACCGGCTCTTTATGCCGTTGATCTCTTTTTCCTTGATCTCACCCTCCTGCATCTTGTTGAGATGAATCTCACCATCCCTGCTGAAACCCCGGGTCAGATCAACAGTATTGAACTTGAGCCATCCCTCTTCTTCTTCTCCTTCAACCTCTCCCCAGTACTCCCATGACACCTTAAGAGGATTAATCCCGCTTTGTGTACCTTCCCGATGGGTTATTGAAAGAATAAAGTGAGCCGTGCTCTTGATATTAAAAAGATCCTTATGACCAATATACAGGCTGTGTTCCTGCATATTCTTGCCTTCGAATAGATTGAATTTTGTGATCTTTTCAACCAGTGTGCTGGCAGAGTGAGAATATAACAGCATATCTTCAATTGTTATGATGGTTCCTGAAATGCCGGAAACGATGCTATATTCAATAGTTGTTTCATTTCCAATCCTGAGAAAATCCCCTTCTTCTAAATCAGTAACATGATCAAGCTGAAAGTCTTTTGAACCGGCTGCTGGAGATGAAACTATAGTATAAGAACGTTCTTCTTGCTGTAATCCATTCAAAAATCCCGGAGGAGGAAGGTAGATTGCATCTTTTTCAGGGTCAGTGCTTACAACTCTTTTAAGAGGACTGGGTGTTGCCAGCAGGTTTTTCTCAGTTTCAAAAATAAGTTCTTCATGCTCATCCGTTTTCTTGGATGAAGCCTGTGTCCTTGCTGGAATGAGCATTTCTTTATCCGTACCTTTAGCAAGATAAAAGGTGACCGGGACTCTGGCAGGCTGGGCAGGGAGAAGCTGTATCCCCAGCATATCCAGAAAAGCAACAAAATTCTTATGCGGGACCTGATTAAAACGATGAATAATACTCTCATTAATGTGGGTAAATATCTTGAGTAGAGCTACTCCCGGATCTTTTTCATCAGAACCTGTCCACTCCGGAGTATAATGGGGGACCATACCCCTGATATTATCCATCAGGTCACTGAATGTTCTTTCATCTATTTTTGGAGGTCTTGTTTTCATTGATCTAACTTCCCTCTTTTATATAAAATGGATAAACAAGATTGAACCGGTTATTTGTAGTACGAACACGATAATCGATACTTACCAACATCTTTCCTTCCTCTGACTTTTCAGAAGATGCTTCAACCTTGATCAGTTCGATCCTTGGTTCCCAGATTGTAAGTGCTTCCCTGACACTATTTTCAACCAGGGTTATCGTTGCTGTGTTAATGGGGGTAAAAACCAGATCATGGATCCCACATCCAAAATCCGGCCGCATGACACGTTCGCCCTTTACTGTACCCAGGATTATCCAGATAGCTTCTTTAATGTCTTCTTCATATTCGGACTTGGCGATTTTTCCTTCAATGGTGACATATACAGGATATTTCCACCCCACGCCCAGAAAATTCTTTTCCATTTATATTCTCCTTGCCTAACCAATTTGTACTGTTGGACACCCCATGACAATAGAATTTGGAGGACCGCTCTCAACGATCATATCGCCCTGACGTGCAGCAGGAAGGTTATTTATCAGCACAGATGTACTTCCTAAAGAAACCATTCCACCCACATGAGGTACCGGACCGGGTGATACCAGCGGACATGTATGCATATCAGTTGTTGCTCTCCATGCAGGCATTCCTCCAATAAGGACATTCGGACTTCCAGGCCCAGGACCTAAAGAAGTTCCATGGGATGTCATATCGCCCACCCGTGCTGCCAGCGGCATTCCAACATTCTCCTAATTTATTTTCACTGGCAATCCCTGAATTGTCAGAATAGCGTTTGATTTAATTGTCAGGGATGTGGTACCCTCAATTTCTATCACTTTTGCTTTGATCGTGAGCTGCATGGCACTTTCTAAATTTATTGAATTTTGAACTGAATCAATAACGATCTTATTATTGTCTGTCTTATCTATAATTTCGATTTTTTCCCCACCAGCCGAGTCATCAAGTATTACCCTATGTCCCGCATTGGTACGGATTTCTATCTTTTCCTGCCTTGCGCTATTGTCATCATTGAAGATGATCTCGTGACCGCTCCGGGAACGTATCTTTCTAATATTATTATTCTCGTCACTGTTTGTCTCAGGTGGCGCATGGTTCCCGTTCCAGAGCATCCCGATTACATACGGGCGATGAAGATCGCCATTTTCAAAAGCAACAAGTACTTCATCATCTACCTCAGGAAGGAAAAAACTCCCTCTATCAGGACCTGCCATAAAGGTGGCAATACGTACCCAATCAGTTTCATTTTCATCAGAAAGCCAGGGAAATCGCAATTTAACTCTCCCAAGATCATCCGTATCCTGATTGTTGGTAACAATACCAGCGGCAACTCCGGTGATTGTACTGCCCCTTTGTTCTTCACTCCCCAATGAATCTAATATACTCATACTGCATTCCTCTTAACTGAAATCTTAGTCCTGTAGCCGCTCGCATTTATGGTATGGGTCGCTCCTATGATGTAATATTTTCCACTGAACCGAGCTCCCATTTTTTTTAATCTGATGGCTTCACCTGCCCTGATCTTTGGTATTCCAATACACTCCAGGTCCCCTGTAATAAATGTGTCAGATGCCCGGTTTAATTCGGCTCTGGCAATCGAATTTGCATGTTCCTGTGAGTCAACAGGCACATTTGTTATAACCCTTTTTGAACTCCCATGCTGCGCCTCTACGATCTGACTCCCTGATGTTCTGTTTGATTCCTGTGTTCTCTCATTCCCTGTAGTAGCACGCCCGATAATTGGATTACCTGGATCATCCGGGTTATGACCCCTTACCTCTACTTCTGTAACTACATCTGCAGTATTCATAACAGGGCGAAAACTGATGATGTCTTTGCCAAGCTCAAGTGTAAGAATTTCATCTCTGTTATCTCGTGGTTCAATAAAGTATAAAGTCTGTTCCAGCAGTTTGATCTCGTATCCCACTTCCTTTTTCAACGTGTTGAGAAAAGTCAGATAATTTTCATTGTTGCTTTTTTGCATAGTGGTTCTATAATTTTCTACATCATCTACTTCAGAGCTAAGATGTGCATCCTCAGCAATTATTTCTGCTATTTCACTATATGATTTATCGGGAAATGTTCTTGCAGGAGTACTCTTTTTCAGATAATCAAAAGATGGATCCTGACCCTGGATTCTGATTGTTGGGGTCTCACTTGAAAAAAAACTTGGCTCTAAGCTCGTAATTACTCCCATTACCATGATATGCAGATCATTTTCATATCCCATTTTTATGGTAACATTTTTCCCCACATTAAAATCTTCATGGTCAAGCCATTTGAATTCTTGAGTAGTCATATCGAATTCATCATGTAAGGTTAATTGAAAACTTGCACCTTCATCAATTTTCTCCTCAACGGTTACGTCAATAATTGCCTTTGACATGAGAGCATTTAATGTTTGATTTTCGATTTCTATGATAAATCTTGGAGCATAAAAATTAAGTGTTTCTTTTGATAGTGTTTCTAAAACCATTAATATTCACTCCTTTACCGGAATTACCAGTTCCTGTCCCGGATTCAATAAACGGGGATTGTCAATATTGTTCGCTTCTGCAATTAATCTCCAGTCCTCTGGTTTTCCGTATTCTTTGGACGCTATGGACCATAGACTGTCTCCCTGGGTAACTATCCATCGTTTTGTAAGGTCAGCTGATTGAGCATCAATCTCTTTGACCTGTATATCAACTTCTCTGTATTCTTTTAAGGTGACGTTTAATGTGGCCCTGACAGGAATCCCTGCTGGAAGGAACATGGTAAATCTCTTCGTAACCCTGTCAATGATACATTGAAAAATGAATGCACCCCAGATAAAAAGACAAACCGGAGGAGCATGAAGGTCAGAATCTATATCCATCAGGCCTTTCGCGCTGCCGGGAAGATTGCTGAACATGCTGCCAGCATCCCATCCTGTTATCCGATCTGTAAATAAACGTACATCTGTACCCAGTTCATACGTATCAAAAAAAAGATCTAACGTTACTGATCTGGCATTTCCCCTCACAAACTGGAATATGGGAGATGAAAGACCTGGAATGTTCACTTCAGCATATTGATTACTCTTTTCAACATTCAGTTCCTTTGGATTAAAAAGACAGGGCACTACGATATAAGGTTTATCTTTTCTTGTCAGGAACGCTTTTACCAGCATTTATATCCCCTTCCTCTCTCTTTCTATCCTGATTCTTCGCTCTATAGTATGATAGACCTGGTCTGAAAGATTATTAATATTTATTTGCGGTTCACTGTCTTTCTCCCTGGAAAAGTTATCAGATATTGATTTATCTATGTTTTTTTTTGTATCTCCCACGATTTTTTTGATCTGATCGATTTTCTGCTCTATATGCTGCTGATTTTGAAAAATTAAATTATCATTTTCACCTGCAGAATATGTATTTCTTTTGCTTATAAGAGATTTTACAGTACCTGCTTCCAGGTTATAATTAATGTTCCTGGCTTGTAATTTATCGAAGCTTGTCCAGTTCTGAGATGTATTGTACAATGTGTCGTTCCTCATTTTAAATGTTCTTTCGTTTATCAATACAGGGGGTTGAATGAATGTAAATGGTGATCCGTGATGAAAATTTGATTGAAGTTGCAAGAAATATTCATTTTTATAGGCATAGAAGTTATTTTTTCCATTTTCCTCGTGCAACTTGCTATTTAATGGAAATATTTGCGGCTTAATAATCGTGTAATTGCCATAATTTAAAAAGGAATTGCTAAAAGTTCTGCCGTCCTGCTTGATACCATTATTAACTGTTTGTGGATATGAGACAGTTTGTGAAATAAATATTGATCCGGGTGTTTTTTCAAGAGGAGAATCATTTTTAATCCTGGATAAATTGGATTGCCTGTAAAAAACTTGTTGTGGATCGAATGAATCCACATCATTGTTTCTGGAAGAATAGATAATCGGTGCTGTAAATATTCTATTCTCAACTTCAACCATACGAGATCCAAAAACATTGGTTTTTCTGTTTACAGAATCATGCATGTCTGGAATGAATGGTGATATTGATTCAGGTTGAATCAACTTAACCATTTTATATAAGTCCCGTGTACTCTTCAAAACAGTTGATTTTATTTTATATGGCGGTATGAATTTTTCATTTACAAACCACGAAAACGTATTCTTGAAACTTTCAGTATTTTCAGAAACTATATGAAATAATTTATTTTGTTTGTGAAAAGAAAAACACATATTGATGTCCAGAAACATTTTTTGGAGCGTTGAGTTTTTAGAAAAAATCATCTGTGGAAAACTGAACACGCTCCCTATTCCCTTCCGGTACTTATTCATAATTTTCTGATGAAAGAACGAATCAGAAAGAGGAATTGCGGATTTTGCAATGGTACCGTACATCTGTCTCTACCCCTTCCAGATACCATGATGGGCAAGTTCAATAGATTCAAATGCCACAGTATTACCATCACTTTTTAGATCAGGCCCTGTCCATTTTACAGGAAATGCTCCATGGAAATTCCAGCACCATTTATCTTCGCCCGCAGCATCCATCAATACAATAGATCCATTTTTTCGAATAAATTTTCCAATAACAACGCTCTGGTACCAGTTCCACATTTCATCCAGATCAGTGATACCTCGCTTCAGAGTGATGTTCTGATATTTTGTCCTTTTTGGTAGTTGATATATAAAATCATTATTTCCCCCCTCTTCCAAAGGTTCGGTCTCTGTTTCAATCTGAAGACCGGTAACATCGGAAACCTGGGCAACGGTAATACCTCCAATTTCTATGCGAAATCTAAAAGATGGGTATGGATATGGTTTTTTTCCTGTCATTTGGCTATACCTCAAGAATACTTCTTTGCTTGTCTTCGCTCATGTGTTGATTGATCCTGGAAATCTCTTCACACCACCTCTGTCTTTCCCTGTGTTCCATGTTCATGATCTCCCTGGAAGACCAGTGAAAATGGTATGCAATAAAAGCTACCTCCTCATACAACCTATCGAGGGGGTAGCTTATTATTCCCCCTGCGGTACTACCTCAAACTCAAATCTGTGTTCACATTTGGGACAGATAGTTTCAACTTTGCCCGTACCATTTTCGTTGATCTGTCTATAGAATTCCTGAAGGTAGGACAGATCTGAAGCAAACAGATTTTCTATCGTTTTTGTATTGATGGTCTGTAAATCTCCAAGCTTTGAAATAACCCTTGAGAGCAGTATCACTGTCAGGTAAGCGGGATTTGACTGCACCCTGGCATCTTTCATGGGAAGTATCTCATCTGCTGCTGTTGCAAGGCGCATAATTCCCTTTTTATGAAGGGTTCCTTCCTCATCCACAAACCCTTTTGGCAAAGTAAATTCAAATTCTGTCTGGAAAGTCAAAAAGTTACCTCCTTAACTCAGAAAACGCGTTTGAAACCCTCATGGACAATTTCCAGAGTCTCGATTGCAACCTCGTTACCTTTACTACTGAAATCCGGTGGGTCATATTTAGTAGGCCATGCATCGACAAGCTCCCATCTGGATTTATCTGCACCGGCTTCATCAATCAGAATGATTGACAAATTTTTCCGGGCTCCTTGAGCACCAGTATCTATGACCTGCTGTCTCCAATCATAAAGGTCCATAGAGTCAGTGATACCCCATTTAAGGGTAATATTCCCGAATTTGGTCAGAGCTGAAAGTTTCCGAAATACCGGCGCCTCATTACCTTCCCTGTATTCGACAGGATCTGTCGTCGTATCTGCAAAACTGACTTCACTAAACCCTGCCTGAGTGATTCCATCAACCTCAACCCTAAATCTAAACTGTCTGTATGGATCGTTTCTTTCTCCAGTTGCCATTTTAAACCTCCTTTTCTCTTTATTGATATTCTATTTATTCTTGTTCTACTCATTTTAAAAAGCATAATTCATTCTGTAACCGCAGAACCTCCGGCCCATTGGGCTATACGGAATATAACGAATTCTGCCGGTTTAACCGGTGCAATACCGATAACACAGATGAGCCTACCATTATCGATATCATCCTGGGTCATGGTACTTCTGTCACATTTTACAAAGAATGCTTCTTCAACTTTTATTCCCATCAGGGCTCCATCTCTCCAGACCCTGGTAAGGAACTGAGTAATTGTTGCCCTAACCCTTGCCCAGAGTTTTTCATTATTTGGCTCGAAGACAACCCATTGGGTCCCTTCTTCAATAGATTCTTCAACGAAGATGAAAAGACGTCGGACATTGATGTATTTCCACAGCGTATTACTCGATAAAGTACGGGCACCCCAAACACGAATTCCCCTTCCAGGGAAAAACCGGATGACATTCACACCGCGAGGATTCAAAAGATCGTGTTCCCCTTTAGTAATAAGGAATTCAAGCTTTTTAGCTCCACGTACGACTTCATTGGCCGGAGCTTTATGCACTCCTCTTTCTGTATCACTACGTGCATATATTCCTGCCATATAGCCTCCGGGCGGTATTACTCGTAATGATCCCGTCTGAGGGTCTACAATATAGATCCATGGATAGTAAAAAGCTGCATATTGTGTTGGACGATCGCTCCGGGGATCAAGAGTTGAGGCATCCTCACCTTGTTCTGCATCTATAATTGCGAACCTGTCTTTAAGTGTTTCACAGTGAGTAATTAATGCACCAGATAATCCGTTAATGTTCCGGGAATTAGGTGAATAGACAATCGAAATTTCGTCGATTTCTGTAAATCCGCTCAAACCCTTCCGATTTCCCTGTTCACTATCAGTCCTCGTATAGTCAACCGGGTCTAATGTTGTCGGTTCGGTTACTTGGTAATCAGAGGTGGCATCGGGTTCAGTATCCCAGTCCTCGTCTACTGTAGCTTCCCGAGTACCTCCAGCATAACCTGAAATTGAACGAATTTGACCGCTTCCCGTTCCACCAGTGATCTCAATTGTCATCTTTTTGTAGAAATCATCGTCGTCTGATGCTTCGGCTACAAGTGTTATTGTATCGACTCCTCCAGCTTGAGCTGTGCCAGTATGCACCAATGAATCATTGGCACCACTAAGAATCCAGTAGAGACTGTATTCTGAAGAAGTATCAGGATTATCAGTCCAATCAAGGTCCACTGTTGCCACTCTAGTAGATCCGATATAGGTTGTTATTATACGCTTTTGACCCTCTCCGGTCCCATCAGTAATCTCAATTCCCATTCCATTGTAGGCGTCATCTGTTTGTGAAGCTGTATCTTCAAGGGTGATTGTATTGGATAATACTGCCTCTTCTTGAGGTGGATCTTGGGCTGTGCCGGTATGTCCTTCTTCTGGTTCCTCTCCAGTATCATCATCTTCTTCGGTTAGCAGGACATAATTCGATCTGCCATTAACCTTAATTTCATAATAATCAGGCGATGTTTCGTCTACAGATAAATTATCGAATTCCTCTACTGGATCGTCTTCATTATATAATACTTGCAGCTTAAAACCACTATCGGTCCCTGCCAGTACCTTTATTTCAATATCGTTACCCCAACTTCCTTCACCAATCGCTTCCACGGTCAAAGCATCACTACCTGCTGCCTGTAATTTCGTTATTGCAGCAGTTGCGCTTGTTTTTACAATTCGACCGATAAAGCATCTCTGGCCACCATTTTCAAAAAATCCCTGCACAGCATAGGGAAGATATTT
>JAGLQN010000236.1 GCA_023136835.1 Candidatus Omnitrophota bacterium | reverse complement strand
ATTTTACAAGCAAAGCAAAAGGATTTATGAAGCGTCCCTTCTTTTTTTCTTCTTTACTCTTCTTCTTTAAAATAATACTGCAGAGCATGGGCGTTAAGCTAAAAGATGCTAAAAGAGAAAAAAGTGTGGCATACACAACTGTCAACCCAAAGGACCTAAAAAATTCTCCGATAATCCCCTGCATGGAAGCGATAGGTGTAAACACAACCAAATTCGTGCCGGCAGAAGCCAAAACAGCTGAGGCTACTTCTTTTGTTCCATTAATCGCAGCATCAACAGGATCATCCCCTTTATCCAAATGAACAAGCACATTTTCAATGATAACAATTGCATTGGCAATCAGTGTTCCTAAGACAGTCGCCATAGCTAACAGAGTCATCATATTCATGGAAAAACCAGATGCATCAACCAACATTAATGAAGAAACTATCGATGTAGGGATTGCGATAGAAGCGATAAAGGTTAGACTCGCCTGACCAGTGAAAAGATAAAGAATAATAATCGTAAGAACAATGCCAATAATAATGTTGAAATAGGTGTCATTGGTTTCATTAATAATGAAATCTGTGGTATCTGTTGCAATCTCCAGAGAAACTCCTTTTGGCAAATTAGCTCGGAAATCATCCATGCTACGGCGCACTTTCCGCGCGATGTCAACAGCATTACCATCTGAAACTTTAGTAAGAGAAAGGCCGACAACATCCTTACCATTAAAATAAGAAACACTCTCGATTTTCTTGAAACTGTCTTCAACCCGCGCAATTTCTTTAAGTTGAAAGTTACTACCGTCTCTTGAAACCACAATCATCTCAGCAATCGCCTGCGGACTTTCAAATTCGCCTAAAAATCTAAGGCTCAATGCGCTGTCCCCTTTTTCCAGTGACCCACCAGGAACATTTCTATTTTTTGCCCTGATACTATTAATAACATCCAAAATCGTAATATAATGTTGCTTCATCAACATCGGATCCAAAACAACATTGATCTGACGCTGCTTTCCTCCGTAGACATCGACATTTGCTACCCCCTCAATGGATGACAAGCGATCTCTTAATGTTTTATCAGCAAATTCATAAAGATCCCGACCGTCTAAGACTTCGCTTGATAAAACTAAATCCATGACAGGTTCCATCAGAGGATCAAACTTTGCGATAACAGGCTTTTCCACATCATCCGGCAAGTCATTGATAATCGCCTCAACTTTATCTTTCACCTCAATGAACTTAACATTAACATCCTCAGACATTAGAAACTCAACAAAAACATATCCGAAGTTGTCATAAGACTCGCTGCGCAATTTCACGATTCCTGAAAGTTCTGCTACAGCATCTTCAATCTTGTTAATAACAAGCGTTTCTACTTCTAAGGGCGTCGCGCCGGGATAAGTAGCAGTGATCGTAACTATCGGAAAATCAAGCCTCGGCATTTCTTCCACCTTAAGGTTGAAAATCGAAACAATCCCCAAGATAACAAAAACAGCAACAAACATAATAGTTGTTACTGGGCGTTTGACAAAAAATGCTATCATCTTAAATCTCCTTAAATCTCGAGTCAGTTAAAATATTCAACTTATCGTTCTCAACAAGCTGAGTAAATCCACGAACAATGAGAATATCTCCAACTTTAAGCCCCTTTTCGATAATGGCTCCATATCCATCTCTTTGCTTAACATATACTATCTCTTTGTGAGCATACCCATCATGGGCTACCCATAAAACATACCGGCCCCCTTCTTTATCAAGAACATCATTCAAAACACATATAACATCTTTCATTACATCAGTATTAACATAAGCCATCATCGCGTCATCAGCTGATTTGACCGCATTATCACAAGAAAGTCTAACCTGGAACATTCCCGTCCCCCTATCAATCTCATCTGCTACTGAGATAACCTTACCCTCAGCATTTTTATTCCCAAACTTGATAAAAAATGATTGTCCCGGCGCCAGTTTATCTCGGACAATTTTAGGAACATAGCTCACATATTCGTTTTTTTCAACAGGCATCACAGTTATTTTAGTATATAATCTGACATCTTCCTTCTTAATCCTTTTTACAACAACCGGCTTTCCATTGTCCTGCCACTCGGAAAATGTGCTGATAATTTTCTTATTCCTTTCTACCGTTACACCATTCTGCCTAATAATAACGAAAAAAATAATGACAAATACACTCGCCAAGTATATGAATATTTTCTTTCTATTCATTGTTCTTCTCCATCAATGTAAGCCTCTCAATCGTGGCTGATGTGCTATTTAAATTAAACAATGTGATTTCTTTACTGATTTTCGCTTTCGTTAACTGTAGTTCCGCGTCATTCAAGTCTGTTACGGATATTTGCCCAGAGCCAAAAAGTTCCTGACTATATTCAAATGATTCTTCCGCTAAATTGATCGCCTCTTTATTTGCCTCTAATGTCTTTTTATATTCCCGGTATTCGTTAACAGCTTTATCCAACAAAAGCAAATACTCTTCCTTCCCTTGTTTATACTTAAGCTCTGCATCATCTTTGTCGATCTTAGCCTGATACAATTTTTCTCTGCTTATCCCTCCCATCCAAATAGGAATACTAACCTTTAACCCACCTACACCATAATCATTTAAATTATCACTTCCGACATAATAGTCGTTGCCGTCACCTTTATGATTCCATGTCGCAAATGCGGAAACTTCTGGCAAAAGGGTTGCCTTCTTCGATTTGATAAGAGCTGCCTGCTCCTCAATACTCTTTGCCAAAGCTTTTATGGCCGGCTGATTATTGCACAAAGACACCGCTAGATTCTGTCTGTCAAAATCAAAATATTCTTCATTGAAATCTGCAACAAGCTTAATGGAATCTTTCGATTCTGCTCCAATAACTACTTTTAATGTTTCCATTGCAGAAACAAAATCTGCTCGGGCATTGTTAACAGATGGTTTTCGTGAAGCAATATCAGCGGCGATCTTAATATTATCGTATTTCGATGCGCGCCCGCCTGAGGCCCGATCTGCTAGAATCTCTTCATTCTTCAGAGCATTAGTATATGATTCTTCGGCAATATCTAAAATCCTCTGCGCAAGATAAGCATTATAAAAAGCTATTTTGGTGTTATAGACAACACTTTGCTTTGTGCTCTCTTGGTCAAATCGGCTCGCCTCAAGGGCTTTTTGGGCAGCAAAAATCGTATGTGATATTTTCCCAAATGTAAAAACTGTTTGGTTTACTGTTAATCCTGAACTAACATGGTAATCTTTTGTTGCAGCCGTTGCCGCAATATCAGGATACTCAAAATTATTAGACCAACCGACTTCCCCTATAATTTTAGGAAATAATGAGGCCTTCTCTTCTTTTCTCTCTGAACTTTTTCTTTTTACTTCATTATCCTGTAATTTTAGGTCTTCGCTGGCCTCAAGCGCCATATCAATAGCCTGTTCAATATTAACCCGCAAAGGTTCCGCCACATTTTCTTGGGCAAAAACAGACGGGGCTAACCCAACGAATATGACGCTCAAGGTTACTACCAGATTTTTTCTCGACATAATCATTATCGGCCTTCCATAGTTAGCAATGCTTTGCTTTTTCATACTTTTTTCTCTGCTTTTCATCTTTTAAAACCCCGGTAAAAAATATTTCGAGAACCATAGGGGTTCTATCAGTTAGTGAATATTTCATTCCTTCTGCTTGCCACATATAAACCAAACCATTAAGCATTCCGATCAAAACATTATTCGAACTATCAACATCAGTATCCCTCATTAATCCTCTCTTGATAGCTGTCTTAAATATCTTTCTCATCATATTAATATGGCCATAATAATGCTCAAAATATCTCTTCTGCGTCTCTTTTTTAAATTCACCATGCTCGTGCATGAGGATGCCCGCCAAATTGCTATTCTCTTCAAAAAATAATAAGTATGTTTTAATTGCAGTTTCGATTTGCTTTATTGAATCTTCTTCTTTCTCTATCTCTGCCAACACAACATCTTTCAACTTATCCATTCCGCTTCTTCCCACTAAAAGAAAAAGCTCTTTTTTGCTCTTGAAATATTGATATACTGTGCCCTTGCCTAGGCCTGCTTGGCTGGCTATTTGATCAATTGTCGTTTTAGCAAAACCATTTTTAGAGAAAACCACTCCCGCCGCATCTAAAATTTCCCCTCGCCTTCTTTCATAAAGTTCTTTTATTTTTGCCTTATCTTTAGTTCTCATTGTTTCTTCCTCCCGCAAAGAGCCCCGATGATAAATATTACGATCATTGCTATGCCGGCGACCCATAGACAAATACTCCAATCACAAATAGGGCATTCATCAATAAAATAACTTTTCAAGAAAATAAAACCAACTGCAACCAAGATTGCAAATA
>JAGLQN010000235.1 GCA_023136835.1 Candidatus Omnitrophota bacterium | reverse complement strand
GTCCATCCAATTTTCTTAATATCCATATTACACTTCATCGCGGCACCTCCTCAATTACGTGTTTATTGTCTGACTGACCAGTCGGTCTATATAAAATATACATGACATTTATCTTGCTGTCAAGAAAATACATAGAGAACCCAATAGCAAATAATAGATGAAACTGTTAGCAGAGTGTTCGCCAAAGAGACATTCTCGTATGACTATCGACGCATTTGTCTACAAAGCCGACGCCCTATTAATTCAATCTGGCCCCTTAAGAAATGAAAATCCTTTTATCTCACGCAGTTACAAGACTAGATTCAGGAATTAAACTCCCTCCTTCTTGTTCCGGCATCCATACAGTGTCCATTTGATAACACAAATTGTCTACAGCACGCTTCTTGTAGTCTTGTGAAAGGTGGGCGTAAATGAGGGTCGTTTTGAGGTCGGCATGTACAAATAATATTCTAAAAGAATAAACAATGATCAAGCATGAAAAACAAATCACCCCTGATAAAGCCGTGCCAGCCCTTCATCCAGAAGCTGCTGGTTGAGAAAAATACCTTCTCGCGCGGTTTCCCGGGGATCGCTCCTTTTCTTCTTTGAATAATACACATCCACCAAATACCGGCCAAACTTTCCGGCTCTGTAGGACTTAATGACAATGGTTTCCGGTACTTTCAGCCGATCAACAACAAACTGCTTAGCCTTATACCCCGCATGGGTCGTTACTTCGGGGGAATCAATCCCGCGCAATCTTACCGTCATATCAAGCCATATATCAAACCCGACATCCGCCGTTAATAGAAGCGTATCAGCGTCGATGACACGCGCAAGCCTGGCGGCATAAGTATATAACTTCCGGTCATCCTTTAAAGACTGTTTTAATCCATATCCCTTTTCTGTTTTAACCGAAAGAATCAAACTCCCACCCGTTAACCGGCTTGATGAGGGAACAATCACTTTATGCCTGATCTTGAATCCGCAATCGACCATGATCTCATTCTTTTTAAGCCCCAATGTCTTCGATTGTACTGTCTTATACACAAAAAGCCGTCCGCGTACATGCTTAAGGCAACACCCCTTGGCCTCTCCCAAGCCTAATTCTTCTCTCCTCATCTTCTTTCTAAAATCACTGATAATGGTGTAGAGTTTTTCCGATCCCAATCTTTCCCTGCCCGCTCGTTCCTCAAGGTCTTTCCTTATGCCCTCCGGCGCGGTCAACAGCGCGCGGTATTGTGTCCACGAAAGCGCGGGTTTTAAAGAAAGTTTCGGATAACATCTGTAGAATTTAAGAATCTTGCGCGCCACATCCAGGCTGTAGCCCAAATCATGGGCGATTTTCCGAAGGTAAGGCGTCTCATTGCGTTCACTACCGTCAACATGTAAAAGGAAATGATCCATATGCCGGCCGACATTCCAGTAGGTCATAACCCTGCGTTGCTGGACATCTTCCTCGGCAAGTCGCGTCCCCTCATGTAATTCCCTATGTATTGTCTGAATGAGCCTTCGGTAGGCCGGCGTGATCAGTGTTTTAGGCATGTCCGTTAGTGTACAAAACCGGCGGGATATTGGCAAGAAATTTTTTTGTGTCTACTGTAATTGCCTTGATATCGGTTGACACATTTTTGGAATTCTTACATCGGCAGGAATTCCATGACCTGAGCAATAACCATTTTTCCTGAATGCATTAGTCACCCCTTTGAAAGATTGTTCAAAAACGTGACTAAAGTATAACTTGGTGTTCAAATCGAAAAATGATTTTTTTGTTGTTAGTGTCATAATATTAACTCGTTATGGAAATTATTTTTTTCATGCCCGGACAGCAGTGAATATAAATATGAAACAATATTACGTGTATATTCTAGCATCTAAAAAGAACGGAACGTTGTACATTGGTATTACAAGTAACTTGGTTAAAAGAATATACGAACACAAACAAGCCCTCGTAGAAGGGTTTACCAAAAAGTATAA
>JAGLQN010000234.1 GCA_023136835.1 Candidatus Omnitrophota bacterium | reverse complement strand
TTATTGTCCCCCATGCAGTTGTGTGTACCCGGTTTCAATTATAACTCCCTCAGGTAGTTAGAGCGTTAACAAGTTCCAAAAGTGTTATACTATCGTGATGCTCGCGGTCAGCCAAAACTGCGAATATAAACTTTTGTTGACATTGTTTATGATTCTTTTCCGACGGATTAATAAATCTTACTTGAATATTCCAATAAAATCATATGATACTGCCCCCTTAATCTACTATATCAAGGTAACACAACAAATTTTGCTTATGCACATCTGAATTCACACAAATACGCAAATCTTCTTTATTGTTTGAAGCGTCAATAATTCTAACAGCATGACTTAATGCCTTTGCCTTTGGCAAAAGATTGGTTAACATGTTATCGGATTCATTAAAGAATTTCTGGTTTAGTATATTATCATATTTTAGTGGGTATACAGCACAATAGAGCATATCCATTTCGACAAGATCATTGAAAAAATGTGTCCCTAAAGAGACCTCAGGGATAAGCCTTTCGTGCATAGCAGCTACTTCACACAAAATAGAAACCGTATTGATCTCAGAAAATGAAACTGGCACTCCTAACGAAGGCGTAGTGGTTGCCCATCGGCCCGGACCAATAAGCATAATAGTAGGTTTTTCTTTTTTATCTTTTAAATGAGTAAGCTGACCAATCAGTCTTGCGATAGCATAACGATCGCTCATCTTCATCTTCCCATATACTTCCGGCACCACATAAATAATACGGTCAACCGTTGTCGCGGCATTGCTCCCAATAATTGGGCCTTTTGATTCAAGAATTATATTATCTATCGGTACAGAACAAGGTTTCTCGATGCTCAGAATATTTCCTTTAGCCTGAAAAGGGCGACACTGCACAAGGTTAATCTTACAATCACTATTATCGAAAAAATTCGCGGTAAATTCTATATCTACAGGATGTTTATACGCCTCTTGAAGAATCTCCATCATACTGCGCATATCCTGGACAAAAGATTTTTGAGAAAGCAAAGAATCAAACGTCAGCATCCAGGAAAAAATATCCTCTTTCCCTGCTTCACGCCGGCGCTGCTCTAATGCCAGATCGCGAGTAGCAAAAATATCCAACGGAAAATCAGAAATAGATCTGACAACCTTATCAAAAAAACGTGAAGTATGACAATTGGCGGCAAGGTCTATAATATCAATTTTTTTTTGAGAAAATTTACGTACATCATTGGAGTTTGACTCAGGCCGACGCATAGGGGCGTTAAGTGCTACAATGCGTGTATAATCGTCATCAACACGATCAACGGCTCTTGTTCCTAATCCAAACACAAGACGAATCATACCAGCCTTCGGATCTATTTCCGCGTTCCAAACATAAGGATTAAAGGATACTCCTACCCCGGCAATTTGAGGAAAAAATTGATCCTGATAAACCGAACCGGAAACACGCTGAACAAGAATTGCCATTTGTTCATCCCTCTCAAGAAGCCCCCAGTGAGCACGATAAGCAATGGCTTCCTCGTTTAAAGTGCTCGTGTAAACTGTACGAACAGCTGCCATAAAGTTTTCAAGCCGTTCCTGAGGTGTCCCTTGATTAGCGCAGAAAACACTTTCGTATTTGCCGGAAAAAGCGTTTCCATACGCGTCTTCCAGAAGGCTTGATGAACGAACAATAATAGGAGACTGCCCGAAATATTCAAGCATTTCCATCAATTGATTCTGAATGTCTTTAGGGAATTTTCCTGTCAACATCCTTTTTTTGGCTTCTTTGTCTAAATTAAAACCAGAAGTGGGATTTTTCAAGCGACGCCTAATCCACCAGCAATCATTTTGAATAAGATAGGTATAAAACACATCCGAGCCAATAAAGAAAGAATCATGAGGTTCCAGTTTTTCAATCCATTTAGGATCATGCTTTTTCAGAATGGCACGCGCTAAAAGCATGCCAACAGATTTGCCTCCAATAAGCCCTGTCCCAATCATGCGTTTCCCGATTTTAATAATATCCGCAAAATCAAAATATTTCTCAGAAAGTTCCAGCATTCGGGAATCTCTTGTTACTGCCATTCGCAATAAACGGCTAAACAGCTCGCTCTTTTTCCAGACTTCTTGACGATCAAATCTGGTCACGTTAACTATTTCCTGTGCTCGTAAAAAACTCCTGGTCCATACATCACTTCGTTGCATAGAAAAATCTAACCAAGGTTGAGGTATCTCTGAAAGAATTTCCGCGGTTGTAGCGCTTGCGGTTACAGGGATAAAATCCTCTCCCTGCCATCTATGAAGCATATACATTGTGTTAGAATAACGGCCATCGACTTTTAACGGGTGGACAAAAATCCCCTCCTTATTTTTATAAACATCCATAACAATCTGTGCTGTATCATGTATTGCATCAACAGCAACAGCAGTATTGTCATTACGTATAAGTGCAAAATAAGCGATTGTTTCAAAATCATAGAGATACGGACATGTAACCATAAAAAAGTTTCCTAACATCCGATCGCTATACCAGTCAACGGCAAGTGCCGAGAGGCAGTCGAAAACATAAAAAGCCTCTTTGCCGAATTTTTCAATAACATCAAAAATCTCGGAAATAAAATGCTCAAAACCTGCTTCCGGATGAAGTTCATAAACATGCTTGCAAACCCCCTCAGGAATAACCATTTGATGTTCGGCAAAACGAAAGTAAACAAGATTCTTTTTTTCACGTAACGCCATTTTATAAAAAGGTTTAACAAAAAGGATATATTCATTCATATTATCCACTTGTAAAACAACATTATCCCCCAGTCGAACTCCGTCTAATATCTTGTCTAACCCTAGAAGCCCCGTATTGCAAATTTTAACAGCTTTACTCATATTAATCCTTGCCTTATTTTTATTTTGATAATAAATACATTATATCATTAACCATTTATTAATATTTTCAGCAACACTGCGGCCTTCATCAATTGCTCGAACAACTAGAGACTGCCCGCTCCTCATATCCCCGGCGGCGAATACACCTTCAATATTCGTCATGTCATTTTCTTTTGTCTTTACATTGCCTCTTTCATTCAATTCAACTCCTGATTCTTCCAGCATCCCTTTTTTAACAGGGCCAAGAAACCCCATTGCTAAAAACACAAGATCACATTCAACCTCAAATTCAGACCCGAGGATTTCTTTGAAAGATTGCCGTCCTGTATTCGGATCCTTGTTTCCATATTCTAAACGTATCGCGCGCAGCTTTCTCAGTTCTCCATCTTCGCCAGTTAATGATTTCGTAAGAATACAATAATCCCTGTCACATCCCTCCTCATGCGATGTAGAAGCTTTAAACGTAAAAGCCCATTGCGGCCATGGATTCTCAGGATGCCTTTCATCAGGCGGGCGGGGAAGTATTTCAAATTGTTTTACTGAAATTGCCCCCTGACGATTTGCTGTCCCGACGCAATCAGATCCGCTATCCCCTCCTCCAAGGACAATAACACGTTTATCTTGAGCTGTAATCCTGAACTTATGCTCAATTCTCTGCCCCCTGTTTATTCGATTCTGCTGAGACAGGTAATGCATAGATTGATATACACCCTTTAACTCCCGTCCTGGGACTTGTAAATCACGTGGCTGTTCCGCTCCTCCTGCCAAAACAACAGCATCATATTCCACCTGAATATCTTTAACATCAATATCAACGCCGATATTCACTCCTGTTTTGAAAATAACGCCTTCTTTCCGCATCAGATTAATACGCCTTTCAATTACCCATTTTTCCAACTTAAAATCAGGTATTCCCAGAACTAAAAGCCCTCCTGCTATTTCATTTTTCTCATAAACAGTAACTGTATGCCCCGCCTTATTAAGTTGATCCGCACAGGCTAATCCTGCGGGACCTGAGCCGACGACGGCAACTGTTTTTTCCGTACGCGATTTTGGCGGCAACGGCTTTATCAGTCCATTTTCAAAAGCTCTTTCAATAATCATAAGTTCAATATTCTTGATTGTGACAGCAGACTGATTAATACTGCAAACACATGAATGTTCACATAGCGCAGGACAAACACGCCCTGTAATCTCCGGAAAATTATTGGTTGCGCAAAGCCTCTCGGCTGCCTCTTCCCATCGTCCCTGATATACTAAATCATTCCATTCCGGGATAAAATTGCCAAGAGGGCACCCCCAGTGACAAAACGGCACACCGCAATCCATGCAACGGGCGCCTTGTTCTTTTATTTCCTTTTCAGAAATAAATTGAAAAAATTCCTTCCAATGTTTTACGCGAGTATTGGCAGATTCTTTAATTAACTCCTGCCTTTGGTATTTCATAAAACCTGTGACGTCACCCATTCTTTTTACCTTTCTAAAAACAAAGAATATTTTTTATTTAAATATTACTTCTTCCCTTACTGTACATTCATCTTCTTTTAACATCTGCCCCAACACCCTTCGATATTCCATCGGAAATACCTTAACAAAAGAAGGTAGACACTGTTTCCAATTCTTTAAAATATATTCAGCCTTTTTGCTGCCTGTATATTCAAGATGCCTTTCTATCATATCTTTAAGCTCGTCAATATCCTTCAAATCCTTAACGGGTTCAAGATCAACCATGTCTAAATTAGTGCGCCCATCCAGTTTGTTCTCGGGGTCATAAACATACGCTATTCCCCCGCTCATCCCTGCCGCAAAATTTACTCCGGTTTCTCCTAAAATAACAACACGGCCGCCTGTCATGTATTCACATCCATGATCTCCAACCCTTTCAACAACAGCGTATGCCCCGCCATTGCGGATAGCAAAACGTTCACCAACACAACCGCAAAGATAAATTTCCCCGGAGGTTGCGCCATAAAGAAGAACATTGCCGCAAATAACATTTTTCGATGCGTCAAATCCATAATCCGCGGAAGGCTTAACGATAATCTTGCCTCCGCACAATCCTTTTCCTACATAATCATTAGCCTCTCCTTCCAGAATTAACGTTAAACCCCGCGCGCAAAAAGCACCAAAACTCTGTCCTGCTGCTCCGGTAAATCTACAGACAATAGTATCATTCTCCATTCCTTCACTGCCATAACGTCTGGCAATCTCTCCGGAAAGCATCGCCCCTGTTGACAGATTGACATTACGTATCGGCATCTCCATCTTTACAGGCTTCTTTTTATCCAGTGCGTCTCCGGAAAGCTCTATAAGTTTTTTATCAAGAACCGCATTCATACCATGATCTTGACTCTCCTGATAACGACATTGGGCATTTTCATTTGTTTTTGAACAACAAAGAATTTTTGAAAAATCCAACCCGCGCGTTTTCCAAAAACCAATAGCTTCATTCATCTCAAGCAAATCATCCCTTCCTATAAGATCATCCATCCTAAAGAAACCAAGATGTGCCATATATTCTCTTATTTCTTCAGCAATCATATGAAAAAAATTGATGATATATTCCGGTTTACCCTTAAAGAATTTTCGCAATTTGGGATCTTGAGTTGCTACCCCCACGGGACAGGTATTTAAATGACATTTTCGCGTCATAACACATCCGCACACGACTAGCGGAGCTGTCGCAAACCCAAACTCCTCTGCGCCTAACAATGCCGCAATAATAACATCACGGCCTGTTCTCATCTGCCCGTCAGTCTGAATACGAATACGGCTGCGAAGATTATTGAGTTTTAATGTCTGTTGTGTTTCAGCCAGGCCTAATTCCCACGGCGCTCCTGTATATTTGATAGAAGAAAGAGGCGCTGCTCCTGTCCCCCCATCATATCCGCTAATCAACACCATATCCGCATGCGCTTTAGTAACACCGGCAGCAATAGTTCCGATACCCACCTCAGAAACCAATTTAACTGAAATACGCGCATTGGGATTAACATTTCTAAGATCAAAAATAAGTTGTTTAATATCTTCTATTGAATAAACGTCATGATGTGGCGGCGGGGAAATCAAGGTCACCCCGGGGATAGAATAACGGACATACGCAATCTCATCGGTAACTTTATGCCCGGGTAATTGCCCTCCTTCACCCGGTTTGGCTCCTTGTGCTATTTTAATCTGTATCTCTCTGGCATTTACCAGAAACTCTGCCGTCACTCCAAACCGTCCGCTGGCAACTTGCTTGACCGCGCTACAGCGATTGTCGCCATTAGGCAACAGTTTATACCTACCGGGGTCTTCACCCCCTTCTCCACTGTTGCTCATTGCCCCGATCCTATTCATCGCAATGGCCAAAGTCTCGTGAGCCTCCCGGCTGATAGAACCGAATGACATAGCAGAAGTTACAAAACGCTTCATGATTTCCGACGCAGGTTCAACCTCATCAATTGAAACAGGTGTCGTCTTTTTAAATTTAAACATACCCCGCAACGTGCTGGTTTTCTTTGCCTGGTCATTAATCAGTCGCGCGTATTCTTTGTAAACTTTTTTGTCGTTGAGCTTCGTCGCGTATTGCAGCTTGCTGATAGTTTCAGGTGTCCACAAATGCCTTTCTCCATTCCGGCGGTAAGCATAGTTGCCACCGCTTGATAATATCTTTTCCGGGACGTGGGGCTCTGTATTATATGCGTCGCTATGCCTGGCATTTGTCTCAGCCGCAATTTCATTTAAACTTATTCCTTCTATCCTCGAGGAGATTCCGCCAAAATATTTCTCAATGACATCACAATTCAATCCGGTCGCCTCAAAAACCTGAGCACCTCTGTAACTTCTGAGAGTAGAGATACCCATCTTGGACATAATTTTAAGAAGTCCTTTGCATAATGCCTTAATATAGTTTTCAATAGCTTTGTTAGTGCTGAGAGGCTTTCCGAAAACATTTCGTATCGCCAGGTCTGATACAATTTCAAATGCGAAATAAGGATTAATTGCCGTCGCGCCGAATCCAAGAAGCAGTGCGGCATGGTGAACTTCCCTTGCCTCTGCCGTTTCCACAATAATACCTACATCTGTCCTTAATCCCCGGGCGAGAAGATGCTGATTAACAGCAGAAACAGCAAGTAAGGCAGGAATAGGGGTCAAATCCGGAGGGAGATTGCGATCACTTAAAATAAGAAGGACGCATCCATTGGTAACTGAGGCTTCTGCAGCCCGACATAATTGGTCTAAAGACTCCTCAAGTTTATCACCGGAACCTTGGGCAGGAAAACCTGTCTGTAAAGTTGTTGCCCAAAACTCTTTCATGTTTAACGCAATCAATCTCTCCAAATCTTCGTTGGAAAGTATTGGATGCCTGAGTTTAATCAATTTGCTGTGTTGAGGAGTCTCTTGAAGAATATTCCCCGGATTCCCCAAAAAAGTCATCAAGGACATCACAAGTTCTTCGCGAATCGGGTCAATAGCCGGATTGGTAATTTGAGCAAATAGCTGCGAGAAATACCGATACAACAGTTGTGTTTTTTCCGATAACGCAGCCAATGGCGTATCCGCGCCCATGGACCCGACAGGCTCGTATCCTTTTTCAGACATAGGCTGTATAATCATCCGGATATCTTCACGCGTGTATCCGAACAATTTCTGTAAGCGAAAAAACTTATCAGTATCGGGAGAGGCTTGAGCAACGTCATTAAAAAGACCATGCAATACAATTTTGTTCTCTTCGACCCATCGACGATACGGCTGCTTTCTGGCATATGAAATCTTGGTTCCCCCATTTTTAATAACACGTTTTTTCTTAAGGTCGACCATGATAATTTCACCTGGCCGCAAAGCTCCTTTTTCTAAAACATCACCGGCAGAAAAATTCAGCACCCCTGTTTCTGATGCCAGTACCATAAAACCATCTTTAGTAATTGTGTATCGCGCCGGCCTAAGCCCGTTGCGATCTAATAATGCCCCGACTTGGTCGCCATCAGTAAAGGCAACTGCCGCAGGCCCGTCCCATGGCTCCATTAACCCTGCATGATATTCAAAAAATCCTCTTAAGTCCGGCCCGATCGGATATTTAACACCCCATGCCTGAGGAATAAGCATCATCATTGAATGAGGCAAATCACGCCCGGCCTTGGCCAAAAGTTCAAGGGCATTATCCAAACACGCGGAATCGCTGCCTGTTTCATCAATAACCGGCAAAATCTTTTTAATATCTTCACCAAATAACGGAGATTCCAAAGACTTTTCCCTGGAATGCATTTGATTGAGATTACCTCTTAAAGTGTTAATCTCTCCATTGTGAGCAAGATACCTGAACGGCTGGGCTAATTTCCATGAAGGGAAGGTATTTGTACTGTATCTTTGATGAATAACAGCTATCGCACTGATAAAATCCTGATCATTTATATCCAAATAGAATTCAGGCACTTGATTTCCCAGCATCATTCCTTTATAAACAATTGTATTACAAGACATGCTGGGAATATAAAAACGATCTTCCAAACGCAACTTCTTTTCAATATAATTTTCTATTTGCCTGCGTACAACATATAGCCTGCGTTCCAAGGCAGCATCCTGAAGACCCTGTCCAGCGATAAAACATTGCATAATTTCAGGTTGAGCTTCACGAGCTTTATCTCCAAGAGCATCACTATTAATCGGGACTTCCCGCCATCCCAATAATCGAAGCCCTTCCTGAACAATTATCTCTTCAATAATATTTTGACACTGTTTACGGCTTCCCTTTTCCTTTGGAAAAAATATCATCCCCACGCCGTACTTTTTTGACTCAGGCAAAGAAAAATCCAAAGAATTGCATTGGACGCGAAAGAATTTATCAGGTATTTGAATGAGAATACCTGCACCATCTCCGGTCAAGGCATCTTCGCCCGTCGCACCACGATGAAGCAGTTTCTTCAAAACCTCTATGCTCTTGACAACAATATCGTGAGATTGTTGTCCATCAATCTGAGCTAAAAAACCAACGCCACAACTGCCATGTTCATTTCCGGGGTCATATAAACCCTGTCTTTTAGGATAATAAACCTTTTGCATAATTTAATTTCCCCAAAAAAGTTATAGTAACATTAAAGTAGATACCCACGGGCATGC
>JAGLQN010000233.1 GCA_023136835.1 Candidatus Omnitrophota bacterium | reverse complement strand
TGGCGTTTTCATCGGCGGGATTTTTAAGTTCAAGAACAGACAACGGAAGGCCATTCACGAATAAAACAACATCCGGTCTGCGATTACAATTATTCTCAATAACAGTGAATTGATTAACAGCTAAGAACTCGTTGTTTTTAGGCTTATCAAAATCAACTAACCAAACCTTATCACCAACAATACGACCGCCTTTGCGGTACTCAATATCAACACCATCAACAAGCATCTTGTGAAAAGACTGATTGTTCACAACAAGACTGGGACTATCAACCCTCAAAACCTTCTTAAGAGCGGCATCCTTAGCCTCTTTCGGAAGAGAAAGATTAATTTTATCAATAGCAGACTCAAGACGGGAAACAAGAACAACATCAGAATACGAAGCGCGCTCAGGCCGATCGCCATCAGGAGAAATACGAGGCCCATGAACAATTTTATACCCATTCTCCGCAAGGATGTCTAAAACAACATCCTCAACTTCTGACTCAGTGATAACTTTGCTCAATGTAAGAATTCCCTTAAAATGTTATTATCACGTTTACGCCAACGCGCGTCGCGGCCCGTCCCTAAAACCTCTATTTTGCCTTTTTCCCGCAGCCCCTCCAACACAACACGAATCATCAGCCAACTGACGTTGGGGCATTTCGGTTCAGCGATCTTAATCATAACCATTTACCCCTTATTTAATTTCCTTAATTTGATCAATATCCACACACCTCTTACCATTCACTTTTTTCATATACGGGATTTTTTCATCTCCATCTTCTATCCCGAACCATAAATATATCTCTTTTACAACCTCAAATGCAACAACCGCTGGATCATAGTCTTCTTTTCTAAAGTAAACCCTCTTTTCAAAATTATCCTTTGGAGCCTCCTTCTTTTCCGAACTCCGAACATGCCGCCGCAATGACCCAGGCAATAAATAAATCTTTTGTTCGTCTAAATGCATATTATTCAAAATAATTTTTACTTCATACTCCTCCGGGGCTAAATCAAAATCCCTCATTACTTCCCCATAGAAATGCATGTAATGATAAACACTCTCAACTAACGCTATGGGATTAATACAGAGACTATTCGGCCTACTCGCCCAACATAGAAAATTATCATTCGCTAAAGTACAAAATATTAGGCATCCATCCCGATAAAGATCAATAATTTCTAGTCCCTCAAAACCAATACGTAAATATTTACCTTCAATTATCTTAGCCCGCTCCCTCATCCATAAGTTCCATCCACCCGGCCTAAGGCGGAAAGGATCCTCTAATTTTCTTTTTAAACTACCCTCCCTATCAGAAAATACTGTTTTTAATTCACATTGTTCTTTTTTTGGATAGGCTACCAACAAAAAAGTTCGCTCCTTCGCGAGATCCTCTAAACTAAGGATATTCTTAATTCTCCCTGTAATTTCGCCTTGTAGCTCACCCTCATTTTTCCTTACCTTTAAACGACTTGCAGTCAAAGACTCCAACATTTGTTCAATTTTATCCAGTTTATTTTCCAAGCAGTTTGAATAATTCATGCCATCACGCATCAGGACGTGGATTTCTTCAATCGCCCTTGGAGAACTCACATCTCTTCTCCTTTCAACAAGACCAAAAATAATCTCGGAACGCTTCTTATCATCAATTATTTCTCTTTTTACTAAAAACGGCTTTCTGGTTAGCTTTTGATTTGGAATCTGAATAAGTCCTATTCCTTTTTTATCCTTTACACAAATCCAGTTAACTTCTACTTTCTCCAATTCCGGATAAATCCAATCTTTTATAACATTCTCATATTGTTTTACATCTACCATCGCCCTCTCAAAACATCGCATTTTATCAACCTCATCACCTAAATGCTTCGGACTCCTTTTCGTTGAAAATCCAATAAAAATGTATCCCCCCTCAGCATTAGCAAAAGAAACAACATCTTTTGCTAACTCTAATTTTGTTTTGTCATCCTTTAACCCATATGGCTGACGCTTACAATCAAAAAATATATTTTCAACCTCTCCCAACAAAAGGTCAAAACTCTTATTTCCAACAATCAGATTTAGTTCCTTTAAATTTAACATACTCCCTTTATATACAAACCCTCATCCTCCCAGACATCAAACGAGGAAGAAGAGAATCACGAATTTGAGATAGAGTTTCAATTTCGCTTAAGTTTTTGTCTATGCTTTTATACAATGCCATTAACGTTTTCTCAAACTTACTTAGGATGTCATCTTGAGGAATAATAATTTCTATTTGTTTTATCCCGCTCTGAGTTATGAGAGGCTGTGTAGTTCCCACATTTAAACTACTATAATCTAAGCGTTTTAAACTATGAAAGACAAAATTATAATAATGCGATTTTATAACAAGCGTATTATCAGAAGGAAATGCGGGATATGAAACTCTTTGAACAATGCCATGCGTTCCAACTCTTCCGATAATTAGTATTGGCTCAGTATATAGACACTCCCTAACATAGCCCATGATTGAACTAGCACCAATTAAGGGAATATTAAATTCGGATTTTCTTACATATGATTTATCCGATGGCCTTTTCCCACTGGTTATCTTAATTATTTCTTTTAACGTACTCGCTTGCCACCCCTTCGGTATCTTTCCAAGCTCTGAATCAACCATTTCACCACTAGAAGTCTTGTAGGGATTTCCGTTCTCGTCTGGAAACTCAAAATCAACAAACCAACGTTTAAACAAAGCCTGCCCAATAGATTCAAGCGTCTTGTTCATCTGCTGATTAAGTTCAATTTTTGAATCTAAATCGGAAAGGATTTTTGCAATTGCCTTTTGCTCAGAAAATGGTGGAACTGGAATCAATATATTATCAAAAACAACATTTTGGACTCTTTGGCGTCCAGATGTTCCTACCATAGAACTTATTGTCTCGAGAAGAACAAAGGGAGACTTCGATAGATAATAAACATATATATCATTTGATATGCCTTCTTTACCAGATAAAACATTGAATTCGGTAGAACCAAATGCAACTTCCTCATCATCTAAAATATCAACAAAAGCTATCTTACCATTTTCTAAACAAGGCGTAATCCTTGCCATAAGTGTGTCGTTATTCTGGAATCTTGCTCCCCCGCCATATTCTCCGACCTCAAATCCATTTATTTTGCGCTGTCCTGCAAATACCTTTTGCATGGACACTTTCTTAGCTATTGCACTTTTTTTTAATATCCTTTTGGGATTAACGCTAATAACCTTAGAAAATATCTCAAGCCTCCAATCTTCCGGGATTTTACCTATCTCTGTTTTCTTGAATCTAGTTTTCAGCGGTTTCTTCTGAATCACTTCATATTTTTTTTCAATGACCGCCCGAAATTCTTTGGATATGGAATGCCAGTCCAGCACATCGACCCTAAAAGGAAGATCCGACTCCTGAAAAGCCTCTTTGATCGAGAACAAAATATCACCGGAAAGTTTTTCTTTTCCGACAATCGCGATGTCAAGGTCAGAATAATCCTTGGCCGTCCACGTTACACGCGAACCAAAAGCACGCACTTCACAACCGGAAACATACTTTTGAAGTATTTTCATAATTATTTCGGATTGGAACAGTGAAACATCAATCATTTTTATCCTCTAATGTTTTCAAAAAATCTTTCGCGTCAAAAATAAATTCTGATGCCGCGGCAAAAGCCTTGCTCGCGTTATCCCCATCATAAGTATGTGCCGTCAAGTTTCTTGCTTTATGATAGCCGAACCACGCGTCAACATCCTTAATCAAAACACGTTCAAAAGACATTCGAAACAACTCTTTGATAGTTAACGCGTTAATGACTTCTCCTCCGGCATTTTCTTCCAGCCAGCGTTTCATAAATTTCCAGCACAATTCATACGCCACTTCAAAATTCTGGATAACGCCGGATTTTAATGTCTCTTTGTCAACGTTGGACAAAGATTCATTATTCTGATTTGTACAATAAGAATTAATGGAATTATCTAACGCGGCCACCGCTTTTTGTAAACTGCTTAGATCTAATGTCATGATTTTATCCTCCTTGAGTTTCCTTCTATATGTCATAACCTATGCTTTTTAAATTCTTTTTTATCTTTCCATCCAGTTCTTTTGATTTTTTCATCTGCCCTGATAATTCAGCAGTCAACCTCTTCATCTTCTCGTCGAATTCTTCATCAGCTTCTTCAACATCTTCTATTCCTACGTATCGTCCAGGTGTGAGTATATGTCCGTGTTTTCTGAGTTCTTCTAGAGATGCGGCATTACAAAAACCTTTAACGTCTTCATATTTTCCACCTTCGCCTCGCCAAGCATGATAAGTGTCAGAAATCTTTTTGACTTCTTCATCTATTAGCTCTTTGTGCCGTCTATCAATCATCTGTCCCATGTTACGGGCATCAATAAATAGAATTTCACCACGCCTGTCCCTAAACTTATGATTTTTTCTATCACGAGAAACGAACCAAAGACAAGCAGGAATCATTGTGTTAAAGAATAATTGGGAAGGAAGGGCAACCATACAATCTACTAAATCATTTTCAACTAGATTCTTTCTGACTTCTCCCTCGCCGGAAGCGTTAGAAGACATCGAACCGTTAGCAAGAACAAACCCCGCGATACCTGAAGGATTCAAATGACTAATGAAGTGTTGTACCCACGCAAAGTTAGCATTTCCCGCAGGGGGCACGCCATACTTCCAGCGAGTATCTTCACGCAAGGCTTCACCATGCCAATCACTAACATTGAAAGGAGGATTAGCAATAACAAAATCGGCCTTCAAATCCTTATGCGCGTCAGAAAGAAAACTTCCTTCATTGTTCCAAGCAATATTCGCATCAATACCACGAATAGCAAGATTCATCTTGCAAAGTCTCCAAGTGGTCTGATTGCTCTCCTGACCATAAACAGCAATATCACCAATACGGCCATTATGAGCCTCAACAAACTTCTCACTTTGAACAAACATCCCGCCACTGCCACAGCAAGGGTCAAACACACGCCCCTTATAAGGCTCCAGCATCTCTACAAGAAGTTTAACAATGCAACGAGGCGTATAGAACTGACCGCCTTTCTTACCTTCAGCATCAGCAAACTGACCTAAGAAATACTCATAAACCCTGCCAAGAATATCTTTACTGCGATTCTCCTTATCACCAAGACCGATAGTCCCGATTAAATCAATCAGTTCTCCAAGCCTTTGCTTATCAAGACCCTCACGAGCATAATTCTTAGGAAGAACACCTTTAAGAGAAGAATTATCCTTCTCAATCTTATCCATAGCATCATCAATAATCTTACCAATAGTAGGTTGCTTTGCATTCTTCTGCAAATAATCCCACCGAGCCTTCTCAGGGACATAAAATACATTCTCAGCAATATATTCATCAGAATCTTCAGGGTCAGCACCAACTTCATTCTTCAATTTTTCGTAAAGCTCAGAAAACGCATCAGAAATATACTTCAAAAAAATAAGACCGAGAACCACATGCTTATACTCAGCAGCATCCATATTATTCCTAAGCTTATCTGCTGTCTGCCAAAGCTTAGAAGCAAAACTTAAATCGCCATTTCCATTAGATTGTGCCATTCTATTTATCCTTTAATTTTATAGGTTGCTTTTGCTCAACTTCATCCTTTTTAAACCTCCACTGTCCACCAACTTTAAAGCCCGGAAGTTTACCTGCCCGGGCTAATCGTCTGACTGTATATGGATGAATCCTTAAATATTCCGCAACTTCTTCAGCTGTAAAAATGTCTTTTGGAGTCATAAATTATCCTATTAGGGAATTGTTCCAAAGTGTTACATATTGTAACACTACATCTTTGCTTCGACAAACCGTTTTTTCATCGATTTAATTACTTGCTATGTTCCAGATTGTATGGCTATATATGAGTGTAACCTACAGCAAATCAACATGTTTGGATTCAGAAACGGATAATATGGATCAAATTAATGACTTAAAAAATGCCTCAACCAAGAAATATCTCTCCCTGACAAATGTTAACTTGCATGTTAACCTTGTAACGCGAACAAAGAAGTCATTTTCTATAAAACGACTAAAGGAACGTGTCCTGTTGAAGAGTTCTTAGATTCCCTATCAGCCAAGCCAGCCAAAAAAGTGGTCTGGACTTTGAACCTTATTGAAGACTTAGAGATTGTCCCATCTTTGTATCTTTCCAAAATGCGAGGAACAGATGATATATGGGAATGTCGGACTAAATTTGGTTCCAATATTTATAGAATCTTCGCTTTCTTTGACAGAAATAAGATAATTTTAACGCGTGGCATAGTCAAGAAGACACAAAAGGCGCCAAGCGAAGAAATAAAGCGGGCTGAGTCTTACAAAAAGGATTATTTTAACCGATACAGGAGGTGAATAAAATGAGTGATTTAAAGAATTATATAAAAAAACGTAAAAAACGGGATAAAGGTTTTTCTAAAAATTTTACTAATGGCTATGAAGAATTTAAAATTGGCGTGATGTTACGCCAAGCGCGGGAAGAGACAGGATTAACCCAGGAAGAACTGGCTCAGAAACTTCACACACAGAAAACAGCTATTTCGCGTATCGAAAACCACGCCGAAGACATCAAGCTTTCAACTCTTGAGAAAGTTGCAACCGCGCTCGGCAAACATCTAGAAATAAATATCGCCTAGAATGTAATTATCATTTAACATTCCATTTTCTCGCCATTTGGAACCTGTTTCGTTAGACAGGTGTTAGCCGAAAATACATTCCTATTCTTTACGATTCATCTTTATGTATATATTATAACCGCGCTTCACAATATTTCACAATGCGACCGGGGGGAACCTCATCCGGATAAATAAGGGCTCTATTTCTTATTCAGCTTTTTGAGATTTTAGGGCTCCCCGATAGAGGCGTAAACGAGTCGCAGCACTTCATCCATATCAAAAGGCTTCGAAACAAAAAACTGATCTACCCCCTTACTTCCTTTTACAAAACCATCATCAATTTCATCCCTTTTCACAAGGCTTGTTATAAATATCACTGGCGTATTTCTTGTTCGCTTATCCTTTTTAAGAAGATCAATAACTTCAACACCATTCATTTCAGGCATCATGATATCAAGCAGGATAAGATCCGACATTTGTTCCTGTACTTTCTGAACCCCATCCTTGCCGTTTTCGGCCAAAAAAACAGAATATCCAGCACTTGACAATTCTTTCTCAAGCGACATCCGGACAATTTCATCATCGTCAATAATCAAGATCCTTTTCACTTTGCGCCCTCCTTTGTATCATACCTTCAAAATCGCCCTCAACTAATTGCTCAACGGGAAGCTGAACCGTAAACGTCGTCCCTCCTCCCCCTATAGCACTTTTAAACCGCATACTTCCCTTATGTCTTGAAATGATCTCATTGGAAATAGCAAGGCCTATCCCAAGCTTTTCCCGGTATTCTTTTATCGTGAAAAATGGTTCCGCTATTTGATTTAAATATTCCTGTTTTATGCCAACTCCGGTATCGGACAAAAGGATCTCGACACAATCCTTTTCTTTATCATAATTTGTTCTTATCGTAAGCGTGCTCTTTTTAACCGCGGCGTCCAGGGCGTTAAGGATCAAGGCCACGAAAACCTCTTGTATCTGGCTTTTAATCACCACAACCAACGGCAGACCAGAACCGAATTCTCTTTGAATAGTCATTTTAGAATATCGCACTACCGGCCAAGTTAAATTTATGGCATCCTCAATAATCGCGTTTATATCGGCCTGTTCAAATTCCGGCTTTCCTTTTCTTGAAAACTTGGACAGCCTGCGCAGCACGGTAATGCCTTGCTCTTCCTGTTCAATGATCATTCTCAGCATCTCGTTATCTTTATTATCCGGTTCACGCTCCTTTAACAATATCTCCGCGCAAGCTTTGGCATTACAAAAACATCCAAGCATGTCATGTGTCGTATGGCTGATAAGGTGATCGATTGCCGAGAATTTATGCGCGTGCCTTAAGGATTCGTCGTGTTGTTCTCTCTCTCGCAGCTTGATGATCTTGGATGAGTGCGCGCTAAAATATCCGAACGCGAACAGGTAGGATATGTTGCCGATGAGCAGACTGAACATTTTCGCGGTCGGCATTGAGTCATTATATAATGATACCTGCGACAATATTCCGCAGTACTCAAGAATGACGATTGCCGAGAAGGAAAGTGTGGAAGCGACAACCGCGAAAAAAACGGCATGAACGGTTGACGCGACTCCTGCCCAGAGGATAACGGCGTAATAAGCTATACTGACAACCGGGGCATCGATGCCGCCCATATAATACAGCAACCACGTAATCGCTATGATATCCACTGTCATCTGATAATATTGAAGCCTGTGGATATTAACCCGCCGGACAATGAAATGATACGGCTGATTACAGATCGCTTCGACGAGAATTAATGACAATAGCGCCGTATTAAGATAGGCATATCCTCCTAACCATTTCATTAATAGAAGAAAGAATAAAAGTAGGGAAAAACTGATCAGCCTTATTTTTCCCGCTAAACGATATTTCCGCGTTAAATCTTCTTTGATATTATGATCGGCCATTATTTTTACCCCAGGGTTTCCTCTATTGCCAGAAAAAGTTGATCCATTGAAAAAGGTTTTTCGAACGCGTATTTCACGTCGCTGTACATCATAATAGATTTCAGATAAGTTTGCGCGTCGCCCTGCCCGCCTCCGGTCATGACGATCATTTTGACGCCGGGAAATTCTTTTTGCAGATCAAAGATCACTTCCGCCCCATCTTTTTCTGGCATAATGACATCTGTAATAACCAGATCCGGATGTTTATCGCGGTAGAGACCAACTCCAACCTTTCCATCAGGGGCCACCAGAACCTCGTAACCGGCCCGGCCCAACATCTCCTGAAGGACTCCCTGGAATCGGGCATCATCTTCTATCACAAGTATTCGTTTCATTATTTACGCTCCTTTTGTATTATTAACATCGTTATCCGCCAACGGAAAATACACATTAACCGTTGTTCCTTTCCCTAATTGACTATCCACCGTAATCTCGCCATGGTGATTCATGACAATGCCATGGATCACCGAAAGGCCAAGGCCGGTTCCTTTGCCAATTTCTTTTGTTGTGAAAAACGGTTCGAATATCCGCTCTTTTGTCACCGAGTTCATGCCTTTTCCCGTGTCACAAATAACAAGACGCGCGTACTTCCCCATACACAAATTTGGATACCTTCTCGCCATACCCTCATCAATTTCGACTTCATCAAGGCTGATCGTAATCCTCCCATTAATCCCTTCCAACGCGTGATAGGCATTCGTGCAAAGATTCATGACCACTTGCGAGATTTCATTTGGAGCTGCCAAAACAGGTTCGCACTCCATATTAATATTCTGTCTGATTTCAACAGGAGCGGTCATCGATGCCTTAAACAGATCCATCGCTTCTTGAACAACTGTCTGGATTTTGACTGGCTCTAACGCTTGTTTCTGATCCCTACTAAAAATGAGCATTTTGCCTGTCAATTCCTTAGCAGCCTCTATGGCTTTGACCGCTTTCTTAAGGTCAGAATTAATCCGGCTGTTTGGAGGGACTTCCATAAGCCCCATCTCGACAAGCCCGCGGATAGATCCTAAAATCGTATTAAAATTGTGGGCAATACCGTTGGCCATTGTGCCGATTGATTCCAGCTTTTGAGCCTGCTGAAGCTGCAGTTGAAGTTGTTGTTTTTCTTCGGCTGCCTTCTTTTCTTCTGTGAGATCCCTCCAAAGACAATGAATGATTGTTTTCCCCCTATAGGTAATAGGTGTCAACGAAACCTCAACCGGAAAGTCCTCTCCTGTTTTCTTGCGATGCATCCATTCAAATCTGTGGAACCCTCGTTCAGTGGCAATTTTCATCATCTCATTAGCCTTATCGAAAGAGTCCTGACCATCAGGCTGATGGAGTGGTGATAACTTCGATGAATGGGTCATTAAAAATTCTTCACGGTTGGGATATTTAAGCATACGGGCAGTGGCCTCGTTGATATCCATGAAGGTTTCATCATCAATCAGAAGAATAGCATCCTCAGAAGAATGCAAAACATCCATAAATCGTTTTTCACTTTGCTCGAGGTCTTCCTGAGTTCTCTTACTTTGAGTAATATCTCTTACCGTTGCCTGCAATTGTTGTTTTCCATCCAATTCGATTTTCGAAAAAAGAACGGTCGCCGGAAAAACCTCTCCATTTAACCTTGTGTGGTCCCACTCAAAGAAATGTGATCCCTCGTTCATTGCCTTTTCTATCATGCGCTTGGCTTTCCGTGATGAAAGCTCCCCGTCAAATTGACGCTCCGGGGATACATCCCAAGGCCCTTTGAGCGTAAATTCCTTTTCACTGTCATAGCCAAACAATTTAACCGTAGATAAATTAGCCGACGTGAATTTCCAGGAAGGAGGCGCGAGCGTCACAATAGCATCTCTTGATAGATCAAAGAGCGTTCTGTATTTTACTTCACTTTTCAAAATGACTTCTTCGGCTTTCTTGAATTCCTCATGGGATTTCTGTAAATCTTGAAGCATCATCCGCAATTTATTTTCCATTTTCTTATGTTCAAGGGCATAGCGAATGGACCGGTCTAAAAACGCGGCATTCATCTCTCCTTTAACCAAATAATCAGCTGCTCCCATTTTCATCGCCTTAAGATCGATGTCGTGATCGCCTTGTCCTGTCAGCAATATGATCGGTGCCTTACATCCGTTATTAATTGCTTTACGAAGAAGATCCAGACCGCTGCGCCCACCAAGCCGATAATCAAAAAGATACACATTATGGCTATTTCTTCCTATAGTCTCAAGAGCAGAATCATAGTCGCTGACCCAATCCAAACTATAATTTTGCTCTTTAATTTCGGAAAACAATTCTCGAATGATCATGTAATCTTCTTCATCATCATCAACAATGAGAATCTTCAATGGATCGCCCTTATCCATTTCAGTGTCCCTCTAGCCCGGAAGGCAGTGTTACAATATCGAACCAATATTTAGCCAGGTTTTTCATGATTTCCACCAAGCCTTCAAATGTCACCGGTTTGGTGATAAATGAGCTTACCCCCAGATCATATGTCCGCAGGACATCTTCTTCTGCTTTAGAGGTTGTCAAAACAACAACGGGAATAAGCTGTAATCTACGATCGGCCTTGATTTCTTTAAGCGCTTCCCGTCCGTCCTTGCGCGGCATATTAAGATCCAGCAGAATTAATCCCGGCAAGGGCTTGTCCTTCAATTCTTCATACTTTCCTCGTCGATATAAATAATCCATAAGATCTACTCCGTCTTCAACAAAATCCATCTTATTAATCAGACGCGCCTCATCCAGGGCTTCTCTGGCCATCAGGCGGTCATCCTCATCATCATCGGCCATTAAGATAAGGATGGATTCTTTTGTAG
>JAGLQN010000232.1 GCA_023136835.1 Candidatus Omnitrophota bacterium | reverse complement strand
TGCCCGTGGGTATCTACTTAAATAATAGGAATCATAAGGAGTGTTTGTGAATACATCGGACGCGGGGTTTTATCATCTTGGTCTTGCCCCGGATATGTTAAAAATTTTGGATAAGCTGAAATTTGTGACACCCACTCCCATTCAGCATCAGGCGATCCCCATCGCCCTGGAAGGGAAAGATATTATGGGCGTTGCCCAGACGGGGACAGGAAAGACCCTAGCTTTTGGCATTCCGACCATTCAACGTTTAGCCGCGGAAGGCGGGCAGGCTTTGATCCTGGTGCCGACGCGCGAATTAGCTATGCAGGTCGACGAAGCTTTGGATCCTCTGTTAAGAGCCTATAAAATGACCAGTGCCGTATTAATCGGTGGAGTTAAAATGTACGGGCAGCTGATGGACTTGAAGCGCAACCCCAGCGTGATTATTGCCACCCCAGGGAGGATGAACGACCACATTTATCAAGGTACAATCGGTTTAGGCGATGTGTCGGTCGTGATCCTGGATGAAGCCGACCGTATGTTAGATATGGGTTTTGAGCCGCAAGTCAAAAGCATCTTGCGCTGTGTGACCAATAAGGAACAGACCCTGCTTTTTTCCGCCACCATGCCGCCGGATGTTTTGAAACTGGCGACCAAGTATATGGAACTGCCGCTGACTATCGAGATCGCGCCTTCCGGCACGGCCGCCAAGGATGTTTCGCAGGAACTTTTTATCGTCAGCGAAAGGCTTAAGAATGAGGTTGTCAAAATGCTTTTGCAAAGGCATCACGGCACGGCGTTGATCTTTACCCGTACGAAGATGAAGGCCTCGCGCGTCACCCGCCACATCCGCGAGATGGGCGCCAAGGTCGCCGAGATTCATTCGGACCGCTCGATGAGCCAGCGCACCCAGGCGATGGACGGCTTTAAGCGCGGGCGTTACCGCGTGCTGGTGGCTACCGATATTGCCGCCCGCGGCATTGATGTTAGCAAGATCGAGCTGGTGATCAATTATGACCTGCCGGATGACGCGGAGAATTATGTGCATCGCATCGGGCGCACCGGCCGCGCCGGCAAAGAAGGCCACGCGGTGACATTTGCCACGCCGACGCAAAGTCACGATATTCATAAGATCGAGAACCTGATCAAGATGACGTTGCCGCGTTCCAAGCATCCGAAGTTCGCTGATGCCAGTTTTGTCGACGGGGAGTCAAGGCCGCCCAGGAGACGCTCGGGCGGGCGGCGACCGCAAGGCAAGCCTCAGGGAAACCCTAAGTCCAAACCGCGAGGTTCCGGATCCGGCCCAAAACACAAACCAAGACAGGCCCGCGCGCATAAGCGCAATACGAATCATCCCAGCCGCTATAAAAAGAAATAGGAAACAACGATGATCTCAACGAATGACCTGTCGCTTCAATTTGGACAGCGCAAACTTTTCTCAAAAGTAAATATCGTATTCTCAGAAGGGAACTGTTATGGTCTGATCGGGGCCAATGGTTCGGGGAAATCCACTTTTCTGAAAATCCTTTCGGGTGAGATCGACCCGACGGTAGGCTCTGTGAGCGTTGCCACAGGCAAGCGTGTTTCTGTCCTGCAGCAAGACCAATTTGTCTTTGACGCTTACACCGCGTTAAATACCGTGATTATGGGGCATACGCATCTCTATGATGTTATGACCGAGAAAGACGCTCTTTATGCTAAACCGGATTTTTCTGATGAAGACGGTATACGTGCCTCCGAGCTTGAAGGTGAATTCGGCGAGATGGAGGGATGGAACGCCGAATCCGACGCGGCTAAACTTTTAAGCGATTTGGGTGTCCGTGAAGAATCGCATGAAATGCAGATGAGCCAGCTTGAGGCCGGGGACAAGGTTCGCGTCCTTCTGGCGCGGGCTTTATTCGGCAATCCGGATATTCTTCTTCTCGACGAGCCTACCAACCATTTGGACGTCGAGACGTGTATGTACTTAGAAGAATTTTTATGCGAGTTTGATAATACGTCCATTGTGGTTTCCCATGACCGGCATTTCCTCAATAAAGTCTGCACGCACATCGCCGATATCGATTACGGCAAGATCCAACTTTATAACGGGAATTACAGATTCTGGTCTGAGTCCAGCCAGCTTGCCTTAAGGCAGCGGTCCGAATCTAATAAAAGGATTGAGGACAAGCGCGAGGAATTGCAAGAGTTTATCGCGCGCTTCAGCGCCAACGCTTCAAAATCCCGCCAGGCCACGAGCCGTAAAAAGATCCTTGAAAAACTGACGGTCGAGGATTTTAAACCTTCGTCGCGCAAGTACCCTTATATCAATTTTGAGCAGGAGAAGGAAGCAGGAAACGATTTGTTGCATATCAACGGATTGTCGAAGTCCTTGGATGGCGAAGTGATGTTCCACGATCTGACCATTACCGTTGAGAAGGGGGACAAGATCGCGTTTCTGGGATCTAATGACCGTGTGAAGACCGCGCTGTTTCAGGTGCTGACCGGTGAGCTTGAGGCAGATTCGGGGACGTTCAAGTGGGGGGCCTCGACCACACGGGCCTATTATCCGAAGGATAACGCGAAGTACTTTGAGCGTGACTTGGCGGTGATGGACTGGCTTCGTTTGTATACGAAGAACACGGATCAGGATTTTGTGCGCGGATTTTTGGGGCGCATGCTGTTCTCCGGTGAGGAGTCTCTGAAGTCCGTGACGTGCCTCTCGGGGGGCGAGCGCGCGCGCTGCATGTTGTCGCGCATGATGTTGGCCCAAGGCAATGTACTGATCCTGGATGAGCCCACCAATCACCTTGACCTAGAGTCGATCACGGCTTTGAACCGCGGCCTCGAAGCTTACAGGGGTACGGTCCTCTTTTCTTCTCACGATCACCAACTGCTTCAGACTGTCGCTACCCGCATTATTGAGATCGCGCCCGAAGGCTTTATCGACCATGTCGGCACCACCTTTGATGAATATCTAGACTTCCGCGGCCATACGGCAGTCCTTTATTAACAGGGGACGGGTACTTTAGGAACTCCTAATTTCCTAATTTACGATAAAGGAAAATTTCGGGATCATAAGAATAGGAACAGACAGTGAATTTAATTGAAGGGCAAATTCAGAATTCGAATATTTTTACGCGTCTGCCGCGGTTTGACAAAATTTTTTATGACGGCTATCTTGAAGGGAAAGTGCGTAAATACCGCGCGCTCCGGGAAGAATTAGCCTGCCATATCTTAGTACTCAACGTGATCCGCAAGGATGAGGATGTGATCTGGGGGGCGTTTGAGGATTTAATTAAGCGTAGTGTCGAGAACGCGGCGGTTGCCGTGAGCGGCGTTTATGTCTTTGATGTGCTGACCAAAGACATCCACAAGGAAGTCAAAACATATAAGCACGCCGAGATTACCGCGCTGTTGATCAATCACGCGCGCAAATGCGCCCCCGGGGAAAAACGGCTGATCAAATATTCATCGATTTACGGTATCTTGCATAAGTTAAACGCGGTTGACTGGGGAAAAATAACCCTTAAAACAGCGGTTGAGATCTTTAAAGATAAAGATATCTTTTTGGATCTCATGTTAAAGAAGATTATTAAGAATTTTGAATTTGCCAGTGAACCGGGGTTATTGATGATCAATGATCTAAGCCAAGCCCCTATCTATAACGCCGAGGATGAAATGCAGCAGAAACGTTTATCCGCGCTGATGGCCAAACAGATCCCGACCTCCATTGAATTCCCGCCGGAGGTTTATATCCAGGACAAAAACGGTATCAGAGAACTCTATTCGGGTTTACAGGTATAAGGGAATTTAAGGTTTAAGGGACAGGTGCTAAAGCACCCGTCCCCTTTAAGGTATATGAAAAGTAAAGTCATTGCCCACATGGATATGGACGCGTTCTTTGCGGCGGTTGAGCAAAGGGATAATCCCTCGCTTAAGGGGCAGCCGGTGATCATCGGGGCTGATCCTAAAGGCGGGGAAGGCCGCGGGGTTGTCTCGACCTGTTCCTATGAGGCGCGCAAGTACGGAATTCACTCCGCGATGCCGATCTCGATCGCCTACCGCAAATGCTCTCACGGTGTTTTTCTCCGGGGCAGCGCGCGCAAATACAAGCAAGTTTCCAGCCAAATTTTCGATATTCTCTACGATTTTACTCCCGATATGGAGCTGGTCAGCGTTGATGAGGCGTTTTTGGATATCACGGGTAGTTATCATTTTTATCAAACACCCTATAAAACATGTTTGGCTATCAAGGACCGCATAAAGAAAGAAGCGCGATTAACAGCATCGATCGGGATCGCGCCGGTGAAAATGGTTGCAAAAATTGCTTCGGATCTCTGCAAACCAGACGGCCTGCTTGAGATCCGCCCGGGAAAAGTCCTCGATTTTCTATGGCCTTTACCGATCGAGAAATTATGGGGTGTCGGCCAACAGACGCAGAAGACGCTCAACGCTATGGGAATCCGAACAATCGGCGAATTGGCGAAATATTCGGTTGAAAAATTAAACGCGCGACTAGGCGTGCACGGCCGGCACCTTTCCGATCTGGCTAATGGAATTGATGAGCGTGATGTTTATGTGGATGACGAGATCAAGTCGGTCAGCCATGAGCATACTTTTGAGAAAGATATTGCTGATTTAAGCGAAGTTTACGGCATTTTATCTTTTTTAAGCGAAAAAGTATCCAGGCGGCTACGCAAGTACGAGCTAAAGGGGAAAACGATTACCTTAAAGGTACGCTTAAGCGATTTTAAAACGGTGACACGGACCCATACGTTTGATGAGAGGGTCAATTTCTTTGATAATATCTATAAACAGGCGAAGGGACTTTTTGATGCCTATTATAAACCTTCGATGAGGATTCGCTTGCTGGGTGTGCGGATGTCCAATTTTGACGACCCTTATGTTCAAGAGAGCCTCTTTGAAAGTCCGGTTGCGCGAAAGAGGGAGAAAGTTCATAAGGCGATAGATTTGATCAAAGATAAGTTCGGTGAAGGGGCCATCCGGCGCGCCCGGAATAATTGACGTTATAAGAGGAATATTCATGTATAATGTAATCGGGGAAAAAGGATGCAAATTAAGATCGGGTAAATTAAGGAAATAAAGAGTTTAATGGATAGCTATGGTTTAGTGGCGTAATTTACGTACAATGTTGTGAAAGAAAATAGGGGTAAATGCTGTTGATTTATTTGATAGTGTGGCCTCTTTTTTTGTCTGTAAGGAAAGCTAAATGGCATTAAGATGGAGGGCTTTCTCTTGGCGTTTTCTTTGTTAGACTACTCATGATAGATATTTCTTGATTTATTGTCGTCTAGTGGGGAAAATAATATAGAAGCAGGCGAAGGAGGATCGACGAATATGTCCGTCATAGAAAAATCCGGATTATACAAAAGCCTTTGGGCGCGAGCGGAAGGCCATATTCTTGGTGTAGGGATCGGATTAATCCTTATGTATGTCGTTTGGACGGGCTTGAGCTGGATGAGGTCGGCAGAGTATTGCCAGAAAATTCTTTCGCTGACGGCCACGCGCTTTGTTGTCGGCCGGCCCGGCGGTGTCTATTTTGGCCATGTATTGGGGCTGAACTATGGGACGAATATTAGCGTCAACATGTTTGTGGATGCCGTGGCCGTCTTTCTTTTATATCCCTTATTTGTTTTTAGTATCGAACATATATTTATTCTTCGATCATTAAAAAATTTTATTGGGCGCGTACATAAGATGGCCCAAGCAAACTATAAAATTATTAAAACATATGGCCTCCCCGGCCTGTTTCTTTTTGTGCTTTTTCCATTATGGGGAACGGGACCGGTAGTGGGGTGTATGATCGGGTTTATGATGGAATTGCGGCCGTGGTTTAATATGAGCATTGTTTTAGGGGCAACATTTTTGGCTATAATCATTTGGACGGTTATTTTAGCGGAATTTCATATGAGGTTGTTGGCATATAGTCCTTATATGCCGATGATTATGATCGGTGTATTGTTTGTGATTGCTATTGGGGTCCATTTGGTGCGTGGGATGCGTCATAAAAATTGAATGGTTACAATGAACCTCCCCGCATTAATGGCTTCCTCAAATCTTTTAGGGAAAGCAGGTACGAGCGAAGTGAGGAATTTTCTTGCGGAGGGTTACTCATGTGGATAAAGTGGCTTCCTTGGGAGTTTATAGCGCGCAGCGTTGCAAGGAAGCACAGATTTCTGGATCCAATTACGCTTATATCCCGTTTGCGGCGGTTTTCCCAGCCTTCGGAGGTGGCGGCACCTATGGAATTGTTGCGTTCCGGGGCTGTCATGCACGCGCGCGGCCTAATGAACAGTCAAGCTATCCAGCATAATCTCGACTGGATTTGGCCGTTTTGGGTTGAACGCCAGTTTAATCCGGAAGATAAAGCCTTTGTTCCGCGCGCGTTTTCTATTACGCACATCAATCTGACCCATCGCAATTGGACGGCCGTTGGGATTCCCGATAGTGATCAATGGCCGATTGTAGATCCCCGGGGGCTTGTCACACCTTTCCATGACAGTTGGTCGCTGGATACCTGGATTATTGGAAATGATGATCAGGCCCTTTTTCCTTCACGCCTTCCCGATGTATCCCAAAAAATTTCAACAGAAGGAAATCTTGCCATTACGACTCAGATGAAAAAAGGCGATTTATCTCTTACATCTAAAATTGAAGTTGCCGGCAATTTGAAGTTGCCGGTATGCCGGATTTCGCTTGCCGGATATTGTGATACCGACGCCCGGATGGCGGTCGCGCTTCGGCCATACAATCCCGAAGGAGTGAGTTTTATTCATGATGTGGTATGGCGGAAAAACTCTAAAGGATGGATCGTTAATGATGAGTACGTGATTGATTTCAGTGATTTTCCCGAACAGTTCGCTTTTTCCAATTACCACAAGGGGGATGTTTATAGCCATCTGCCATCGGCGAGGGAAAAAACTATTGAAACGCGTAAAGGGACTCATCAGAAGGAGATACACTGTGAAGTCGGTATGGCTACGGCGGCAATACTTTTTCGGCTCGCGGCAAATCAAAGAAGAGAAGTAACAATCCTTATTCCTCTTGAAAAGAATAAAAAAATGAAGCCTTCTAAACTTCCCGCGTCAAGACGTGAGGTATATGCCGAAGCAATAAAAAAACCAAATATTGCCGCGCGTACGGCTTGTCAAAAGTGGGAGGAGAGTACCCAGAAACAATGCCGGCTTACAATTCCTGATGAACATTTCCAATTTCTTTATGATATTGCTCTTCGGACGCTTATTTTGCATTCACCGGAGGATGTTTATCCGGGGCCATTTACTTATAAACGGTTTTGGTTCCGTGATGCCGCCTTTATCTTAAACGCGATGTTATGTGTTGGCTTGACAGGCCGTGTCCAACGCGCCCTGCGCAAATTTCCGTCGAAACAAAAGCAGTTTGGCTATTTTTTTTCTCAGGAAGGAGAATGGGATTC
>JAGLQN010000231.1 GCA_023136835.1 Candidatus Omnitrophota bacterium | reverse complement strand
CGGTCTACAAAGGCGAACAGTGGATTCGCCGAAAGCGTTTGCCTAAGAAGCCCGCCTCGGCTCACGCCGGACTTTTACCGTCGGGGTTTAGCGCGGAACATCTTGGGCCCAATGACTATTATTATTGGGATGATTTTTGGGGGGTCGCTGGATTGAAGGCTGCCGGATTTCTGGCTCGCGCTTATGGCGACAAAAAACGGGCTGATCAGTTTAATCGTGAAGCCCGGGAATTCTATCAGTGTATTGAACAAAGCCTCAAGCAGGCGCGAGCGCGTTTAAAGCAAGCCGCCATGCCGGCTTCGCCGTATCGACGGATGGATGCCGGCGCCATTGGGTCCCTGGTTGCCGGTTACCCTTTACGGCTTTGTCCCGCTAAGGATACACGTATTATGCGGACGGCCGATTTCTTAATTCAGAATTCTTTTGTTCATGGCGGCTTTTTTCAGGATATGACCCATTCGGGGATTAATCCATATCTGACTTTGCATATTGCTCAGGTGCTTTTGCGGGCGGGTGATCCGCGTTATTTTGATCTTATGACGGCAGTGGCGCGATTGGCTTCCTCGACGGGCCAATGGCCGGAAGCGGTACATCCCCGGACAGGGGGGGGCTGCATGGGAGACGGGCAGCATGTTTGGGCGGCCGCGGAATGGACCATGATGATCAGAAATTGTTTTATCCGTGAGGAGGAAGACGAGGGACGGCTGGTATTGTGTTCCGGTATTCCGCGACGTTGGCTTGAGAAAGGAAAGCGTCTTTCTTTTGGCCCGGCACCGACATCTTTCGGAGAAGTTGCCGTTTCGGTTTGTTCGGACGACGGCAAAATAACAGTAGAGTGGGAAGCTAAGTGGTTCGCGGATGAGCCGGTTATTGATATTCATTTACCGGAATTTCCGGAAGTGACGGCCCAACAGGGCCAATCATTAGTACAGATCGGACGCGATGGTATGACATGAAGATTTTGATGATGACCAATACATATACGCCTGTTGTCGGCGGGGTAGAAGAATCCATCCGGGTTTTCACGGATCAATTCAAAAGGCAGGGCCATCAGGTCCTTATTGTGGCGCCGGAGTTTAAAAATATACCCGAACATGAAGAAGACGTTATTCGCGTTCCGGCAATTCAAAAATTTAACCGCAGTGACTTCTCCGTAAATCTTCCTATCCCCGGATTATTATCAAAGTTAATTAAAAATTTTGAACCGGATGTTGTTCATAGCCATCACCCGTTTTTAGTTGGAGACATGGCATTGCGTTTGTGCGGACAGTATGACATTCCGCTTGTCTTTACCTACCATACGATGTTTGAGGACTATCTTCATTATCTTCCTTTTCACAGCGAGCGTGTCAAACGTTTTGTGATTGAGCTTTCCGCCGGTTACGCTAATCTTACTGACAGGGTCATTGTTCCCAGTCAAAGCGTTTATGAAATTTTACGCGAACGAGGAGTGGAAGTTCCGATGGATATCATCCCGACGGGTGTTGATATAAAACGATTTACCAATGGGGACGGCGCGAAAATTCGAAAACGGTTTAATATTCCGGAGAACGCCTTTGTGGTTGGGCATCTGGGGCGTTTAACGCCGGAAAAGAATTTGGGATTTCTAAGTGAAGTAGTTGCTGAGTTTGTGAAACGGGAAAACAATGTTCATTTTCTCGTTATTGGCAGGGGGTCGTTGGATGATGAAATAAAAAGTATTTTTGACAAGCATAATATCAGCAAGCGTTTACATCGGACAGGTATTCTACAAGGCCAGGATGTTGTTGATGGGTATCACGCGATGGATGTTTTTGCTTTTGCCTCCTATACGGAAACACAAGGATTGGTGTTGGCCGAGGCAATGGCGAGCGGTGTGCCGGTTGTTGCCGTCGATGCCTCCGGCGCCCGGGAAGCGGTCAATGATGGAAAAAACGGCCGGTTAATTCCAAAACAAAATCAAAAAGATTTTGTGGAAGCACTATCCTGGTGTTTCAATCGTGATCTGACGGAATTTGAAGGTCTTAAAAGTGAGGCTCATCGTAAATGCGCGGAATGTTATTCTATTGAGCTCTGCGGGCGGAAGGTGCTTGACATTTATCGTTCGATTCAGTCTAAGAAATATATGATTTCTGAAGAAAGGCATGATATCTGGAGCAGTATTATGCACCGGATCAAAACCGAATGGGATATGGCTAAGAATCTTGTTGATGCCTCAGAAGCCGCTCTTCATCCTTCGAAAACTGATTCAGAACATAAAGAAACATTTGAGGGCGCTTCGTTGGGAGACCGGCATGAAAAAAGCTGGATTATTAAAATCAAACGATGGCTAAGTCGCAGAGAATGGTCCGCGCGTCTTTTAAATTTAAAACGGTCAAAAGCTACGGAAGCTCATCCCGGGTTAGTGCTGATTCAGATTGACGGATTTTCCCGAACGCAACTAACGCGGGCTTTGGAAAAGGGCGAGATGCCCTTTCTTCAAAGGCTTTTAAACAGCCAATATTACAAAATGTATCCTTTTTACACGGGTCTCCCGTCAAGTACCCCATCGGTACAAGGGGAATTGTTTTATGGGGTTAAACAAATCGTTCCCGCCTTTGCTTTTTTCGATCAGAAAAGGGATAAAATTTTTAGAATGTATATTCGTGACGCGGCTATAGAAATAGAACGGCAGCTTGTTGGGCGGCAGGCCGCCGGAGAGGAGGAAGAAAGCCGGGGGCTTTTAGCGGGAGGGAGTTCGTATTCCAATATTTATACCGGCGGGGCTGAAGAAACTCATTTTTGCGCGGTCAAGATAGGATGGGATATGTTTTGGCGGGGAGTCAACCCTTTTGGACTCGTCTTGCTGTGTCTGACGCATCTTTATGATTTTGCGCGGACGGTGGTTTGTGTGTTCTTCGAGACGATCCTTGCTGTTTTGGATTTTATCTATGGTGTATTAGCCGGTGAGAATTTCCGTAAAGAGCTCAAGTTTATTCCCACCCGCTCTTTTATCTGTATCTTACTGCGTGAATTAGTAATGTTGGGAGCCGGGATAGATATTGCCCGGGGGCTTCCGATTGTTCATATGAATTTTTTAGGGTACGACGAACAAGCGCACCGGCGGGGGCCTTCATCGAATTTCGCCCACCGGGCCCTGAGGGGCATTGACAATGCCATCGCCAGAATATATTGGCAGGCGACGCGTTCGACACGGCGCAATTATGATGTGTGGATTTATTCAGATCACGGACAGGAAGAAAGCGTGTCTTATACGACAAAATACGGAAAAACGGTGAGGAAGGCGATAGTTGAAATTTATGAAGAATTCAGGGCAGTGGCGGATAGGCCGGGTAAGGAACCGTATCACGATACACAAAACCGTTCGACAGAAAATCATGACCAACAGGGCGTGCAGTCGCAGCGTGCCCGCTATTTGGGTGATTGGTTTATCCGGGGGTTGTTTTCTTTGATGGGCATTCCGTATGGGACTGAAGATATCCAAAGCGCGGCGAAGGAAGGCCGCGTTATTGTTACAGCAATCGGTCCGACAGGAAACATTTATTTGCCGAGGAAATTCAGTCCAAATGAACGGGATCAATTCGCGCGAAAACTTGTGCGGGAAGCAAAGGTGCCGGTGGTTTTAGCTCCCGATAGGCCCGGGGGAGTTTGTGTTTGGAATGAGGACGGCAAATTCAGCCTGCCGGAACATGCCAAGGAAATTATCGGTGAGGACCATCCGTATTTAGAGGAGGTTACGCGCGATCTGATTGAGATGTGTCATCATCCCCATGGCGGGGCTTTTACGATTATGGGGTGGCGTCCCGGCCGGAAACCGGTTACTTTTCCTATTGAAAACGGCGCGCATGCCGGACCGGGAATGGAGGAAACCGATGCTTTTGCCTTGCTTCCATCCGATATCATTTCGTCGTTAGATGAACCGGCTTATTTACGCACAAGCGATTTGCGTGAATCGGCTTTGCGGTTATTGGGCCGCCTAAAACCGGAGGAACCTGTACTAGCGGCAAAACCGGTATCTCTGCGGCAACCCAAAGACTTTGTAAAAAGGCGAACATTACGGGTGATGACCTATAATGTCCACAGTTGTATTGGAATGGATGGGAAAATTTCTCCTGAACGGATTGCCCGTGCCATCGGCCGTCACGAGCCTGATATTGTGGCGCTTCAGGAGCTGGATTTAATGAAGGTCCGTACCGGCGGCATGGACCAACCGCATATTATTGCCAGAGAACTAAAGATGATTTATCAGTTTCATCCCAATATCAGGATAGAGGAAGAGCGTTATGGCAACGCGGTTTTAAGCCGTTATCCGATGAGGTTGACTAAGGCGGACAAGCTTCCCGGTTTGGCGCATAAAGCGTATCTGGAGCCGCGCGGGGCAATTTGGTGTACAGTTGATCTTGGGTGCGCGCGACTGCAGTTTATCAATACACACTTAGGACTGCGGTACGCGGAACAACTCGCTCAGATGAGGGCTTTACGCGGGCCGCAATGGCTGGATCATCCGGACTGTAAGGGGCCGGTAATTCTTTGCGGAGATTTCAACGCCTTACCACGCTCGCCGGCCTGGCGCCATATTCGACAAACGCTTCGGGACGCGCAGGTCGAGATGGAAGGTCATTCACCCCGGGCGACGTGGTTCAGTCATTTCCCGATGGGGCGGATTGACCATGTGTTTGTCGGTCCCGGCATTGAGGTTACCCGTGTTACGGTATCTG
>JAGLQN010000230.1 GCA_023136835.1 Candidatus Omnitrophota bacterium | reverse complement strand
CAAATCTGACAAAAGTATCTGAGTTCCGCGGGACATAATAAACATATCTGCCATCGAAAGACGCACCAGCATATACACTGTCCAATAATGCCCCGCCCTGAGCAGTACTCACATTCATATGAGACCAGTCACCGGCAGTGGTGAAAACACCCTGCGTGTCAAATCTAAGGAAGGTGTCTGAATCATGGGGTACATAATAGATATACCTGCCATCGAAACACGCACCGATATATCCATCATCTAATTCAGCACCGCCTTGGGCGGTAGACATGTTCATACGATCCCAGTCACCGGCAGTAGTGAAAACGCCTTGAGTATCAAATCTGACAAAAGTATCTGAGTCCCGCGGGATATAGTACACATACCTGCCATCGAAAGATATACCGTCATATGCATCATCAACTTCTGCCCCGCCCTGAGCAGTAGACATGTTCATACGAGACCAGTTCTGTACTTTTGTAATATTCACATTGTTATCTACAAAATTTTGTAGGTATTTGTCGTTATTATCAGCGGAGCTGTCTTTGCGAGTCTTGTCAGGTACAAAGCCATAACTGTCTGCCGATCCCTGTTCAGCGAAAGTCAGTTTTGACTTACGTGGTTCCTGTGGTATTCCGCTAATAGTTATTGACATTTTAACACTTTTTTTATTGATATTGACCTTCTGAGAACATAGCTTCAAATCTGACAAAAGAATTTGAGTCCCGTGGGACAAAGTACACATACCTGCCATCGAAACACGCACCGGAATATGCCGCGGGAAGTTCTGCCCCGCCCTGAGCAGTAGACGTGTTCATACGGTCCCAGTCACCGGTATTGGTGAAAACGCCCTGCGTGTCAAATCTAAGGAAGGTGACTGAGTCAACTGGGACATAGTACACATACCTGCCATCGAAAGATGTACCGGTATATGCTAAATCAAGTTCTGCCCCACCCTGGACGGTAGACATGTTCATACGGTCCCAGTCACCGACAGTGGTGAAAACGCCCTGTGTGTCAAATCTAAGGAAGGTGTCTGAATTCTGTGGAATGAAATAGACATACCTGCCATCGAAAGATGCATCGGCATATGCATCATCTACTTCAGCACCGCCTTGGGCGGTAGACATGTTCATATGAGACCAGTCACCGGCAGTGGTGAAAACGCCCTGTGTGTCAAATCTGACAAAAGTATCTGAATCATGGGCTACATAATACACATACCTGCCATCGAAAGATGCATCTACATATGCCTCATCGAGTGTTGCCCCGCCCTGGGCGGTAGACATGTTCATACGATCCCAGTCACCGACAGTGGTGAAAACGCCCTGTGTGTCAAATCTAAGGAAGGTGTCTGAATTGAATGGAACAAAATAGACATACCTGCCATCGAAACACGAATCACGATATGCCACATCCACTTCTGCCCCACCCTGGGCAGTACTCATATTCATCTGAGACCAGTCACCGACAGCGGTGAAAACGCCTTGAGTATCAAATCTGACAAAAGTATCTGAGTTCCGTGCGACAAAGTACACATACCTGCCATCGAAAGACGCACCACGATATGCCACATCCAGTCTTGCCCCACCCTGGGCAGTACTCATAGCCATTTGAGACCAGTTCTGGGTCTTGGTGAGATTGGTTTTGTGTTCTATAAATGTCCTGATATCGTCATCGCTTACTTCACCTGGGATGAGTCCGTAATTCATTGCCGCTATTTTCTCTGCAAATGTTAACCGGGAGTAGGGCTGTTCAACACCATCGATGAAAATACTCCGCTTGTCTGTCATTTATACACGTCCAATATCATAATAAATATATTTTATGTTAAATATCCGCCATCCACTGCTGATCTGTAGATGATTGTTACTGTCAGGTCAACAGCTGTTGCTCCAGTTCCTGCCAGGGTCATGACGATGGTTTTTGTAGCTGCTAACCGCACTGCACCGTCATTGGCTGCAAGCCATGCGACTTGTTTATCGGTTGCGTTCAGGTTTTCCTGGATGGCATCTGTACTGTCAATGAAAGTTATGACTTTTGATGCACCGCCGTACACTGCACAGGATGTGAGATCCCCTGTCTGCCCGGTATCTGCATGGATTATTATTGAATCTATTATACAGGGCTGCGTAGTGATTGTTGCGAGTGTGACATCACCTACATTGGCTGCTGAGGTGACTGATACTTCGAGTATTTGTGTATTCCCTAATTTGCGGTTAGATGCGTCTATCTGTCCCAATATGGCATCGTATAGCGATTTATTTGCTGGTAGGACTGTGCCTGTACCATTCAGGACACCCGCTCGCAGGTGTTCTGCAATATTATCTACATCCGGGTTACCTCCAACGTCAACGTAATTCGTACCTAAAATATTGTACAGAGATTTACTGTTCGGCATTGGGTCGCCAAGCCCCACATTTGTACCTGCGAGGAATTTGGCAAGTGGTGTGGCTGTTGAGAATTTAGTAGACATGTTGCCGAATAGTTTGGTTTCGACATTACCAATATCTCCTGCAAGTGTTACTGCCTGGCCTATTGTCCTGCTGTGGATGAGCATTAATACAAGATTACACATCACATCCTGGCCGAGTGAGTTCAGGGCGTTATAGCTGTATGCCGGTCCGTAATACGCTATTGTTTTCTCAACTTCTGCACCTTCTTCATCTATCCCGATGGATGCATCTGGCTGGATACGCCTGACCATCCCGAGTATGACATCGGTATTGGCATTCACACTTTCATAACCGTACCAGGTTTCTGTGAGATCTGCATCGCTCATATCGAGGGTGTTGAAAGTCGTACCTGCGTCTGCTATGGTATTGGCACCTACTGCAAGACCTACACAATCATGTACACCCATGCCGAGCAGACTGGCTTCGATGTTTGCGATGGCGTTCAGGACAGTTTTATTTACGGCATCACCGCCGTCTGTCCCAATCTCAAGATATGCTGCTGTGGTCGAGTCGCAGCATATTACCGGTAGGCTGGGTACTACTTTTATATTGGCAAGGTTGGCTGTTACCCATGCTGTGCCGTTGTCTGTTCCGAGTACACATAATGTATATGACCCGAAATCAGGATAGTCGAGTGCGTCTGTTTGTGTTATTGTGTAGACCCTGCCGAATTTTTCAAGGTGTGTCTGAATTGCAGTATTATGGGCATTGATGGACGCTACTGCTTCAGGGATGATGAATAAGATGTAGGTGGAATCGTGTTTACCGTGTGCATATTGCATCAATCCTGATTCGCTGAAATCGTGTGTAAGTGTATCGTTTCCGTCTGTACCGATAGCATTCACGACTGATTTTGTGGCTGCTATCTCGGTACCGCCGGTCTTGGCTAGGAAATCTTTGAGTTTTTCGGATGCACTGATATAGATATTGTCCCGGATGAATGTGGTTATTGACATGTTTTAACCCCCCTCACTCCTTATCATACGATGCATAGTGGTATTTTACAAGGTCACTGGCTGCTCCGCCTGTGGGTGCTACACTGCTCTGAACTGTTACTTTGAAATTCCGTTCGAATGTGCCGAGACCATTGATCTGGACCATGCTGCCTGCACTGACACCTTCGGTGATAATATCCTGGAGGTTACCTACTTCCCTGAGTGTACCACCATCATCGTCTAAGTATACCCTGATTGTCAGGTTGGCTCCCGAGGCTGCTATGCTGGCGTCTGCAAGCCAGTTGGTGAAATCTATATAAATCGAATCTACCTGAACAACTGTTGACACCGTGACTTCGGTAATGAGATCCTGTTCGGTATTGACGTTCAGGTTATCTATGGAACCGCTTGCTGGGGTGGCATTAGTTATTGCGTCACTGGGTATTCTTGTCCAGAAATATTTGTTTGGCAG
>JAGLQN010000023.1 GCA_023136835.1 Candidatus Omnitrophota bacterium | reverse complement strand
ATGAGATCAGGGCTCATGCCCATGGCTGTTGTATCGCCAAAGCATTAGAAAGGAGAGATTTATATGTGCCCTTTCAGTCTTGGTCAAGTTGGTGCTGCAAGCGCTGATGTTATCTGTTTCGGAATTAAGGTATTCTTGCTTATTTGGATTATTTTTGTGCCCATAGCGATTACCGCGCGGCTGGAAAAAATTATTAAGTTATTAGAAGACGAAGGAAAGTAAATATCGCCCCTGATGGTTTAGATGTGATTCATGGCCATCAGGGGTTTTTTGTGTTTGGTGGAAAGGGTTTGACGGTCCTTAAGAAAAAAATTTGCGCATATTTCTTTTTTTAGCTAGTATAGAGTATACATTAATAGGGTTTTCCAATCAGAAGGTAATGTCATGTCCATTTTCATTGTAGGTTTATTAGTGATCAACACGATCCTCCTCGCCTTTCTTTTGCTGCGTTATGCCCAGAATGCGGCTGTTCCCATAAAGAACCAATTCGAGTCTATTGAAAAAAATCAGGAGCGGACAGAGCGTATTGTTCGTGAGGATATTTCCAAGAACAGGGAAGAGCTCAGGACAAGTCTTAATTCCTTTAGCGAGGTGAATGAGAAAAAATTAGAAAACGTTAGAGATGTCGTTGAACGTCAGTTACGTCTGCTTCAAGAAGATAATAGCCGGAAATTGGAAAAAATGCGGGAAACTGTTGATGAAAAGCTTCATTCGACTTTAGAGAAGCGCCTGGGGGAATCTTTCCAAGCGGTCAGTGAGCGTTTGGAGAAAGTCCACCAGGGGTTAGGAGAGATGCAGGCGTTGGCCTCGGGAGTGGGCGATCTGAAGAAAGTTTTGACTAATGTGAAAACACGGGGGACCTGGGGGGAAATTCAACTGGGCAATTTACTTGAACAGATCTTGATTCCCGACCAATATGAAAAGAATGTTCCGACTAAAAAAGGGAGTAATGACCAGGTTGAATTTGCTATTAAATTGCCCGGGCATGAGGGCGAAACGGTCTACATCCCCATTGACGCGAAATTTCCAAAAGAAGATTACGAACGCCTGTTGCAAGCCCAGGATGAAGGAGACACTCTTTCGGTTGAAGAATCCGGTAAAGCAATCGAAAACCGTATTAAATTAGAAGCGAAAAAAATATGTGATAAATATATCGATCCACCCCATACAACAGATTTCGCGATATTGTACATTCCGATCGAAGGACTTTATGCGGAGATTCTTCGTCGTCCGGGACTCTTGGATCAATTGCAGAGAGATTTTCGTGTAACGATCTCCGGTCCCACGACTATTACGGCCTTACTCAATGCGCTGCAAATGGGATTCCGCACCTTAGCGGTAGAGAAGAGGGCCAGTGAAGTGTGGACATTATTGGGGGTTGTTAAAACGGAATTCGGCAAATTCGGTACTGTTTTAGAAAAAACCTATGAAAAAATCAAACAAGCTGGGGATAATATTGAAGCCGCCGCGCGCAAATCACGGACGATTGAGCGAAAATTACGGAAGGTCGAAGAATTACCCGCCACCAAGGAAACTGTTCTGATCGAAGATAAAGACATGGATGTTGCCCTCAATTCGGTGGATGACGATGCCAGTGTTCAATAATCCTTTTCCCGCGAATATCACCGCCTTTATTAGTGACCGAACGGTCGATTTTACACTCAATAAAAATAATCCCGATTTAACTAAGAAGCAGAGAGAACTTTTATTAAACCAATTGGGTTTTGACCTTCCTGAACCCAGGCCTATTCTGCAGGTTCATAGTGATAAGATCGTAATTGTCGATGAGGATTCCTTAAAGAAGAGACCGGTTTTACACAAGGCTGACGGATTGATAACACGGATTCCGGGCCAGCCCTTAGTGATTCGTACAGCTGATTGCTTGCCTGTATTTATGTATGACCCGGAGAACAAAGGTATTGGTTTGATTCACGTAGGCCGTCGGGGCGCAGCGAACAATATTCTTCGGGAAGCAGTGTCACAGATGAAAGCAGAATGGCAAACGAAAACAAAAGCCATCAAGGTATGTTTGGGGCCGGCGATACGTTCATGTTGCTATAAAGTCGGCGAAGAATTTCAGGAGCATTTCCCTGAAGACCTTACGGTCAAAGACGGACGGTATTATCTTGATTTGATACAGGTTTGCAAAAGTCAACTGGTCGATCTAGGATTGCAGGATAAAAGTATTCTTGATCGCGGAATTTGCACCTGCTGTGATAAAAGTTATTTCTCCTATCGCAGGGAGGGGGAGAGTGCTGGGCGAATGATATCCCTTATGATGTTAAGAGAAGGGCAAACCAAGAAATAAATAAGGAGTTCTAAGAGTGTATATTATTGTTTTGGTTACAACAAAGAATGTAAGGGAAGCAAACAGGATTGCGACTAAATTAGTGAAAGATAAGAGTATTGCCTGCGCGAATGTCGTTAAAGGTGTCAAGTCGATCTTTTGGTGGCAAAAAAAAGTTAATACGGCCAATGAAGTTCTTTTGATCCTAAAAGCAAAAAAGAGCTGTTTTAAGAAAATTGTCAAGACAGTAACATTGCTGCATAATTATGAAGTGCCGGAAATTATTGCCTTGCCGATCATCGACGGTAGTAGGGATTATTTTAAATGGATTGAAGAAAGTTGTTCTTCGTAAGAGTATGAAGATATTAGTTAAATCTATTATTGCGGCTGTTGCGATCTTTATTCTTCTTAGAGCGTGCAGTCCTCAGACAACAGGATCCCATCCTCTTATCGGTCAGCTCGCCCCCAATTTTACTTTAGGGACTTTAAGCGATCAAAACAAAACCATGAGCCTTACTCGCGATGGCCAGTCGGCCATCATATTTTTCTGGGCGGTATGGTGTCCGCATTGCCGCAGGCAATTGACGGCGTTGACACAACAACAGGCAGATATTGAAAAAAAGGGGATAAAGATTATTCTGGTCAATGTCGGGGAGGATTTAAGGAAAGTTAAGGATTATTTCAGCGCGAATAATATTTCTTCCGATGTTTTTTTAGATCAAAACAGTGCTGTGGCGGGCAACTACAATATTGTTGGGGTTCCAACATTCTTCTTTGTCAATACAGAAGGGATCATTATTGCCGCGGAACATTCGCTTCCCTCTGATTATGAGAAGATCTTATTGGGATTGGCTCCGTGATTCGGCGATATAGCTGAAAAGATCCGCTTTGCCCCTTAATTGTGTTGCAAAGTCTCCGAAAAAAGTATTTCTCTTCTCATCCGAAAGTGTTTGGGCTAGATCATCTTTAGCTTTTTCATATTCGCTCGTCTCAATAGGAATATAATCATCAAGATGGAGAATGCAGTGTCCTGTAGCTGTTTCGACAACAGCGCTGACTTTGTTTTCTTCGGTAAGTTCAAACGCGGCTTCTTGAAACTCTTTGGAAATCCCGATTTGAGGCAGATATTGACCGCGGTTGAAAATAGGGGTTTGGTGGATTTCAAGCTTCAATTCTTTGGCCGCTTTTGGAAAATCTCTCAATTTTGATTTATCCAATTCCCCGATAACAGCTTCTAAATGCTCGCCGGCTTTTTGCCCGGCAATCTTTTTAGCTTCTTTTTCGATGACGGCTTCCCGCGATTTGTCCCGGGCCTCCTGAAATTCCGGGATATAAGATTCCCTCTTCTCTTTGATTTGGACGATGGAGACGCCGTTTGGCGTCTCGAAAGCCTCGCCGATCTCATCTTTCTCCATTTGGAAAAGATCATTTAAGAAATCATAGGACCAGCCTGCCGTGAGATTCGGCTGCTCCATACTAAAGAAGCCAGTCGTCTCTACGGGAAGATTATTTTGCGCGGCAACACTTTCCATGTCCGGGTTGATCAAGAGCTCTTGGAAAACAGCGTCCGCTTTTTCCCGGATCAGGTCTTTTTTCTCCTCGGTGGAGGGGTCTTGCTCTTCTTCAACAGGAGCTTCTGTTTCTGAATCTTTGTCTTTTTCTGTTTCGGGATCTTCAACGGTTTCTTCTTTTTCGGCTTCTATTTCTTCAGGAAAAGCGAAGGTCAGATAACGGACATCGATCATTGGCGGCCTTAAAAATTCGAATTTATTATCTTCGTAATATTGTTCGACTTGGGCAGCGTTTACGGAAACGTCTTCTTTGAAGGATTTCGGAGAAACAAAAATATAACTGATCTGTATTTTTTCATTACGCTTTTTATATTCTTCAAAAACATCTTCCTCTGCGATTGTAACGGATGACGTCGCCTGCTTGTAGAGTTCGGCGATCTTTAAATTATCCCGCACGTTTTCTTCATAGTCTCTCGCGCGAACCCGCAGGTTCCGGAGGATGGCGTTATAAATAAGGACGTCAAATTGACCATTACGCTGAAATGACGGATCATTTCGTATGTCGCCAATAATCTCATTGTTAGAAACCTTGATCCTTCTTTTTTTGGCCTCATGGAGAAGGATCATCCGGTCCCATGTTTGGGCTTCGAGATTCAGCAGATGGGCTACTCTATCCAGGTTATAACCGTATTGGCGGATAGCCTGGAGGCGCGTGTTTTGGTAAACTTTATTAAAATCGTCAAAAGAGATTTTTTTACCGAAAATCTTTCCAGCATAATTTGTGCGTCCGCTTCCGGTTAAAAGGTAGGCCGTTCCAAAAAAACCGAAGGAAATAATAATAACAATAGCAACGACCCAGATGACCTTTTTAGCGACCCCTTTTTTGCGCAAAATACTGAGCATAATTACTCCATTCTGTCAGAAATTATAGTTTGATAAAATTTGGGATTAAGAGATGGCTAATTATAGCTTTGAATAGTTCCTTTGACAAGTGATTTTCAGGGAAGAATCAGATTTTCGGTCTACTTCTTGCATAAATAGAGTGTTTAATACTATACTTAACTGTAGATAACAATTGTCTTTACAAGGGAGAGGTGCACAGCTATAATACGCTGTCTATTTTGTCCTTAAAGGGTTTAAGGCGAATCGGATGGTTAAACTATGGAATAATATACACTTAGAATAAAGGGTTATTGTCTGTAAGATGCGAAAACTCAAATTAGGTTTACCCAAAGGAAGCCTGCAGGAAGCGACGATTAAGGTTTTTGAGCGTGCAGGTTTTAAAATTCATGTTTCCGGCCGGTCTTATTTTCCAGCAATTGATGATGAGGAGATTGAACCGGTTTTACTCAGGGCGCAGGAAATGTCCCGCTATGTCGAAGAAGGTGCGCTTGATTGTGGGATTACCGGGGCTGATTGGATTCTTGAGAACAGCTCTAAAGTCGTTTCTTTAGCTGACCTGGTTTATGCCAAGCAGAGCTCAGTCAAGGTGCGTTGGGTTTTGGCGGTTCCCGAGAAATCATCGATCAAATCTGTTAAGGACTTGAATGGAAAAAGGATCGCTACAGAAGTTGTTAATGTTACGAAAGGTTATCTACGGAAGAATAAGGTCAAAGCGGATGTGGAATTTAGCTGGGGAGCGACCGAAGCTAAAGTTGCTGACGGATTAGTCGATGCGGTTGTGGAATTGACCGAAACGGGGAGCAGTTTACGGGCGCACAAATTACGGATTATTTCAACCATTTGCGAGTCGACAACACAGTTCATTACAAATAAGAAGTCCTTCAGAGACCCATGGAAGAAACGAAAAATGGACCAGATCAGCATGCTGCTTCAAGGGGCCATCGCCGCGAACAACATGGTCGGATTGAAAATGAATGTTGAAGAGAAGAATTTAAATAAAATTTTAAGCTTATTAACATCGCTTAAAAATCCGACGGTATCCTCTTTAACCAAGGATAACTGGCGGGCGGTGGAGATTGTTATTAGTGAAGGAATTGCGCGCACATTAATTCCTAAACTTAAAAGGGCCGGCGCACAAGGGATTATTGAGTATCCGCTGAATAAATTAATTTATTAATGAGGACAGAAGGTAGGAAGAAGTTCTATGCCGTGTGGAAAAAAAAGAAAAAGCCGTAAGATCGCAACGCATAAACGCAGGAAATTAAGAAAATCTTTACGCCATTTAAAGAAGCGCAAAACTCGCTAAAGACCTCAACAAAGGGTTGGATAATGCGATATGCAAGGATCATCAAAACTTTTGGCTGTCTATGTCTTTTGACGGTGGTTCTCTTCTGTGCTTGGCCGGCAGACGCGTTTGTCTATCAAGATCAAGTCTCTACGGCTAAGGGATTGGCTCACTATGCTATGGGGCAGGTATATGACCTGCTTGGAATAACCAATAGAGCTGTATTGGAATATGAAGAAGCGATTCAGTATGATGAAAGCAGTTATCTATCGCATTTGAGATTAGGGGCGGGATACGCGCGGCTGAACATGCTTCCTGAAGCCATCGAAGAGCTTCGTCTTGTCCACAAATTCAATTCCGAAGACCTGCAGTCGCATTATTTGCTGGCCTTAATCTATTCCACGCAGAAGGAATATGATAAAGCCGCGGAGGAATATGAGCTGATCTTAAAAACATTTTCCGCGGCTGAACCTCAGAATATCCAAATTTATAATTATCTCGGGCAGCTATATTATTCTCAGAAAAAATATGACCAAGCCATCGAACAATATGAGAAGATTCTGGCCTTAGAACCGAAGAATGCTGATATTCTCTATTTGATTGGTTCGCTGTATTGGGAGGTTCATAGGCAAGATCAGGCCATTGAGCTGCTGAAGCGTTCCATCGATGTTGACCCGGAACACGACAGCAGTCTTAATACTCTTGGATATTTCTATGCAGAAAAAAATATCCTTCTTGATGAAGCCAAAAGTTTGATCGAGCGCGCCTTAACGATTAGCCCTATTAATGGCGGGTATCTTGACAGCCTGGGATGGGTTTATTACAAAAAAGGAATGTACGAAAAGGCCCTTGAAATACTTACGGAGGCAGACAAGTATTTGAAAGATCCTGTCATTTACGATCATATCGGTGATGTTTACCACAAAATGAATCATATTGAGGATGCGATTAAATATTGGGAATTGTCTCTAGATCTTCTGCCGAAGCAGGAAGAGGTTATCTTAAAAATAAACAGCGTCAAGAATATCCAGGCCCGCTACAATACTTTATGACATAGCAACGGTGAGATCCCGCCTTCATCCATCGATCAATTTGTATTTGTAAGAAAATACAGGCGAGAAGCCGATAACAAAACGATAAGTTTTTCTCCATGAACCGCATTGTCCTTTCATCTCCCGCCAAATTGAATCTGCTTCTTAGAGTCCAAAACAAACGACCTGATGGGTACCATAATATCGTTACGCTATTTGAACGGATCAGCCTTTCTGATGAGATCGATTTTCGTCACGATTCAAATAAGAGTATTCATATTGTGTGTGATCACCCCGATGTTCCTGTGGGGCCGAAGAATTTGGTGTATAAAGCGGCGCAACTTCTTCAACGGGAATTAGGAGTTGACCAAGGAGTAAAAATCAAAATCAAAAAACGTATTCCGGTGGCTGCTGGGCTGGCTGGTGGCTCTAGTAACGCGGCAACCGCGCTTTTAGGCCTCAATCATATATGGAAACTGAATTTAAGTAAGGCAAAATTGCTTTCTTATGCCCGGAAAATCGGCAGTGATGTGGCCTTTTTTTTGCATGATGCAAGCTGGGGTCTTGGAACACAGCGGGGTGACCAGATCAAAACACTGAATATTAAGACAAAATTGTGGCATATTTTGGTCGTTCCGCGTATAAAAATGTACTCTTGGAAGATTTATGGAGGCCTTAAAATGCACTCGTCCCAGGCAGATTTTGCCTTGAAAAAGAGCCTCGCAGAACCAGCGCGCAGGGTATCTCAGAGTGAAAAAGGGGAGAGCATGAATGTATTGACAAAGATTAATGATGATGTTAATATTCTTATCCGTAACTTGAAGAAAGACAATGTATTAGAGGTGGGCCGATTATTGGCCAATGATTTGGAGACAGAGATTCTTCGGCTTTCTCCGCGTTTGGAAAAATTGAAGAAAAGGCTAAAGTCATTGAATACCAAGGGGGTTATGATATCTGGCAGTGGCCCCGCTGTATTTGGATTGACAATGACAAAAGGTCAAGCCGAATTGATAAGATCAGTTTTGTCAAAGCGCTTTGCGCAGGTATTTGTTGTTGAGACTCTTTAGATTTTGATAGTCTGGAAAGTATAAACTTTCCGGTCTGCCACACTCATTTCTCTAAGAAAATATCAAGAGGGAGTGGGTGTTGAGGATGAAGCCTAGTTTTTTCTACGATAGACATAATGTGTAAAAAGGCGGAAGCATTCAACCAATAAATTGAGGGGTTCGGGATGGAGATTACTGAGATACGCGTCTTTCAAAAGGAAGGTCAGGACAAGAAATTAAAAGCTTACGC
>JAGLQN010000229.1 GCA_023136835.1 Candidatus Omnitrophota bacterium | reverse complement strand
TATATCGACGAAGTAAAATCAATAGCATATTTCGTTGTCGTTGAAATGATCGTTTTGTCCGCGGGCTTGACGAAATAGGAATGACAGAAATAGACATTTGTTGACTCGTCAATACCCTTGAGAATCGGTGAATCGGCATTCTTAATGTGTAATTGATTCCATCCGATCTGGGGGATTTTTAGCCATGAAAAACGCGCGACCTCTCCCCTTAGTATACCCAATCCTTCTGTTAACCCTCCCTCGTTGCTCTTTTCAAAAAGAAGCTGGAACCCCAAGCAGATGCCGAGAAAGGGCGCTTTTTTCGCGATTACGGTTTTGATCGCCGGAATGATCCCCAAAGCCTTTAAACGCTGCATGGCCGGTTGCATGGCTCCAACGCCGGGGAGAACGACTTTATCGGCAGCCTTGATTTCATCGGGATTTTGGGTGATCATTGTCGTCGCGCCGACCTTTTCAAGTGCTTTCTGCACGCTGCGCAAATTCCCCATCCCGTAATCGATAATCGCGATCATTATTGACCATCCTTTAAATTAGGAGCCTTCATCCGATCAATGATCAAGCTGGTAAGTTGACAACTGATGGATGAAGGCTGTTAAGCTCAAGGAGCTTTAATCAATAATCCCTTTCGTTGATGGAATATCACCTTCACGCCGCGGGTCGATTTGGGTCGCTTGATCCAAAGCAAGTCCGAGCGATTTAAAAACAGTCTCTACATCCGTATGCAGATCCTCATCCGGATTTTCGATGAAAACATTGATTGTCGCGCCTAATCCGTGAGCGAATGATTCCAGGAAGTGCTCCAAATGCTTCATGGAATAGTTTTCTTGTTCTTTGATCGTAGGCCAGATCACACCATGTTGGCCGGCCTGCAGTTTAAGATATCCCCGCCCGCTGATATCAACAACAGTCCTTCCAAGTGTTGATTCCATTGGCGCGAAACCGATTCCAAAACGTCTGATCCCTTGCTTTTCATCTAAAGCCTTCTTGAAGATCTTTCCAAGAACGATGCCGATGTCTTCGTTCGTGTGATGGATATCAATCTCGAGATCCGCTTTTTGAACATCAAGATCAAGGTCAAAATGGCCGTGAAAAGCGAAGAGTTCGATCATGTGGTCAAGAAAGCCGATATTGGTCTTGATTTTTGTTACACCCTTGCCGTCGATATTCAGAGCAGCTTTGATCTCGGTCTCTTTACTTTTACGTTCTAATGTGGCATTGCGTTTGTTCATAAGGTTCTCCTCTTACGTGCGTTTGATTTATGGAACGTTAGTGAACATAAATCAATACGCGAGTTCGACCACGCTCTTTGGGGTGTTGTCATTAAATAAATGTAATCAAAACTCTAAGCCCAGAGGGCGTGGTAAATTCCGGCAACAATTTATGTTCATTTCATTCCATAAATTGTGCCGTCATTTAGTGATGAAACCGGGCATTGACCGATTCATAATGTTTCGGCATTCCTTCAAGTTTTGCGATCTTTTCAATCGGGTCCTTCATTTTTTCCAAAGCGCGTTTCGAATACGAAATAATGTGGCTCTTTTTCATGAAGTCAGAGATGCATATTCCTGAAAAGAACCGCGCCGTGCCAAGCGTTGGCAAAACATGGCTCGGACCGGCGGCATAATCACCTAAAGCCGTTGGGCTATAAGGCCCTAAAAAAATGGCGGCTGCATTCCTGATCTTTTTAGCGACACTTGCCGGGTTATTGGTCAGGATCTGTAAATGTTCGGGCGCTATTTTGTTAGTAATATCAATAGCCTCATCGATATTCTTCGCGTAAATAATATAGCCTTTCATTACTTTTTTCCGCATTTGCTTAATAAGCTGCTTAGAAGTTGTTACCAAAATGGATAGTCCGCCTAAATGTTCAGACTGGGCTTCGAGATCCGCAAGGACATAATTAGGGTTACTGTGACGGTTAGCGATGATCACAAGTTCTGTGGGCCCGGCAAGCATGTCGATATCCACATATCCGAATAGCTGGCGTTTAGCCTCTGTGACATACATGTTCCCGGGGCCGATGATCTTGTCGACTTTTGGGATGCTTTTGGTCCCGAAAGACAATGCGGCGATCGCCTGGGCTCCGCCCATTTTATAGATCTCGTTGACCTTCAAGAGATTCGCGACAGCTAGAATATAGGGATTCACATGACTGTTCTTATCGGGAGGTGTCGCGATGACGATGCGTTTAACACCGGCAACTTTGGCCGGAATAACCGACATATAGACTGAAGAGACAAGCGGTGCTGTTCCGGCAGGAACATAGATCCCTACAGAATCAAGCGGCAAAATGTTTTCTTTAAGCAGAATGCCGTCATCATGGCGCACGCGGGCCGCTTTTTGATTTTGTTTTTTATAAAAAAGTGAAACATTGTTCAAAATGATTTTTAAACTTGATATAAAATCACTTGTGATATTCTGGAAAGCGCCACTAATTTCATTTTCCGGAACACGTAATTGTTTGGTTGTCAGCTTGGCCTTGTCGAAGCGCCGTGTATACTTAATGACGGCGTCATCGCCATGTTGATGAACGTCCTCGATAATGCGTCGAACCGTTTCACTCACTTTTGGTTTACGGATGGAAGTGTGCCGGTCATAAAGTTTTTGAATGCCCGTTCCGTTTTGTGTCAGAATTTTCATGTGTTTACTTTATCCTTTATCAATTTGTTCGCTTGTTTGACCGCATGATCGACTTTTTTGATCTCCTTGCTTCCTGCCTGGGCTAATTGAGGGCGCCCGCCGCCGCTGCCGTTGATCAAAGGCGCGATCTCCTTGATCAGCTCATTGGCCTTAATTCCTTTCTTGACCAGATTGTCGGTGACAGCTAATAAAATCGAAGCATTCTCCTGCGTGCGCGCGCCGAGTACAATGATCGAAGATTTCGATTTCTGCTTAAGCAGGTCAGATACTTTGCGTAACAATTCAATAGTAACATCTTTAAAGGTATGAGTAATGATCTTCATTCCATTGAGGCTTTCCGCTTTTGCGATGATCGTGTCAATAGAGCCTTTAATTGCTTCAAAACGGAATTGTTCGATCTCTTTCTCAAGGGTTTTAAGTCTTTTTGTTTGCGCGTTTAACCGGTCGACGAGTTTTACCGTCGGAGCTTTTAATATTTGAGAGATCTTTGCCAGTTGATGTTCTTCATTAGTAATATGTTTAAGGGCGGGCGTTCCGGTCTTGGCCTCTAACCGGCGGATTCCCTGCGCAATCGCGCTTTCTGATGTGATCTTAAATAGGCCGATCTGTCCAGTTGAATCGAGATGTGTTCCGCCGCAAAATTCTTTAGAATAGTCGTTGATCGTGACAACCCGGACGACTGTACCGTATTTCTCGGCAAAAAAGGCTAATGCGCCGCTTTTTTGTGCCTGTTCGATCGGCAGCAGATCCTTTGTTACCGTATCGCAATTGAGGATGTGTTCATTGACATACTGCTCAATGTTTTCGATTTCTTCCGTCGTGATCGCTTTATGGTGCGTAAAATCGAAACGCAGGCGATCTTCAGAAACATAAGAACCTTGCTGCTGCACGTGGCTTCCAAGAACACTGCGCAGAGCCGCTTGCAAAAGGTGCGTTGCTGTATGGTGGCGCATGATCGACAGTCGGCGCTCAAGATCAATCTCGGCGGAAACTTGGTCGTTCATCTTTAAGCTGCCCTCTTTGACCGTTCCCGAATGGATAAAGATATCATCGGTCCCTTGGGTATCACGGATACGAATACGGCCTTGACTGGTTGTGATATAACCGGAATCGCCCACTTGTCCACCGGCTTCCGCGTAGAATGGCGTCCGGTCTAATATGACTTTTACATTATCACCGGCTGAGACTGTGTTGACTTTCGCGTTATCAATGTAGAGCTTTAATATCGTGCTTGTTGTTTTGATGCGTTCATGTCCAAGGAATTCTGTTTTTGGCACATTCAACTCAAGCTCTGTATCCGTGAAGACATCGCCGGTCATTTTACTGGATGCCCGGGATTGTTCTTGTTGTTTTGCCATTCGCTTATAATAGCCTTCAAGGGCCCCCGTTTTTTCTTTCGACATGAGTCCGACATTGTTTTCCAGTGTTTCGATAATTGTTTCCAACGGGAGACCATGAGTGTCTTTAAAATAAAAAATCAGCTCGCCAAGTTCATCGGCAAGATCAGAAGGATTAGATGCCTTTTCTTTCAACAAGCCGTATCTTTGGATTAATTCAGGTATTTTTTCTGTCCGTAATTTAATGTAAGTTTTTTCAACATTTTTTATGATTTCAGCAATATCGCTGGCTTTATCTTTAATTTCCGGATACTGGCCCTCCATTGACGCGACAATTGATGGCACTAGTGAGCAAATGGAAGGTTTAGATGCGTTTCCGAACCTGATTGAAATATCCGAAATGGTTATGATAAGCTTTTTCATCACATAACCGCGGCCTTCGTTCGATGGGATGACGCCATCGGCAATACCGAAGACGACGGCTCTCGCGTGATCGGTAATAATTCTTTTATCCGTAAGCGAAAGCTTTTCATTGTTCAAACCGATTTTCTCGACGGCGCTCATGATCGGTGCGAATAGATCCGTTTCGAAATTATTCTTCTTGCCCTGCATCACGGCAACGAGCCGTTCGAGCCCCATACCGGTGTCGATATTTTTATTGGGTAAAGGTTCGAGAACGCCGCCTTCCTTACGGTCGAACTGGGTGAAAACAAGATTCCATATTTCCGAGAACCGGCCGCAATCGCAATCCGGATCGCAATTCTTATTCTTGCAGTTCTTATTGACGCCATAATCGTAGAAAATCTCCGAACATGGCCCGCAAGGTCCGTTTGGCCCTTTCTCCTTGGCGTTTGCCGGCCAGAAGTTGCTTTTATCGCTGAGCTTAACAAGCTTTTTCGCATCAATACCGATATCGTTAAGCCAGATCGTTTCTGCTTCAGGATCATCTTTATAGATGGAGACCCATAGTTTTTCTTTTGGTATCTTCAGTTCCTGCGTCAGGAATTCCCACGCCAAGGCAATGGCTTCTTTCTTAAAGTAGTCGCCGAATGAAAAGTTGCCAAGCATTTCAAAGAACGTATGATGAAAATCAGTTTTGCCGACCTCATCAAGATCATCCGTGCGCAGGCATTTTTGAGATGAAGCGGCACAGGTGTATCCGTCAATGTTTCCCAAAAACTGCCGCTTGAACTGCTGCATCCCCGCGGTTGTAAAAAGCACGGTCGGGTCATTCTTGGGAACCAGCGAGTCGCTTTGAACAATGGTGTGGTTTTTTGACGCAAAGAAATCTAGAAACTTTTTTCGGACTTCGTTTCCGGTCATAAATCCTTTATTGCTTTTATAATAATGTTTATGCTAAAACCCCGTCGTAATAAATATCCGTAAACGCGCTGCTGTATTTTCTCGGGGGCAATATTTTTATATTTTGACGCGCGGTATCGCGCTAATCGGGTTACAACTTCTAATTCGTTGTATTGACCTGTCGCTTTTTTGGCTGCTGCTTCAATGACCGCCGGGTCAATGCCTTTCTTCTTTAGCTCTAAGCGGATACGGTTAACGCCCAAAGGTTTCTTCAAGCGTGAAGATGTCCATTCCCGCGCAAACCGTCGGTCGTTGATCAGGTCGAGATCCTTGAAACAGGAAATCGTTTGATTGATAACAGAAGCTGAAAGATTCTTTGCTTGCAATTTCTCGCGAATCTCCTTTTCGCTATACAAGCGGAATTTCAATAAACGAAAAACAGTATTCCGCGCTTTAGATAAATGTTCTTCTCTTTCTGTATTGCCCATGGATGAAAAGAGATCCCTCTATTTATCTTTAGCCTTTGAAACGTCAATGACCATCTTTTCGATCTTACTTAAAAGTTTCGGATTTTCTTTCAAAAATCTCCGTGTATTTTCTTTGCCCTGGCCGATCTTTTCATTTTCAAATGAAAACCAGGCCCCGGATTTCTCGACAATATCATTGGCGATCGCCATGTCGAGGATATCCGCGGAGCGCGAAATCCCTTCATCAAAATGGATCTCAAACTCGGCTTGGCGGAAAGGCGCGGCAACTTTATTCTTGACGATTTTCGCCCGGACACGGTTGCCGATAAATTGATCGCCTTTTTTAAGTGTTTCGATACGGCGCAGGTCAATGCGCACCGACGAATAAAATTTCAGAGCGCGTCCGCCGGTCGTTGTTTCCGGAGATCCGAACATAACGCCGATCTTCATCCGGATCTGGTTGATAAAAATGATACATGTGTTCGATTTACTGATTGTAGCTGTTAATTTGCGCAGGGCTTGCGACATGAGTCGTGCTTGTAGTCCCATGTGGGAGTCCCCCATATCTCCTTCAATCTCAGCACGCGGCGTTAAAGCCGCGACTGAATCAATAACAACTAAATCAACGGCATTCGATCGGACAAGTGTTTCCGCGATCTCCAGTGCTTGTTCGCCGGTATCCGGTTGGGACATTAAAAGGTCGTCTAATTTTACTCCGACTTTGTTCGCGTAGGTCGAATCAAAGGCGTGTTCCGCGTCAATAAAGGCGGCTGTACCGCCTAATTTCTGGATTTGGGCAATAATACTTAAAGTTAAAGTCGTTTTTCCTGAGGATTCCGGCCCGTAGATTTCCACAACACGTCCTCGAGGAACGCCTCCCACGCCTAAAGCCAGATCCAATGACAAACATCCGGTGGGTATGACATCAATATCGGTGATCGTGCTCCCGTCGAGTTTCATAATCGCGCCTTTGCCGAATTGTTTTTCAATTTGAGTTAATGCCAGTTCCAACGCTTTCTTACGGTTATTCAAGTCTACAGTTTTCTTTTGCTCAGCCATGATGATCCTTTCATCTTATCTATTAATATTTATAAATGTCAAAGGGGAAAATTGAAAACCAACTCCGCATTAAGATAACAAAAGTTGGATGTGCCCAATAAAACGTTCGTTTGCGAACCTTTTGTGAGAATGGAATTATACATGACACTGAAAGTCTTGTCAATTTTAATTCTAAGGGGGAAAATGGGCAAAAACCTCTAAATCCTAGAAAACAAGCGGGTTATCTCTCTTATAGCAGTTGAACGGCGTAAATGTTCTTATACAGAGCGTTTTTGTGTCAGATGGTGTTTCAGCAAAGTATTTATCGGATATTGGGATGGTGCTTATGCACGAAAGAAAAGATTGGCACAGGATAGGGTGCAAATGGCAGCCGTCTCAACTTTTAAGATAGTTTCACCCAATGTCACGGCAATACATCCGCTACTTTCGGCACGCTCGTATTCTTCGGGAGCGAAGTCTCCTTCGGGACCGATCAAAAAGGAAATGGCTTTCGGGGATTTTAGTTTTTTAAAAACATTTAAAATGTTTTCACGTTTTCCTCTCAGGCTTGGAATGATCGTTCTGGTTGTTTTAGTGAGAAGGTCCAGTGTCGATGGAAAATCAGTTACTGGATGGATCACTGGCACGAAACTGCGCTGCGATTGCTTGGCAGCGTTAACGGCCACGGTTTGATAGCGCGATAGTTTTTTGACAAGACGGTTGCCGTTAAGGTTCTTTTCGGTCCTTTGTGTTTGAAGCGGGATGATCTCATCAACGCCGAGTTCTGTAGCTTTTTCAATGATAAATTCAAACTTACTTTTTTTAGGTAACGCGCAGGCTAAAATGAGTAAGGGGCCTTGACGTTTTGATTCCTTGACAGAAAGGATCTTGACCTCGGCTTTTTGTGATGTTATTGAAAGAAGACTTCCTGAGGCTTCCCTTCCCTTTCCGTCGAAGAGGTCGACTTGAGCATTTTTCTTGAGGCGCAAAACATCGCGGAGATGATGCAATTCATCTTTGCTGGTGATGGGAATGTGCTTGGAAGTAAAATTAGCGTCGGGGCAATAGAATCGATGCATATATTTCGTTGTTAAAAGGATAAATGGATCGAGGGGGAGTCGAACCCCCGGCCTCTTGATTGCGAACCAAGCGCTCTCCCAGCTGAGCTACCGACCCATTTTACATTTAATTTTTAGAAAGAAATGGGTCAGTATTCATTTCCATAATAATTGAGGAAAATGAATGCCGGCCCAGATGATTTATTACTAGCCATAATACCAAAGAAGATACAAAAATACAAGATTTGTGCTTGGAAATTAAGTTTATCGGCTAATTCCGGGAGGGCTAACCCGTGTGGTTATTGAGTAGGTAGGATTGGTAATCGGATGTGCGGTTAATGCTGGATCTGGATCAAAAATAGATTGAAGTGTAAACTCGATAGATTCGAGACGGTTAGTAGCGTCTTCATGGATCTGAAAAAAAACATCCCCAAATGTTGGGTCCATTGTTAAAAGAATGTTTCGTGCTACCACTCCGTCGCATTGAGCCGCGTTATTGGGCGGGACATTTGTAAGATCAGGCTTTACTGGACAGGCCGAAAACCTGCGATTGTTATTGTTCGTTTCAAAAAGATAACAGTGATATGTATCATCACCATAAGAACTTGGGTCATTGGTATCATGGCGAAAACAGATGCTTTTGAATGGATTGATATCTCTGATGAATATTCCGCGGTCGGTTTCATCCCCGACAGCTAAATAGGCATCACGGGTTAAACGATTCATGGCGGTCATTGTTCTCATAGAAAGGAGCGTAGACCGATTGGCTGAATTTTGAAGTTGTTGGATCGAAACACTGAAAGAGACGACACCGATCATGACGATGCCTATTAAGATACTGGCAACAAGGAGTTCCGTAAGGGTGATACCGTTTTTATTGTTGCGAAAAAACCATGGGCGTGAGCCCGTGAATGAAGTGTTTCCGAGTCCGGTGTCATTCTGAGCCCGAAGGGCGAAGAATCTTATCAATCGAGATCCTTCGCTTTGCTCAGGATGACAATGTCCGTGAGGGCATGGAGTTTCATTTTTAAGCTTTACTGTCATATGATTGGCATTATGGATCCGGCCAGGTAATGTCCATTGTTAATTTGCGAAGGTTCGGGTTCCCCGCGACTGGGTTTACGGTATAGGTTACAGTATAATCGCCGATAGCAGGCGGATTATGTACTCCAAGAGCTAAATTGGGTCCGAACAATTCTTCTCCTGCCGTTGTCGTCGCATGGACCTCTTTACGTAAATCATCCATAATTCCTTTGCCGACGTAAGCGGCCTCGATCTTTTTAGAGGATTGCCATCCGAGAGGCCTGAGCATGGAAACTGTCGAGAGAATGCCCGCGGTTGCCAATATAAAAATAACGGCAGTAACGACTACTTCAGTAATCGAAGCGAATCCTTCCTTCCCCTCTTTTTTTAAACTTCGCAGCATGGTCGGTATCTCTCAAGTTTCATATGTCCGTTTAAGAAAATATTTAATGCCCGGCAAAAGCGCATGTAATGGCACCGTCGACGCAGCCAATGTTGCCATCTTCGTCAATGCTAAGAGTATAGCCGCCCCAACGTTGAATACTGGCTACATTGGCGGCGTTATTCTGAACGACTATTGTAGTAATATCGAAATTCTCAGCACGGTCGATCTCAACGTCCAAATCATTTAAAATTGCCGAATAAAAACCGTTTTCCATTTCATAAGCCTTTTGGGCGCCTAAAAGCGCGGTTAAAATCTGAACGCCTTCGGCGGCCCGCACACGTTCAAATACGCCGGTAAAACGAGGTAAGGCGACTGAAGACAAAACACCGACAATGATAACTGTTACCATAATTTCGGTCAAAGTAAAACCATTAATGTGTTTGATTTTTCGAGAAAACATAAAGACCTTTTATTTTAACGATGGTTTATTTTTTTACCAAACAACAAGGCAACATTTCGCATCCAGAAGCCGAACCGAAATGTTGCCTTGTTGAAATAAACGTAAAACTGATTATGCGTTCTTATTTAAGACCAGCATAAGCTCCGCCAGCATTCCCCACACGTGTGATCGTTCCGGCTACTGTATCATAGGTGTACGTGATTGTATCAGCTGCGGCGTTATTGCGTGTTGCGATAACTGACCAGTCAGGAGCTGCAAATGCAACGACATAAGTAAAGGCTGCTCCAGGAACTGCGCCGGGGTCTTGTGTTGCAAGTTGATCCCAGCTTACGCATGTGTTCCAGTTTGCAGCGCCTAATTGCGCTTCATTAGCCAAGGCGCATCGATCCGCTCCCCGTTTTAGGCCGCCGATGACATTCAGGGCTTCCGTTGAGCGAGAAAACTCAATGGTATTGAACAGTCTTGGAAGCGCTAAACTCGCGAGAACCCCGACAATGATGATAACGATGATGATTTCAAGCAGGGTGAAACCACTTTTATTATTTTTCATCCTCATTTTTTTCTCCTTAATTTGTGTTACGATGTTTAACCTGTTTTTTACCTGTTTTACCTATTGAGTTATGCTTCAGCTCCATAATTGGTATATATCCCAATCTCTTTCTACCTTAGCAAAACTCAATTCATCCTGATCTTCACTATATATCGTGAATTCCCAGGACATTCTCAAATATTCAATATTCAAATTATCCTGAATACTTGAGTCCAAAAAAAAGCCTATTCTACATTCTGCAGAATAGGAGCACATTATTTGCCTTTGGCAGCTGGCTACCCAACGGTTTGTTGCTGATTAATATTTTACAACATGTTGGGCCCTTTAGCTTTGTGTCCTACCCTTGCAGATAGTTTACCTTTAACCCTGCATGAAATGCTGGTTCTAGCAGGGCGACGCTTTACTGTAATAATACAGATAAAGCGTTCACAATAGCCGAATTGTCTTTCTACAGTATGTATAACATATGGATAATAGGCTGTCAAATAGGAAAGCGCTTGTTTTTTTGATCATTTTTAACACTCTTTTCTCGGCGTTTTCCCGCAAATGTTACTGTATGTTTAATCTATACTAGATTTTGATAGAAATAAAGCTAAAAGTAATAAATCTCAAAACTTCAATTCAATTTGTTCCATGAGCGTTTTAACCGCCGCCCATAGCAGCACCTCCCAATTGGGAGATATTGAACATGGGCATAAACATAGCAACAACAATAAGTCCGATAATCGCTCCCATAAAAACAAGCATAAACGGTTCGATGATAGTAGCAAAGCGTTTCATAAATGTTTCAACACTTTCCTGATAGAATCCGGCGACATGCTTGAGCATTTTACTGAGTTCACCGGTCTCTTCGCCTACTGTGATCATTTGGACGCACATGGTTGGAAAAAATCCGCTACGCTCCATAGGAGCGACCAAGAGTTCCCCCTGTTTTACGGCTTCTTTGATACCGGAAATGACAATAGCGCAAGTTCGGTTATCAACCAATCGCTCGGTAATATCCAAAGCATAGAGAATAGGGACACCACTATCTACGAGAAGAGACATTTGGGCCGAAAATCTCTCAACGATGATCAATTTGAAAATCTCTCCTACTGTGGGTATCTTAAATAGGAATTTTTCAAACAGTAACCTTCCCGTGTCCGTTTGAATATATTTTTTAAGAAAAAAGATTCCCGCAATGGTTCCGCCGATAAGAATCAGAATGTTTGCTTTGATAAAATCAAAGAAATCCAGTAATGTTCTTGTAATCCATGGCAATTCAACTCCCATGGATTCAAAGATGCTCTGGAATTTTGGCCCGACAACAAGAGCAAAGAAAGCGACAGCTCCCATAGAAACACTAAATAATATTGCCGGATAAATGATGCCCGAGACGACTGTTGAACGGAACGAAGCTTGCTGTTCAAGATAAAAGGCGAGTTTATCCAGTGTTTTGGGTATCGTTCCAGAAGCCTCTCCAACTTCGATAAGGCTTATCCAGAATTGGTTAAAAATTTTGGGATGCATCGCCAGGGCAGAACTTAAAGAATCTCCCTGTTCCACGCTTCGTTGAACATTATTGATCACATAGAAAAATTCCCTGCTTTCGATCTGAGACTGTATAACGATAATGCTGCGAATCAGCGGAACACCGGCCTCGAGCATTGTGGCGAGCTGCCGTGAAAAAGTCAAAAGATCCCGTAATTTTACTTTCTTGTGCTTGAATTTTCTGTGGTTTTTTTGTGGCCTTTTTGCTGATGCCGGGCTTGTCTGGGTGATTTCAGAAACTTCGACGATAAAAAAGTCCTGCCTCTGAAGCTTATCGATGAGGGTATCGCGGCTCGCGGATTCAGTGGTATTTTTTATTGTTTTCCCGTCTTTGTCTTTGACTGTGTAAGAAAATTTTGGCATTACGGGTTCCTTTTATTTCTTAAGATTTTCTTGCGTCAACACTGATACGGCAGACCTCGTCGAAACTTGTCTGGCCTTTTTCGGCTATTTTGATACCGGAATCAAATATCGTTGCCATACCATTTTTCCGGGCACAGTCTCTAATTTTATCGGAGGTAGCCTCTTGGGAAATTAAGGAGCGGATCTCATCATCAACCAATAGAACTTCAGCGACGACGATTCGGCCTTTATAACCAGTGTTTTTGCATTTCTCGCATCCTTTCGGGCGGTAAATAAGATCGCTCTTAAAGGTAACTCCGCCATGCTGGTCTGGTGACGGTTCATACGGCTCTTTACATTTTTGGCAAAGACGGCGGGCTAACCGCTGTCCCATGATCGCGACAAGTGATGGCGTTAAAAGATAACCCGGGATCCCTATATCCATAAGGCGTGTTATGGCGGAAGCGGCATCATTCGTGTGCAGGGTGCTTAACACAAAATGTCCTGTTAATGCCGCGCGGACACAGATTGATGCGGTTTCCAGGTCTCTTGTTTCTCCGACCATGATAATATCGGGGTCCTGCCGCAAAAACGCCTTGAGAGTAGTGGCAAAAGTCAGACCGATATCAGGCTTTACGGCAACCTGGTTAATGCCGTCGAGTTTATATTCTACCGGATCCTCGACGGTCAAAATGTTTTTTGTGGGATCGATGGTCTCATTGACGGCAGCATAAAGACTTGTCGATTTCCCGCTCCCTGTTGGTCCTGTCACGAGAAATAGGCCGTATGGAGCAGAGATAGCTTTTCTTAAGGCGTCAACTTGTTTGGAATCGAATCCCAGGCTGGCAAGTTCAAGCGGTATAGCGCCCTTATCGAGGATACGCAGGACAACTTTTTCTCCCCATACAGTTGGGACTGTCGAAACACGAAGATCCACTGTGCGGTCTTCAAGTTTTGCCGAGATGGCCCCATCTTGAGGAAGGCGCTTCTCGGCAATATCCAATCTCGCAAGGATTTTAATGCGCGAGACGATCGGTAAATGCAAATGGGGTGCCGGCGGGGGCAATGAATAAAGATGACCATCGATACGATAGCGCAAATTGATCTTATTATCAAAAGGTTCGATGTGAATGTCACTGGCGCGTTCGTCAATAGCTTGGCGTATGATCAGGTCAACAAGTTTAATGACGGGGGCTTCCTCAGCTTTTGCGATCAATTTATCCAGGCTCAGCTCGGTAGCGGCGGACGTCTTTTCCGGGGTCTCCTGTGAACCGTCATCCTTCCTCTGGTAGGATTTCTGGACGGCATCGCTAAGCAAGGTTGGCTTTGAGTCGACCGGGGAACCATCTTGAAAGTAGAAACGGTCGATCGCGCTTATAACGGCGGATTGAGGAGCGATAACGAGATTGATCTCATGACCGGTAACTCTTCTTAAGTTGTCAAGTAGGAGAAGATCGAGCGGATCGGGAACAGCGCATGTTAATGAGTTTAAATGTTTAGAAACAGGCAGGACACAATGTTTTTTAGCAAACTCAACCGGTAGTAATTTATCCAGGTCCTGGTCTTCTTGAGGCTTTAACAGATCGATGTTTTCCGAAGTGTAATAAGGAATTCCGAGTTGTGAGCCTAGGGCAGCGCTCATGTTCTCCTCGGTGATAATACCGAGTTTAATGAGAATTTCGCCGATGCGTCCCTTTTCCTTGCGCTGGTGCTCAATGGCCTTACTAAGTTGATTCTCTGTAATAAGCCCTTGCTTAATTAATATCTCACCTAATTTTAAGTGCTGCATATTTGATTCTGCTTTAAAGGGTTGTATATTTATCTGTAAGAATTAAATCTTTTCTCTTCAAAGGAAGAGAGCTCTTTTTCAATAGCCTGGTTTCTTTCTGCAGGGATACTTTGCTCGCGCATTATGCTATGCGTCTTGGATGCGGCCATTCGGGCTATATCTATATCTTCCTCGACGATATGAGGTGTTATGAAAATGATCAATTCCCGTTGAGATTCGGTTTTGTCTTTATGACGGAAAGCGCCGCCCAAAACAGGAATTCTCGCCAAGACAGGCACTCGAGTTTTTATTTCATCCGAGTCGGTTCTTAGCAATCCTCCAAGCACAATGGTATCTCCATCTTTAATACGCAGGATAGATTTAGATCCGCGCAGCTCTGGATCTTTAAAGGTTTGACTCAAGGATCCGAGGCCGAATGTCCCCCCTGTTTTGGCTTGAATAACTTTTGGCTCAATGGCCATCGTAATTTCTTTTGTATGGATATTTGCTTGAGGAGTTACTTTTAAAAACACTCCTGTCTGGACACGCTCGGCTTCGGCAATGGACGTCGATGTTCCTTCGGATGAAGTTGTGCTGGAAGAAAGTCCGATTGCCTCATCTGTGCTTATAAAGATTTCAGCTGTATCGTTATTAAGGGTTAAAATGCGAGGCCGGGCAAGATTTCTTGTGTCTTTTTTTGTTCGTAGGAATTGTAAAGTAATTGAAAGCCCGCTCATGGAAAGTGTTCCGACACGGTATTCAGCCTCGTCAAATTCAAATCCTTGATTCCCGCTTTTCGGCAGGTCCCGGATGGCTCGGTTTTGGTCCAAAGGAAAGATTGTATCACGCTCGGGGCCAGCAAACGCTATCGGGGTGTTGCCAAATTTAGCCCCAAGCAGATCCGCCGTGCTTTTAGTTATATCCAGCATCTCAGTCTCGATCAAGATCTGGGGAATGCGGACATCTAAGCGGGCAATCGTCTGTTCGATAAGTGGAAACTGGCTTGGGATATCGCTGACAATAATGCTGTTTGTTCTAGTATCTTCAATAGCAGACCCATTTTTCGTTAGTACAGAAGTAATGGCGCCAAGAATGCCCATTGAATCCAAAGAGGTCTCCTCTGAACCTGAAGCGCCTTCTTTGTCACCACAGCCTGCCGATAATGTTGTATTGAGTTTTGAAGATGGGACAGTGGCATGTTTTAGCGGATAAACGCGTGTCATGAGCTGTTTATCAGAGACTTTCATTTCCTTAACGATAAATATGTTGCTGCCCGGATCAATTTCATATGTCAGATTATTGGCAGAAAGAATACGCTCGAGAGCCTCCTCTACAGGAACTTGATCAAGATAAAGGTTCACTTTCATTGCGGCAACATCTGTAGCGGCGATGAAATTAAGCTCTGATTGCTGTGAAAACATTTTCAGGACAGCATTCAAATTCGCATTGGTAAAATCCATAGAGATCGTTTTCTCGAATTGCGGGGCAAAAAGATCATCAAAGGTTTCGATGTCTATAGAAAAGCAAGGGGTTATGGACAATGCCATAAAAAGAAATAGGGTTGAGGAAAATATCAGGATTGTCTTATTTTTCATACTGAACTCCTTTATGGTTGCAGAGTTACATTTCGTCCATCAAATAGGCCGTCGATAGCAGTCTTTTGAATACCTGTAATTTGTATCTCTGATACGGTGTCTCCTATGTCAACGATTATTCCGTTAATGATCGCTTGAGGGCGGTCGCTGTTCCAAATAACACCGCTGATCGTAACATGAGGAACAGGCCTTTCTTCGGGTTCCGGTAGGACTTCTATCGGTTTCGGAAGCTCCGGCCTTCTTATTGGGCCATCTGTATCTTTAACGATAATCGGTGTTTCAATCTTGGGTTCCTCTATTTTGGGAAGTTGTGATTTAAAGGGATTAGCCACTGTTGTGATTCCGGATTCTAATTTTGAAAAGGTTAGATTATTCCCTACGGCGTGAGCGATTGAGGGAATGCTGATTGTTGCACAGATTATCAAAGGGAGAAATTTTTTAAACATTTTTGAGCTCCACTGATTCAATCGTGATTGTTGCTTTGATGTACTCTTTGAGATCTTCTTTGTCTTTGTTTACCGGCTGCCGAGTTGACCGCCGTGAACGTCGCTTTGAAGTTTCATCTGGCGTTATAGAAGTTCCTGACCAATTCTCGATCCTGATTGGATAAGAAGACTGCTCAATGTCATGCACGAATAGTATAATGCTGGTATAATCTTCCGAACGAATATTGACTTGAACACTGGTCAAGTTGACAAATTTGTTGCTTTTCTTTTGAACCGGTGAAAACGATAAGATTTCAACATCTCTCCGGAGAGCAAACTCCGAAAGTGTTTGAATTAACTGGTCACCGGCGATGGCCTTAGGGGCGTCTTTAACAAAAGAGGCATGAAGTTTTTGGACACTCTCAAGTTTTTCGATGGCGGCCAGTCGCTTCTGCAGCTCCACTGTTTCTATTTCTGATGATTTTGTTGCCTCAGTGTACCCGTTGAAGGATGAAAACAGAACCGCAAGAGTCACGACTGCCAAAAGAATGATAATAAGCAGATCAGGCTGGCTTTGTAGCCGGTCTCTGATCTCGCCCAGATCAATATTCTTGAGATCTTTTATATTGATACTATTGAGGTCTTTTAGGTTCATCTTTCCTTTTACATTCAATTTTAAATGCGGTTACAGAAAAATCATTTAATTTCTGTGATTTTGTTGTCTCAACATCAATATCGCTAAAGAATCCTGAAAATTCTTTGTTATCTTTGAGGTTTCTTAGTAGCCGATTGACGAGACGAAACTGCTGATTTCTGTTCTCAGAATAAGCATAGCCCTCAATATTGATGAGCAAAGGCGGCACGTCTTTCACCGATCTGGTGTTTACGGGTCTTCTTCTGATGACCGATGCAATCGGAGCGCCGGGAAGCTTGAACGTTGCGGAATCATCGTACATGATGTCGAGATTTCGTATCCATGTGCCTTCCGGAAGCAGGTTCGGTATAAGCAAAAGAATCGATGCCGCGCTGCTGTCCATACGGATATTATTAAAATAGGTCAGCCTGTCTTTTAGGTTCTTTTCCTTTTGCTCGATCATGGAGACATCGGCATCTTTGAAACGGCCTAGCTTTTGACTCAGCGCGCTGATGTCCTTTTTAAAATTTTGTTTTGCAATTCCCGAAGCGACTATTGAACCAATGATCAGAGGAACACAGACAAGAGCTGCTTTAATGATCAATTTGTAGTTGATCGGTTTTCTGGGTATTGACACTTTTGGTTTAGATAATGCGCCGGAACCCGGCTTAGAAAATTTGAAATAAAGAACAGAGCTTACTGTCGAAATAATGCTGGCTCCGTAAGCATTAAGATATCCGAGTTCTTTCTTCGAGGGGTCGCCTAAAATCGATTGATCATCTATCGGTATAATCGAGATCGGAAGGTTTTTCTCTAAAACCTGGGACAATTCTTCAAGATCCGACGAAGAAAGAAGAATGGCTTGCTCTACTTGCAATTGTTCGTTTTGCCGATCAAAGTAATCAAGAGAAATGCGAACTTCCCCGATCAATTTTTTTATAGAGTCTTCAGAATTTTCCTCTGCTTGGTTAGCGGTGCCCATTGTTGATAAATGGAATTCTCGAACAAATTGCGGGATATCATTATCAACAATGGTGATCCTCGCGACATTCTCCTTCTCGATAAGCGCAATGGTTTGATTTTTAGGTATGACGTTTTTTAATTTTGAGCTTAAAGCACGAATTAAACTTGATGGCGCGGGTTCAATTAAATCGATTTGTAGAGAAGCGTCTTCAAGTGTCTTTGTATAACTTGACAGGGTATTGCTCTTTATAGCAACGAAAATGATACGCAGCCACTTTGTGTTTTTCTCGGCAAACCTTATCGGATAAAATGAAAACGATAATTTTTCCAAAGAGAACGGGATGTATTTGCTGGCTTCAAATTCGACAGCACTTTTGACTTCATGCTCCTCCATCCATGGAATGACGAAGGACCGGAAGATAATATCCTTGGCGGGTAAAGATAAATTAACGGGAGAACCTATAAGGCCCTGCTCGCGTAAAACTCCCTCAATGTTTGATCCGAGGTCCATCTTATTAATACTTGCCGGGCCATTTTTAAGGGCTTCTTTAACATCTTCGTCAAAAGGGATTTGGAATATATTGACCGGAGAGGTTTCCTGGGTTTCAACAAAAAATAATCCGCTGTTTCCCCAATAGACACCAAGTTTTTTTTCGTCATCCATGACAGCACTTTATTTTTGTTTTTTAGCCTTTCGGGCCCGTGATTTTAACCACTTATCGATTTCATTCTTGTTAAAACGCCATACGCCGCCAATTTTTATACCGGAAATTTTTCGCTGATTCAGCCAGTTATAGATGGTTTGTTTCTGCAATTTTAGATATTTGGCCAGATCGTCAACGTCTAAAAGATTTTTCATCAGTCGTATGGATGGTTGTTCTATTATATGAGTATATATAGTATTTTTTAGAAGGCTTATCTAAACTTAATTAAACTATAATAGACTTACTTTGTCAATTCTTTTGCAAACTATTTCGAATAAACCAGTTATAACGGATTGCCTGATAATTCAGGGCGGGATTATTTTTGGTTAGAATGTAACATCAATATCGAGGGGAGTCCCAGCGGGACCGGCATTTGCAATGTCAATATTGGCAACAATCGTGAAAGTAGTATTCCCGAGTGGTTCCGGATAGGTAATGATGTTGGAGGAAGCACTGCCGGAAAACTTTTCGACAAGTATTTGCGCGAAGCCGCCTTCCGCGAGGGCCCTTGCCTGGATATGTTTTAATTCGTCTTCTGAACTTGTGACTTGGCTGATATTTAGGCTAAGGACGCTTACAGAAAGAACCATTGCGACAATGATAATTATGAGGACTGTTACAAAGACAATCCCGCGGTTATTATTTTTCAATTCTTTAAACATGGTGTTTAGTCCTATCCTTTAAGAGGAACCGTTTTCTAAATTTATGTAGCTTTGACACCGCGGACAGATTAAAAAACAAGACTTTTTGTCATCTAGGCCATTAGTATTTGGTAACGATAATATTGATTCAGAATTTTCCTCTGCCCTCTTTTCCTTCGTTTCTATTGTTTTTGAAGCAACAGCACCGGAGGCGTAACTAAAGAAAATATATGTGCAATAAGGGCATTGTTGTAAGTACTCTGTTTCATTAAAGATACTGTTTCTATAACAATTATAGAATATCCAAAAGATAAAAACAAGGAATATTGAAAAACATAAGTACACGGAAACAGCAGAAGAAAAATTGATCTTGATCATAGCATATAATACGAGCTTCTCGTTAAGTTTGTATATTTAAGGCAGACGGGACCGTAATGGCTGATAAGGCCGAATGCTCAATTTCTTGTCGGGCCCCTCCGTTTTTACTTCTTCTATTGTTGATTGAAATGTTGATTTGATCAGAAGCTTTTCCTGTTCCTCGGTGGTTTGTGGTGCAAGGGGTTTCCTAATTGTTTTTATTGTGAACGGTTTTTTTTCCGGGTCTGAAATTTCATAGTAGATGTTTTTAAGGACGGGCCTATCATGGTCGAAATGATTTGAAGCGACAGGGCCTTTTTTGCCGGTGTCAGCTCCGGGTGAACTCTGATTGACATCACTTTGCTGTAATATTGGACCTAAGAAAAAAAATTTCGGCTTAAACGAACCGGGATCAATGGAAAATATGAATGTGAAAAAATTAAAAATGAACCAATGGCATAATAGGGCTATAAGAAAGGATGTGAAAAAAAGAGATTTGGTGTTCATAAAAAGAAAAATTTTTGGAAATAGACTGTAAGATGCTCGCGCTTGAAAACATTACTTGGTTTGATTGGTGGCAATATTGATTCTTTCGATGCCCAGATCACGGCAAAGGTCCCAAACGTCGACGATTCGGCCAACAGAAGCCCGCCGGTCGGCTTTAATAAGAAGCGGGCGGTCCTTGCTGCCAGGTTGGCTCAGGCTTTGTTTTAATTCCTTTAACGTTATGACCGTTCCATTTAAGTAGGTCACGTTTTCACTGGTGATCGTTACAATAAAGTTTTCTTCCCTGATAATGTCGCTGGTTACAGCTTTTGGCAGTTTGACGTTGATCCCCGATTGAAACGTAAAAGAAGATGAGAGCATAAAAAAGATCAGAAGCTGAAAAATGACATCAATAAGCGGTGCGATATCGATTTGCTCAAGGCCATATTCTAATTTTGTGTGCCGTTTAAATTTCACTACTGTTTCCTTATGGTTGTGTTTCGGTAACCTGACATATAAAATTGACCAGTTCAGTGGCGCCGCGTTCCATTTCCAGGACAAAATGATTTGTTCGATGGACGAAGTAATTGTATGCCACGAATGTCGGAATAGCGACCATGAGCCCGGCAACTGTTGTCAGAAGAGCTTCTCCGATTCCTCCCGCTAGATCACCAGGCGTTACGGGGTTGAGCGAAGCCGCGCGTACCTGGATGGTATGAAAGCTTGCTATCATTCCGGCGACTGTACCTAAAAGGCCAAGGAGCGGACTGATATGCGCAATCGTGGCCAAAGCGCTTAAACGGTTTTCCAGTTTGGGGATCTCGAACAGGCTGACGTCTTCCATGCTCTCTTTGATTTCCTCGCGGGAAGCGCCGAATTTAAGAATACCGGCTTTTAGGATTTTAGCGACTGGAGAATGGTTGGCATTACACAGTTCGATTGATTCTTTGATCCTATTATTCTTGATGTAATCAAAAACCTGTTTTTTAAGCCGTGGAACATTCGTTTTAATAAGAGCAAAGTATAAAAGTTTTTCGATGACAATTCCGAGTGCAAAAACCGAACACAATATGATCGGGGCCATGATCGGACCGCCTGATTTGATCAGTGACCATGCATTCATTTCCCATATACCACCCATTAGAACCTCCTTATGTTAATAGACCCTATCTTTGGAAAAGTGTTGAAATAAAGCAACTGATTATAACGTTGTTTTTTGTTTTTTGAAAATATTTATCAAAAAATTTAAAGGTAATCGTCTTTGAGATTATTTAATATTTTCGTTGATCCAATCTAAGCGCTCTTGTGCGAATTTAGACTCATCCGCCTCGAATTTAATGATCTTTTCATATGTGATTTTGGCTTCATTCCACTGCTCGTTATCTTCAAATATGCGCGCCATACGTAAATGCGCCTTAATCCCCCAAGAAACATCGCTGGGGTAAAGGTAGGAAATTTTTAGATATTCGTCGATAGCTTGATCGTTTTTATTAAAGAGCTGGTAAGCATCAGCAATCAGGAATTGCAACTCGGCATTTGAATGCTCGCTGTTTTTGACATCTGATTCGAGAGCTTTCTTATAGGCGGAAATAGCTTCCGTGTAATTTTTAGCTTTTTTCTGGACTTCGGCGATCTTAATATGCGCGTCGCGCTTATATTTCGGAGAAGTATCGATGATGTTCTGATAAGTTTCAATACTGGAATCCGGATCAAGGTCTCGCGAGAAAATATCGGCGATAGCGAGTTTAGCCTTTGCATGCAGTTGGGGATTCCGTGTATTATCGATAAGCTTAAAAGCATTGACGGCCCGGTCATATTCTTCTTTGGATTGATAGGCCCGGCCGAGTTCATAACGGACTAAGTCCAGCCGGTCGCTTCCCGGGAACTCATTAATAAATCTCTGGTAATGCACGACTGCGTTATCAAAATCCGAAGCTTCAAGGTAGTGGTCTCCTAGCCACATAAGAGATTCCTGGGCGATCTTGGATTGAGGATATTCAATGACTAGAGCCTGAAATTTCTTTAGAGCCTCTTGGATTTCCCCCATTTTATAGTCACATTTTGCAATATAAATCTTTGCATTCTTGACCAAAGCGGTTTCATTAGGGTAGTCCTTTAATATTCCGTAAAATGTCTTCAGAGATTCTTTGTATTCCTTAAGATTGAAATTCGAAAGGGCCAGGATGTAATAGGCTTCGGCCAAGAATTCATTACTTCGCGGCAGGCCTTTGATAAAGTCCAAGATATATTCCCTGGCGATGGTCCAGTCTTTCTTTTTAAAATAAGCAACAGATAGATAATAGTTTATGTCGTTAAGGTATTTGCTGGTCGGGAAATGAGTTTGCAAACTTTGAAAAGACAGGGTCGCGGCTTCGATCTTCCCCATTTTTAAAAGCACGATAGCTTGACGGTATTGGACGTAGTCGGTATAGAGGCTGTCAGGATAATTCTTGAGGATATCGTCGTAGACCTCGATTGCTTTTTCAAATTGCTCGGCATCCTGATAAGCATCTCCGATCTGTGTCAGCGCGCTGATTTTAACCGTTCTGCTTTCGGCCTTATTTTTAATTGTTTGAAAGCTTTCAACGGCAGAATCGATATCGCCGGCTTTCAGGTAGGCCCAAGCCAGCCCAAAATAAGTTTTTTCAAGGATTCGCCGGTCAAAAGAACCGCTTGAAGACCGGACAATAATGAGGCGATAGGTTTTGATCGCTTTTAGATATTCTTTTTCTTGATAATACGTGTTTGCTAAGCCGAGGTAAGCCTCGACGATCCGTTGGCTATCGGGAAATTTCTGGATCAAATCCTTATAGGCATCGATTGCTTTCTTAAGCTCGCCGGTTTCGGCGTAAAATGTTGCCTGGCCTAAAAAAACGTCATCTGACAAGATGCCCTTTTCACGGGCATACTGGTAAGATTCTTCAAAATATTGCCGCGCTAAAGTGAATTTCTCTAATTTTAGATAGCTCCATCCGAGGCTGACCTTGGCCATGAGGATCAGTTTATCATCATAGGCGATCTCGGCTGTTTTGGCGTAATACGTGACCGCTGTTAAAAAGTTTTCAAGGTAATAGTAGGATTCAGCGACATAAAAATAGGCTTGAGCGTGCCGTCTTGACTTTGGGAACCTAAGGACGTAGTCTTTAAAATATTGGATGGCATTTTCGTAAGCGTGCAGGCTATATTCTGTTTCTGCAAGTTTAAAAGAGGAATCCTCGGTCAGCTGATGAGACGGAAATGTACGGATAAGCCCAAGAAAAGCTTTCTTCGCTTTTTTAAACTTACTTTGTTCAAAATAACTCCAGCCCAAGGAATAGGACGCCTGAGGCGTATAGATCGAATCAGGATAGAGATTGATTAATTGGCGGTATTGCTTTTCCGCCTGTTTATAATCAGACCCTTTAAGATAGGTTTCGCCCAGCCAGAATAGCGTGGCATCTTTAAATTCAGAATACTTAAGAAGGCCTTGAAAAGTATCGTATGCTTTGAGATATTGGCTTTTGAAGAAATAACATTGCCCCAAAAGAAGCTTGGCTTGAATATGTTTTTTGGTTTGAGGGTATTCTTCAAGGAGCTGATTGATATAGCGCGTTGCGACATCATAAAATCCATCTTCAAAAGCTTTTTGAGCAACAAGAAACAACTCTTTTTCGCTGTCCTGAGCATGCGAAAGACTGTTGGGTACAAGCGATATTGTAACGATGAGTAGTAAAATGGCAAAAAGTTTTAGGTCGTGTGATAAACGTTTATACATGAGAACCATTATATCAGGTTTACTTTTCATTGCAACTTGGGCAGGTTTAAGGTCTTTAGAGGACTTTCTTGAGATATTTTCCTGTGTGAGAGGATCTGTGCTTAATCAGTTGCTCCGGTGGGCCGCTGAAAACGACTTGACCGCCCTTATCTCCTCCGTCTGGCCCTAAATCAATGATGTAATCAGCGTTCTTGATCACTTCCAGATTATGTTCAATGACCAGCACGGTATTGCCCTTATCAACCAGGCGTTGTAAGACCTGCAGGAGCTTCTCGACATCAGCAAAATGAAGGCCTGTTGTTGGTTCGTCAAGGATATAAAATGTGCTTCCGGTTGATAATTTGCACAACTCACTGGCCAGCTTAACCCTTTGGGCCTCGCCGCCGGAAAGGGTTGTGGCTGATTGTCCTAATTTGATATAACCTAATCCGACATCATCAAGCGTCTTTAGGAC